>NZ_JBHUUP010000019.1:0-46143 GCF_042670945.1 Cellulosimicrobium sp. NPDC057127
CCGGGCCGCCCGGTGCCCGGGGCCCCGGGGGCGCGCCCGGGGGGCCCCGGGCGGGCCCCGGGGCCGCCGGCGGCCGCCCCCCGGGGGGGCGGCGGCCGACGTGCGGGGACGTGCGCGGACGCGGGTCAGGCGGCGCACTCCGTGCAGATCTGCTGGCCGTTCTTCTCGTAGGCGAGCTGGCTGCGGTGGTGCACGAGGAAGCAGCTCGCGCAGGTGAACTCGTCCGCCTGCCGCGGCAGCACGCGGACCGAGAGCTCCTCGCCGGACAGGTCGGCGCCGGGGAGCTCGAAGCCCTCCGCCGCCTCGGTCTCGTCCTCGTCCACAACGCCCGAGCTCTTGTCGGAGCGACGAGCCTGCAGCTCCTGGATCGAGTCCTCGCTGAGCTCCTCTTCGCTCTTGCGCGGGGCGTCGTAGTCTGTTGCCATCTGTGGGGTCACTCTCCGAAAGCTCGTCGATAGCGACCGTGCGTGCCCGGGGACCGGCCTCGCCGGGCGTGCCGAGCGGCACGGGTACGGGACGTGGGGGACGCCCCGTGACGTGCCGTGCCTCGAGGACCTCGGGACACGTGCACGCTGATCAATGCGTGGCGCACCGGAATTGTTCCCGGCGGGCCCCCGGATTCTGCACCATTTCGCGCGCTGATGCACCCCGTGGCTCACGGCGCGTCGCGGGTGTCCTTCGTCACGGCCCCGGACCGCCGTGTCGGGTCACGCGTCGGAGTCGGCGCCGGCCCTCTCGAGCAGCTCCACGAGCTCGGCGACGCGCGCCGGTCCCCCGACGACGGTCATGTCGTGACCTGCGGCGCGACCCCGCAGGCCGGTCACCCGGGCGCCCGCCTCGTGCGCGACGAGCGCGCCCGCCGCCATGTCCCACGGGTTCAGGCCGCGCTCGTAGTACAGGTCCAGCTCGCCGCTCGCCACGAGGCACAGGTCGATCGCCGCCGAGCCGAGGCGGCGGATGTCCCGCACGCGCGGGAGCACCTCGACCAGCACCCGGGCCTGCGCCCGGCGACGCCCGGCGTCGTAGCCGAACCCGGTGCCCACGAGGCACTGCGCCAGCTCCGCCGGCTCACCGACCCGCAGGGGTGCGCCGTCGAGCGTCGCGCCCGCCCCGGCGCCCGCCGTCCAGGTGCGCCCGTCCACGACGGAGTGCACGGCGCCGGCGAGCACCGTCCAGCGCTCCGGGTCCGGCGGGCCGACGACCGCCGCGACGGACACGGCGTACGACGCGACCCCGTACAGGTAGTTCACCGTGCCGTCGATCGGGTCCACGACCCACGTGATCCCGGACGACCCGCCGGTCGACCCCTCCTCCTCGCCGAGGACCGCGTCGTCCGGTCGTGCGGCGGCGATCTCGCGGCGCAGCAGCGCCTCGGAGTCGGCGTCCATGCGCGTGACGACGTCGGTCGCGGTGGACTTGGTGGACGCGACCTCGACCCGGTCCGGGCGGCCGGTGCGCACGAGCTCGCCCGCTGAGCGCGCGAGGCGCTCGGCGAGCTCGCGCAGGGCGGGCACGGTGACGTCGTCGGGCAGGCGGGGGTCGTCGATGAAGGAGCGCACGGCTCACATCCTGCCCGAACCGGGCCCGGGCCGACGACCTTCCCAGGGCCCCGGCGCGGACCAGCCGAGGCGCAGGGAGAGCAGGCGGAACCCCAGCACGAGCGCGAGGACGCCCGCCTGGGACAGCAGCCCGAGGGCGTCCGCCTCCCACAGGACCGCGGTGAGCGCCGCGCCCACGAGCGCCGGGACGGCGTACAGCTGCTGGTCCTGGAACAGCAGGGGCGCCTCGCTCGTGAGCACGTCGCGCAGGATGCCGCCGCCCACCCCGGTGAGCACGCCGACGAAGACGGCTGCGAGCGGCCCCACGCCGTACTCGAGCCCCTTCATGGTGCCGGAGAGCACGAACAGGGCGAGCGCGCCGGCGTCGAGCACGACGATGCTGCGTCGCAGCCGCTCGAGGCGAGGGTGCCAGAAGAACGTGACGACCCCGGCGGCGGCCGCGACGGCGACGAGCCGCCAGTCCGAGATGCCCACGGGCGGGATCGCGCCGATGAGCACGTCGCGCAGCAGCCCGCCGCCGAGCCCCGCCGCCCAGGCGAGGACGAGGACGCCCACGAGGTCGAAGCGCTTGCGGACCGCGGCCAGCCCACCGGAGAGCGCAGCGCAGAAGACCCCGCCGAGCTCGAGAGCGTCTCCGGGGACGAGATCGAGGATCACGGGCACGATCCTCCCAGAGCCAGTCCGCGGCACACCGGGCGCATTGCACCCGCGTCGGGCGCGAGGATGGCACCCTCGGAGGCAGGCACGGTGACACGGGAGGACCGATGGACGAGCTCCAGCTGGTGAGACTGCACGAGGACGGGGAGCACCTCGTCCTCGGCGGCACGGGCGGCGCGCGCTTCGTGCTGCCCATCTCCGAGGCGCTGCGGGCCGCCGTCCGGCGCGACCGTCCCCACCTCGAGCACCTGCGCGCCGAGGACGCCCGACGCCTGTCGCCGCGCGAGATCCAGTCGCGACTGCGCGCCGGCGAGGGGGTCGAGGACGTCGCCGAGGCCGCGGGGCTCGCGGTCGAGCAGGTGCGGCGCTTCGCCGGTCCGGTGCTCGCGGAGCAGGAGTACGTGGTCGAGCGCGTCCGCGCCGCGCGCCCGGGGCACGGCGACGACGCCCCCACCGTCGACGAGCTGGTGGCACGGCGCCTGTCCGCCCGCGACGTCGACCTCGCGGGACTCGAGTGGTCGGCGGCGCGCACCGCGGGCTCGCCGTGGGTCGTCACGGTCGTGTTCACCGTCGCCTCCGGCCGCTGCACCGCTCGCTGGTCGTACGACCCGTCGTCGCGCGCCCTGCACGCCCTCGACGACGAGGCGCGCTGGATCACCCAGCCGGAACCCGCGCCCGAGCCCGTGGCCGCCGACGTCTTCGACGTCGACTCCGCCGCGCCCCGGCGACACCCCCCGCGCCGGACGCCCGAGGCGGACGGCACGGCCGACCTGCTCGACGACCTGGGCCGGCGACGTGGCGTGCGCGCGCGCACCGGCCCCGACCGGGGGTCCGCCGCTCCCCCCGACGACGGGCAGGAGCCCTTCGAGGGCTTCGGACCGCTCGCGATGCTCGACGGCGAGGGCCCCGACCACGCGGCCGAGGGGCGCGACGACGACCGCCCGCAGCACGGCGGGACGGTCGTCCAGCTGCCCTCGCTGCGCCCTTCGCCGCGCCCGACGCCCGCCCGGGAGGAGGAGGACGGGGTGCACCCGGCCGCGCTGCGTACCGACGACGAGCCGGCCGCCTCCCCCGCGACCCGTCCGTCCACGCCCGCACGCTCGTCGACGCCGTCGCGACCGTCCGGGCCGCAGGACCCGGACGACGCCGCCGCGCAGGACGTGCCCGCCACCACCCGTCCCGCGCCGCGCGAGACCCGCAGGAGCCGCAACCGCTCGCGCGCGAAGGTCCCCAGCTGGGACGAGATCGTGTTCGGGGCGCGCCCCGAGCACTGACCCCCGGCTCAGCCCGGCAGGTCGAACGACAGCCCGTCCGCGGGCCCGAGGGCGCGCGCCGCGGCGGTCGTCATGCGCCGCATGTGGTGCCGGCGGCACAGGACCTCGTAGGCCACCTCGCCCGGCCCCGTCCCGACGTCGCCGACGACGACCTGCTCCCCCTCGACGACCATGCGCCCGTCGACGGTGCGCGCGTTGTGCGTCGCGCGCGCCCCGCACCAGCACAGGGACTGCACCTGCAGCACCTCCACCCGGTCGGCGAGCTCGATGAACCGTGCGGAACCCGGGAACAGGCGCGTGCGGAAGTCGGCCGTGATGCCGAACGCGAAGACGTCGATCTCGGTCTCGTCGACGAGGCGGGCGAGCTGCTCGACCTGCGCCGGCGAGTAGAACTGCGCCTCGTCGCACACCAGGTAGTCCACGGGGACCGGCTGGGCCGTCACGAACGACCAGAAGTCCGTGTCGTCCCGCACCTCGTGCGCGACGACCTCCAGCCCGAGGCGAGACGACAGCCGGTCCGTCCCCGCGCGGTCGTCACGCGAGAAGATCAGCCCGCGCCGCCCGCGCGCCGCGTGGTTGTGGTCCAGCTGGAGGGCGAGCGTGGACTTGCCGCAGTCCATGGTGCCGGAGAAGAAGACGAGCTCGGCCATGCGGGCCCTTTCGCGGTCGGTCCTGTCGTCGGTGGCTGCGGTGCCGGGCGCCAGCGCGCCGGGCACCGCGCGTCAGCCCGTGGCCACGAGCAGGGGGACCCGCATCTCGCGCTCCGTGAGCGACCCGTGGACCCCGACGAGCGCGAGCGACGCGGGAGTCTGGGTGCGCGAGTCGACCACGGTCGCCCGGCCCCGCATCGCCACGAGCACGTCTCCGGCGGCGGCCACCGCGTCGGGTCGTGGATCGGGCCCCAGCAGCCCGCCCGCGAGCACCTCGTCGCGCTCGAGCACGAGCGCGCCGTCGCCCAGGGCGTCGCGCCAGCGTGCCGCGACCTCCTGCGCCCGGCCGGGCTCGGCGTACAGGTGCACGGCGCGCGGCTCGCCCCCGACGAGCACGACGCCCTGCGAGAGCACCGGGTCGTCCGCGACGTCTCGTCGCAGCACGGGGTCGACGTCGACCATGCCGTGGTCGGCCGTGACGAGCAGCAGCGTGCCCGCGGGCAGCGAGCGCGCCAGGCGCGCGAGCTCGCGGTCGAGGGCCTCGAGCTCGTCGCCCCACTGCCACGAGCCGGAGCCGTGGTGGTGGCCGGCCTTGTCGACCTCGCCCCAGTAGACGTAGACGAGACCGGGTCGGCGCAGCGCCCGCACCGCGGCGTCCACGCGGTCGCCCAGCCGCTCCCCCGCGGCGTACGTGCCACCGCGCAGCGCGGCGAGCGTCATGCCGGACCCGGCGAACCGTGCGGGGCCCGTGGACGTCACGGCGACCCCTGCGTCCGCGGCGACGCCCAGCAGCGGAGGTTCCTGCTGGAGCTCGTGCGGCGGCGGCGCGCCCTCCCACGACACCATGTTGGCGAGCCCGCCGGTCGCCGGGTTGCGCTGCGTGTAGCCGAGCATGCCGGTGCGTCCGGGTGCGGTCCCCGTGCCGAACGCACCCACCGCTGCGGCGGTCGTGCTGGGGAACGACGACGTCAGGGCCCGTGCCCCCGGCAGCAGGGAGCGCAGGAAGGGCGCGTGCCCCGCGCGCTCGGCGAGGTTGACGTGCCCGAGGCCGTCGACGAGCACGACGCACACCCGCTCGGCGGCAGGCAGGTCGAGGACGCGGCGCGCGTCGGCGCCGTCGATGCCCGTCGCCGTCGTCACCCCGACGCCGAGCGCGTCGAGCGCGGCGGGGAGCACGGCTGCGAGGCTCCCCGTCCCGCCGTCCGGCGCGAGCAGGTCCGCGGGCAGCTCGACGGCGGCGCCGGCCGCGGCCCGCGGCGGCGGCACGGTCACGGGACGCGCTGCGCCGTCGCGCGCGACAGGGCCCTGGCGAAGTCGACGGCGGCACCCACGGCGGCGCGCCCCTCGGCCTCGGCGCTCACGCGGACCACGACGTCGTCCGGCGTGATCTGGCCGGTCATGCCGTGGTCGGCCTCGCACGCCGGGTCGGTGCAGCCGGCGGGCTCGAGGTCCACGCGCGAGACCGCGCCCCAGCCGAGCGCGAGCGTGACCTCGAGCGGCGGCTTGCCCGCGCGGTGCTTCTGCGGGTCCGCGACCACGTGGGTGAGCGAGACGGACCGCACCTCGGCGAGGGGCACGGACTCCGTCGTCGCGGCGGCCGAGGCCGACGGGTTCTCGCTGTCGGCGGGGTGGTCGTCCACGTGCGCCGTGACGAGACGCGTCGGGGTGAGCACGAGCACCGTGAGGTGGCGCCGGACCTCGGACGCGTCGAACGTGGTCTCGGGCAGCACCAGGTGGGAGACGATCTCCTCGCCCGCGACCGCGAGGTCGAGGACGTCCGCGACGAGCTCCGGGTAGTAGCCGGCACGGTGGAGCTGGGCGGTCAGGTCGGTCCAGGCGTCCGGGGACGCGTCGGAGGTCGTGGAGGGCACCCGCGCATTCTCCCACCCGCCGGGAGGCGGCGGCCAGCCCGCGGCACGCGGTGCGGACGTCGCGGTGCGCTCAGCCGGGGAGGGCACGGCGCAGGGTGTCGGCGCGCTGGGCGTCACCGAGACTGATGCGCGCGCTGAGCACCGCCGCGCCGTGCTCGGACACCACCACCGGGTGGAGCTCGAGGCTGCGCACCTCCGGCAGGTCGTCGGCGAGCACGGACACGCGGGCGAGGACGTCCTCGAGCGCGCCGGTCGCGACGACCGGCGCGCCCATGTAGCCGAACAGGCGTGGAGCGGCGCGCACGGAGCGGACCATCGCCGCGACGTCGACGTCGGTGAGCGGCGGCACCCCGTAGGCGACGTCGTCGAGGAGGTCGACCGCGTCGCCGGCGAGCCCGAACGAGACGACCGGCCCGAACAGCTGGTCCTCGGTGGAGCGGATCACGCAGGCCACCCCCGCGTCGGCCATGGCCTGCACCTCGAAGGGGGCGTCGGCCGCGCTCGGCACGACGGCGGCGAGCGCCGCGCGCATCTGCTCGACGTCAGCGCGCAGCTCCGCCTCGTCCGCGATGACGAGACGCACGCCGCCGAGGTCGGCGCGGTGGCGCAGCGCCGCGGCGGTGCTCTTCAGCGCGACCGGCCACCCGATCTCGTCGGCGGCCGCGACGGCCTCGTCCGCGGTGCCGACCCGCCGTGCCGGCCACACGCGGATGCCGTAGCAGTCGAGGAGCTCGGCGGCGTCGGCGGGGCCGAGGTCCCTCCCGGGCGCGCCCGCGAGCGCACGCTCGACGATCGAGCGCGCGCGGTCGGGGTCGAGTCCCGACGGGCGCACGGGCACGCCGTGGTCCGTCTCGCGCCAGGCGGCGTAGCGCACGACGGCACCGAGCGCGGCGACGGCGTCCTCGGGCGTCGAGTACGCCGGGACGCGGCAGCGGGCGGTGGCGGCCGCGCCGTCGGCGGGGGCGTGGGGGTCCGGTGCCGACAGCTCGTCCGTCATCCCGTGCAGCCCGAGCATGCTGGCGACCGTCGTGCGCCGGGTGCGCGCCGCCGCGCGCGCGACCGCGTGGGACACGTCGGCGCGCCGCGGCCGCACCGTCGGCACCTGGACGGCGACCACGACGTCGCACGCGTCCGGCGCGTACGCGGCACCCACCGCCTCCGCGACCCGCTCCGGCGAGGCGTCCTCGGGCAGGAAGTCGGTGTGGGACACGACGAGGCCCGCGGAGACGACGGCCTCGGCCACGAGGGCCGCGAGCGACGCCGAGCTCGCGAGGACGCCGACGCGCCGGCCCTCGGGCAGCGGCTGGTGCGCGAGGAGCTGGGCGATGTCGATCATGTGGTGGGTGTTCTCCGCCCGGATCACGCCCGACTGGCGCAGCATCTCCTCGAGCGTGCGGCGCGGTGCGCGCGTCGAGCGCACCGCGTGCCCCGGTGGCACGACGTGGCCGGACCGGCCCGCCGTCACCACGACGACGGGCTTGACGGACGCGAGACGGCGCGCGATGCGCGTGAACTTGCGCGGGTTGCCGATGGACTCGAGGTACAGGCACACGACCTGGGTCGCCGGGTCGTCCTGCCAGTACTGCATCAGGTCGTTGCCCGACACGTCGGCCCGGTGGCCCGCCGACAGGAAGGTCGAGACCCCGAGGCCGCGACGCGCGGTCGTGGCGAGCAGCGTGACCGCCATCGGCGCGGACTGGCAGAACAGGCCGACGACGCCGGGCGCGGGCAGGTCGTCGGCGAGCGTGGCCGCCAGCCGTGGGTGCTGCGCGCTCGTCCCGGTCGTGACGAGGCCGTAGCTCGCCGGCCCGATCACGCGCAGACCGGCGGTGTGCGCGGCGCGCAGCAGCTCGCGCCGCAGCGCGAGCCCCTCCTCGCCCGTCTCCGCGTACCCGGCGGAGAGCACGACGACGCCGCGCACCCCGAGACGCGCGAGGCGGCGGACCGCGTCGATCGCCTCGGGCGGGCGCAGCGCGACCACGGCGAGCTCCACGGGTCCGGGCACCGCGGCGAGCGACGTGTGCGCGACGACCCGGGCCCCGCCGGGCCTCCGCGACTCACCCGGCTCATCCGGCTCGGCGGCCGGGACGGTGGTCGGGACGGACGGGCCGACCACGTGGACGGTGCCGTCGCCGCGCGCGAGAGCCGCGAGCGCCCGGTGCGCGAGGAGCCCTTCGATCGAGGCGTCGCGGCCGTCGGCCGGGTCCGGCGGGCCCACGAGCACGACGCTCGTCGCCCCGAGCAGCCCCTGCATGCTGCGCGCCTCGGCACGGTGCTCGCGGTCCGCCATGACGGCGCGCGAGCGCTCGGTGGGGTCGAGGTCGACGCTGACCACCACGAGGCCGTCGTCCATCTGCTGGTGGACGTCGTACCCGGCCTCGCGGAACACGGCGAGCATGCGGCCGTTCTGCGGCAGGACGTCGGCCGTGAACCGACGCACGCCGCGCTCGCGCGCCGCCGCCGCGAGGTGCTCGAGCAGCACGGAGCCCAGCCCGCGCCCCTGCGCCGCGTCGGCGATGTTGAACGCGACCTCGGCCTCGTGCGCCGAGGTGCGGTCGAACCGCGCGACCCCGATGATGTCGACGCCGTCGGGGTGCTGGTCGGCGTCGTGCGACCCCTCGATGCCGGGGCCCGCGCCGTCCGCGTCCGGGCCGGCCGACCGCGGGCGGACGGCGACGAGCGCGACGCGGTCGCGGTGGTCGACCTGCGTGAAGCGCTCGAGGTCGCGCGGGGGCAGGCGCTGCAGCGGCGCGAAGAACCGCAGGTACGTCGACCGCTCGGACTGGCCGACGTGGAACCGCTGGAGCGCGTCGGCGTCCCCGGGACGGATGGGGCGCACGTGCGTGGTCGTCCCGTCGCGCAGGACGACGTCCGCCTCCCACTCCACCGGGTACGTGCCGGCGGCGCCGTCGTCGCTCACGCCCCCAGGCTATGCACTCCCCCGTCCGGTGCGCCTGCCGCGGCACGGTCGCGCGACGGAGGACAATCGTCCGCAGGGGCGCGCGGCGCGAGCCGGGCGCGGGCGTGTCGCACGCGTGGGCTACCCTCGCGTGCGGCGACCCGGCGGCCCCAGCCGTCGGCCCGCCACCCACGACCAGCGTCGCCGACGCACCGACCGGCAGGAGCCCGCACGACCATGGCGCGCAAGCCCTCGACCCCCTCGCTCGACCCGGGCGCGGTGAACGAGACGATCGTCGACGTCGACGTCGCGACGGAGATGGAGGGGTCGTTCCTCGAGTACGCCTACTCCGTCATCTACTCGCGCGCGCTGCCGGACGCCCGTGACGGCCTGAAGCCGGTCCAGCGCCGGATCCTGTACATGATGGCCGACATGGGCCTGCGGCCCGACCGTGCGCACGTGAAGTCCGCGCGCGTCGTCGGCGAGGTGATGGGCAAGCTCCACCCCCACGGCGACGGCGCGATCTACGACGCGCTCGTCCGCCTCGCCCAGGACTTCTCGCTGCGGCTCCCGCTGGTCGACGGGCACGGCAACTTCGGCTCGCTCGACGACGGCCCCGCCGCCTCGCGGTACACCGAGGCGCGGCTCGCCCCCTCGGCCCTCGCGATGACGACGAACCTCGACGAGGACGTCGTCGACTTCGTGCCGAACTACGACAACAAGCTCACCCAGCCCGAGGTGCTGCCCTCGGCGATCCCCAACCTGCTCGTCAACGGCGCGTCCGGCATCGCCGTCGGCATGGCGACCAACATGCCGCCGCACAACCTGGTGGAGGTCGTCGCGGCGGCGCGCCACCTCGTCAAGCACCCGGACGCGGACCTCGAGGCGCTGATGCGCTTCGTCCCCGGCCCCGACCTGCCGTCGGGCGGGAAGATCGTCGGGCTCGACGGCGTGCGCGACGCCTACCGCACCGGCCGCGGTTCGTTCCGCACGCGCGCGACGGCACGGGTCGAGAACCTCACGCCGCGGCGCAAGGGCATCGTCATCACGGAGCTGCCGTACGTCGTCGGCCCGGAGAAGGTGATCGAGAAGATCGCCGAGGGCGTCAAGGCCAAGAAGATCCAGGGCGTCACCGCCGCGACGGACCTCACGGACCGCGAGCACGGGCTGCGCATCGTGGTCGAGGTCAAGACGGGCTTCAACCCGGAGGCCGTGCTCGAGCAGCTGTACAAGTTCACGCCGCTCGAGGACTCGTTCGGCATCAACAACGTCGCGCTCGTCGGTGGCCAACCGCGCACGCTGGGCCTGCGCGAGCTGCTGACCGTCTGGGTGGACCACCGCATCGACGTGGTGCGCCGACGGTCCGCCCACCGGCTGCGCAAGCGCTCCGAACGCCTGCACCTCGTCGACGGGCTGCTCGTCGCGATCGTCGACATCGACGAGGTCATCCAGGTCATCCGGTCGTCCGACGACGCGCGCACGGCGCGCGAGCGGCTGCGGACGGTGTTCGACCTCTCCGAGCCGCAGGCCGAGTACATCCTCGAGCTCCAGCTGCGCCGCCTGACGAAGTTCTCGCGGATCGAGCTCGAGAAGGAGCAGGAGGAGCTGCGCCGCGAGATCGCCGAGCTCGAGGAGATCCTCGGCGACGACGCACGGCTGCGTGCCGTCGTGTCGGCGGAGATGGCGGACGTCGCGAAGACGTACGGCACGCCGCGCCGCACCGTCCTCCTCGAGTCCGCGGGCGCCGCCCCGACCACCACGTCGGCCGTGCCGCTCGAGGTCGCCGACTCCCCCTGCTGGGCGCTGTTCTCGGCGACCGGCCTGCTGGCGCGCACGAGCGACGACGCGGAGCCCGCACGAGCCGGTTCGCGCTCCGCGCACGACGTGCTGCGCGCCCGTGTGCGCACCACGGCGCGCGGCACGGTCGGGCTCCTCACGAACCGCGGCCGCGTGGTGCGCCTGTCGGTCCTCGACCTGCCGGCGATCCCCCCGACCGACGGCGCGCCGAGCCTGTCGGGCGGCGTGCCGCTCAGCGAGGTCGTCGCGCTCGAGCCGGGTGAGGAGGCCGTGACCGTCGTCTCGCTCGACGCCGACGCGCCCCCGCTCGCGATCGGCACCGCGCAGGGGGTGGTCAAGCGCCTCGCGCCGGGCGACGTGCCGAACCGCGACGACTGGGAGGTCATCGGCCTGCGCGACGGCGACACGGTCGTCGGTGCCGCGCCCGCGACGGACGCCGACGAGGTCGTGTTCGTCAGCACCGACGCGAACCTCCTGCACTTCGAGGCCGCCGCCGTGCGGCCGCAGGGCCGGCCGGCGGGGGGCATGGCCGGCATCCGGCTCGCCGACGGGCAGCGCGTGGCGTTCTTCGGGGTCGTCCCGGCCGACGTGCGCGACCTCGCGACGGTGGTCACCGTGTCCGGGTCGTCCGACGCGCTGGCGGGCACCCAGACCGGAGCGGCCAAGGTCACGCCGTACGAGCTCTATCCCGGCAAGGGCCGCGCGACGGGCGGGGTGCGCGCGCACCGCTTCCTCAAGGGCGAGGACGTGCTGATCCTCGCCTGGGTGGGCCAGGGGCCCGCGCGGGCGACCGGCGCCGGCGGACAGGCCGTCGACCTGCCCGAGGCGGACCAGCGCCGCGACGGCTCCGGCACACCGCTGGCCTCCCCGGTGACCGCCGTCGGCTGACCCCTCGCCGCCCCGGGCCGCGTCCCTCGCGCTGCGCGATACCCCCGATGGGGGCACGCTGAACAAGGTGGAGGCCGCACAGGAGCGGGGCGGCGGGACGGCGAGGGAGCCGGCGGAGAAGGTCGACTACCACGCGGTCTTCGCCGCGCTCACGGCGCCCAAGCTCGTGCTGTCGCCCGAGCTGATGATCCTCGACGCCAACGACGCCTTCCTGCGGACCGTCGACGCCCCGGCCACCGCCGTCATCGGCCGGCACTACCTCGACGTCTTCGCGCCACGGGACGACGTCAGCCCGCTGATCCGCCAGGTGACGGAGGCGTTCGAACGGGTCCTGGCGACGGGACGGCTCGAGATGATCGGCCCGCAGCGCTTCGACATGCGCGACGCCCACGGCCGCTGGGGCGAGCGGTGGTGGGTGATGACGATCGTCCCCGTCCTGGATCCTGCGGGCCACCTGTCGGTGCTCGTGCACCGAGCCGAGGACGTGACCGACATCGTGCTCGCGCGACGGCAGGCCCGCGCCGGGACCGCGTCGCGTGGCAGCCCGCCGGCGACCGCCCCTGCCGAGGACGCCTCGCTCACCGGCACGTCGTCACCGGTCGCCGCGTCCGGCGACGCGCTCCCGGACGCGGCGTCCGGCGGGCAGGACGCGCCGCTCGACCCGGCGGTGATCGGTCACGTGCTCGCCGTGGGCTCGACGGTGCGCCGGTACGCCGACGCGCTCGTCCGCGAGCGCCGCGCCGCGCTCGAGCTCCAGGACTCGATCCTCACTCCCCCGCCCTCGCCGCCAGGGCTGCGCATCGACGCCCGGTACCGCCCGGCGGTCCCGGAGGTCCATGTCGGAGGGGACTGGTACGACGCCTTCGTCCAGCGCGACGGCCGCACCGTCGCCCTGGTGGGCGACGTCACGGGGCACGACGTCGCCGCGGCCGCGCGCATGGGGCACCTGCGGGGCCTGGTCCGGGCGGTCGGCTACAGCACCGGGGGCACCCCCGCGCAGATCCTCGACGAGGCGGAGCGGACGGCGGCCGGCCTCGAGCTGGACGTCACCGCCACGGTCGTCGCGGCGTGCGTCGACCCTGCTGCGCCGGACGGGACGCGCGCGGCACGGCTGTGCCGTGCGGGGCACCCGCCGCCCGTGCTGCTGTCCGCGGACGGGTCGGCGCGTCTGGTCCCCGCCCGCGCCGACCCACCGCTCGGGCTCAGCTTCGGCGACGACCGCCACGACAGCGACGTGACGCTGTCGCCGGGCGACACCCTCCTGCTCTACACCGACGGGCTCGTCGAGCGGCGCGGCCACCGGTTGCGGGACAGCCTCGCCGTGCTCCCCGAGCGCGTGGCCGTGCACGCGCGCGTGGGACCGAGGCGCCTGCTCGACGCGCTGCTCGCCGACCTCGTGCCCGACGGCGCGGAGGACGACGTCGCGCTCCTCGCCGTCCACGTCGAGGAGGGGTGAGCCGGGCGCCGGCGCCCGGTCCGGGCGCGCCGTGCGACCGTCGCGCGCCCTCGTCCTGCGAGCGCGGCCGGCGCCCGTCAGGCTCAGGGGGTGACGCGAGCACCCGACGTGACGGAGGACAGCGTGCGGACCACCTCGCAGGATCTCGACTACCAGGCGATCTTCTCGGCCCTCACCGCCCCCAAGCTCGTCATGTCGTCCGAGCTCATGGTGCTGGACGCCAACGACGCGATCCTGCGCACGGTCGACGAGCCGGCGTCGGCGATCGTGGGACGGCACTACCTCGACGTGTTCCCGCTCCACACCGAGGAGGGCGCCGGCGCGGCCGAGGTGGTCGCGTCGCTCGACCGGGTGCGGGCGACGGGACGCCTGGAGATGATCGGGCCGCACCGGTACGACCTGCGCGACGCGGACGGCCGGTGGACGGAGCGCTGGTGGATCACGACGAACGTGCCCGTCACCGACGCCACGGGCGCGGTCTCCGTCATCGTGCACCGCGCGGAGGACGTGACGGACATCGTGCGGGCGTACGGTCCCGTCCGGGCGGGCGGCGCCACGGCTCCCTCCCCGTCCGTGCTCGACCGCGTGCTCAGCGTCGGGTCGACCGTCCGCCGGTACACGGCGGCGCTCGTGCGCGAGCGCCGCGCCGCGCTGGAGCTGCAGGACTCGATCCTCACGCCGCCGCCCGATCCACCCGGCCTGCGCATCGACGTGCGGTACCGGCCGGCGGTGCCGGAGGTCCACGTGGGCGGTGACTGGTACGACGCGTTCGTCCAGCCCGACGGCCACACCGCGGTCGTCGTCGGCGACGTCACGGGGCACGACGTGTCCGCCGCGGCGCGCATGGGTCATCTGCGCGGGGTGGTTCGTTCGGTCGGGTACTGCACCGGTGCCGGGCCGGCGTCGGTGCTCGACGCCGCCGAGAGCACCGCCTCCGGGCTCGGGCTCGACGCGCTCGCGACGGCCGTGGTCGCACGCATCGGACCGGGTGCGGAGGGCGAGCCGCGGTCGCTGACGTGGGCGTCGGCCGGGCACCTGCCCCCGGTGGTGCGGCGGGCGGACGGTTCGGCGCGGCTGCTCGAGGCGCAGTCCGACCCGTTGCTCGGGCTGGGCCTGGGCGGCGACCGGTCCGACCACGCCGACACGCTGGCGCCCGGCGACACGCTGCTGCTCTACACCGACGGCCTCGTCGAGCGCCGGGACCGTCCGCTGCGCGAGAGCCTCCACGAGCTGCCGGGGCGTGTCGCCGCGCTCGGCGACATCGCGCCGGGGCGGCTGCTCGACGCCCTGCTCACCGAGCTCGTCCCGGCCGGGACCCGGGACGACGTCGCACTCCTCGCCGTCCGCGTGGACCGCTGAGGTCGGTCCGTCGGCACGCCGCCCGCGACGAGGACGCGAGGGTTCGGTCAGGCCCCGGACGGCGACGCGGCCACGCGTTCCTCGGCCGCCGTCCGCCCCACGACGACCACGGACCGTGCGCCGACACCGGCGACGAGCACGCGCCCGTCCCGGACCTCCGCGGGGAACACGGCGAGCGGCCGGCGGTCCTTGCCCCCGGAGTCGACGACCTCGCCCGTGTCGATGTCCCAGACCTGCTTGAGCATGGGCGTCGTCACGGTGGTCACGTCGCGCACCGCTCCGTCGTCGCCGGTGACGCGGTGCGTGCCGACCAGGCCGCGCGACATGACGTTGGCGCCCGAGTACGGGTCGCGCTGCTGGACGGCGCGCACCGTGCCGTCGGTGAGCCGGAAGACGGCGACCTGGGTGGCCCCCAGGAGCGCACCGACCCCGCGCTCGGGGTCGAGGTCCTCGAGGGCGCAGATGTCGACGGGCGTGCTCATCGGGCGTCTCCTGCGGTGAGGTCGGCGCGCACGCCGGACAACGCGGCGTCGCGGGCGGCGCGCGGGTCAGGGTACGTCGGGGCGTCGTGCTCCCCGGCCGGGCGGACCTGGCCGCGCTCAGGCACGAACGCGAGGTCCGGGTCCGCGGCGTCGGGCGCGTTGACGAACGTCACGAACTTGCGCATCTTGTCCGGGTCGGCGAGCGTCGCGCTCCACTCGTCCTCGTAGGAGCGCACGTGCTCGGCCATCGCGGCCTCGAGCTCGTCCGCGATCCCGAGGGAGTCCTCGACGACGACGCGGCGCAGCTCCTCGAGCCCGCCCGTGCGGTCGGCGACCCACGGCGCGGTGCGCTGCAGCCGGTCGGCCTCCTGGACGTAGAGCATGAGGAACCGGTCGACGTACCGCACGAGGGTCTCGTCGTCGACGTCCTCGGCGAGGAGCTGGGCGTGGGCGGGCTGCGCGCCGCCGTTGCCGCCCACGTACAGGTTCCAGCCCTTGTGCGTGGCGATGATGCCCACGTCCTTGCCGCGCGCCTCCGCGCACTCGCGCGCGCAGCCGGAGACGCCGAACTTGATCTTGTGCGGCGACCGCAGCCCGCGGTACCGCAGCTCGAGCCGCACCGCCATGGCCGACGAGTCCTGGACGCCGAACCGGCACCACGTCCGGCCGACGCACGTCTTCACCGTGCGCAGCGACTTGCCGTACGCGTGCCCGGACTCGAAGCCCACCGCGACCAGGCGCTCCCAGATCTCCGGGAGCTGGTCGAGGCGCGCGCCGAACATCGCGAGGCGCTGGCCGCCGGTGACTCGCACGTAGAGGCCGTAGTCGTCCGCGACCCGCGCGAGCTCGAGCAGCTGGTCGGGTCGCACCTCGCCGCCGGGCATGCGCGGGATCACCGAGTAGGTGCCGTTCTTCTGCAGGTTCGCCATGACGTGGTCGTTGGTGTCCTGCAGCGCCGCGTGCTCGCCCTCGAGCACGTGACCGCGGTGGAGCGTCGACAGGATCGAGGCGACGGTCGGGCGGCAGACGGCACAGCCTCGGCCCGTGCCGTGCGCCGCGACGATCTCCGAGAACGTCCGCAGGCCCTCCTCGCGGACCACCCGGTACAGCGCGGCCCGCGACATCGCGAAGTGCTCGCACAGCGCGTCCGAGACCGTGACGCCCGCGCGCGACAGCTCGGTGTTCAGCAGCTTGGTGAGGGCCGGGACGCACGAGCCGCACACCGTGCCGGCCTTGGTGCACTCCTTGACCTGCCCCACCGTCGTGCAGCCGTGCTCGGTCACCGCCGCGCGGACGGTCCCCGCATCGACGTTGTTGCAGGAGCAGACGACGGCCTCGTCCGGGAGCTCGGTGTCCGCCAGCCCTTCGCCGTCGGGCGCGATGACGGCGGCCGGGTCGGCGCCGAGCGGGCGTCCCAGGAGCGGGCGCAGCGCCGCGTACAGCTCGACGTCCCCGACGAACACGCCGCCCAGGAGCGTCGTGGCGTCGTCCGAGAGCACGAGCTTGCGGTACCGACGGTTCACCGGGTCGACGAAGGACACCTCGAGCGCGCCCGCGCTGACGGCGTTGACGTCACCGAACGACGCGGCCTCGACCCCGACGCCCTTGAGCTTCGTCCCCTCGTCGGCGCGCCGGTGCGCACGTTCGCCGCCGAGGAAGCGGTCGACGACGACGTCCGCCATGTCGTTGCCCGGCGCGACGAGCCCGGCGCACACGCCGTCGACGGACGCGCACTCGCCGATCGCCCAGACGACCGGGTCGGAGGTCTGGCACGCGTCGCCCACGACGACGCCGCCCCGCTCCCCGATCGCCAGGCCGGCCTCGCGGGCGACGCGGTCGCGCGGTCGGATGCCGACGGACAGGACCACGACGTCCGCCGGGAGGTCCGAGCCGTCGGAGAGCACGGCCGTGCCGACGGGACCGTCGCCGGCGGGCAGGAAGCGCTGCGCCCCCACCCCGGTACGGACGGTGATGCCGAGGTCCTCGACGAGCAGGCGCAGCATCTCGCCGCCGCCCTGGTCGAGCTGGACGCTCATCGGGCGGTCCGCGAACTCGACGACCGTGGCCTGCGCCCCCAGCTGCTGCAGGGCCGCCGCGGCCTCCAGACCGAGCACCCCGCCGCCGACGACGACGCCCCGCACCGGCCGGCCGAGCACCTGCTCGCGCAGCCGCACCCACTCCGCGAGCCGTTCGACGTCGTCGATGGTGCGGTACGTGAACAGACCGGGCAGGTCCGTGCCCTCCGCGCGCGGCGTCCAGGCCCACGACCCGGTCGCGAGCACGGCGCGGTCGTAGTGGACCTGGCGACCGGACCTCGTGGTCACCACGTTCGCCGTGCGGTCCAGGGACGCGACCGCGTCACCGGTGACCAGGGTGATGCGCGGGTCCTCCCACACGCCGGGGTCGAGCGTCAGGGCCTCCGCGTCGCGCGACGCGAACCACTCCGACAGGTGCACGCGGTCGTACGGCTCGTGCGCCTCGTCGCCGATGACGGTCAGCGACCACGTGCCCTCCGGGTCGCGACAGCGCAGGCTCGTCGCGAAGCGGTGGGCCGTCATGCCTGCGCCGACGACGACGATCCGGGTGCCGTCGAGCCCGCTCGCGTCGGTGGACGAGGTGGTGACGGGTGACGGGCTGGTCGTGGTGTGCATCTGGGGAGATCCTTCGGGAGGAGAGCGTTGCCGCACGTCGCCCCGCACCGGTCGACGCCGGTTCCGACACTATCCCGCTCACACCGGACGAATCGGACGCGCGGGACCAAGGTCCCCGACATCCCCCCGGAAGGGCCTCCGCCCGGACGCGACGGCGCCGTGCGGTACGCCCGCGTCAGGCGTTCGCGAGCTCGCGGTCGCCGTGCGCCGCGGGCTTCTGGTCCTCGTAGCGGCGCACGACGCGGCTGACGGTCGAGCGCGACGCCGAGACCTGCTCGGCGATCTCACGCTGGTTCATGCCCTGACGAGCGAGCTCGACGATGCGGCGGTCGCGCTCGGCCGCCGGGTCCTCCTCGACGGAGGGCCCGGTGGCCGAGGCCTGCGCGGCGTCCCCGGAGCCAGGGAGATTGAACACCTCGACGCGTCGGGTGTGACCGGTCACGGCCGACGGCTCCGTGGCCGACGGCGTCGCGGTGTCCTCCGGGACGGGCTGCTCCCAGGGGAGCGGTCGCGTGCGCTCGAACAGCTCCTTCACCCGCGCCTCGAGATCGGGAAGCGCCTCGAAGGTGGTGGTCCGGGGCGTGTAGGGCTGCTCGAGCCCGTTCTCCGGCTCGGCGGCGGGGCTCTCGGCGGGCGCCGCCGCAGCGTGCTGCTCGGGGGCCGGCTCGTCCGTCCGTGCGACCGCGACGGCGGGGCCGGCGGCGTCGCGCGCCGGCTCCGGCACGAGGGACTCGAGGTCGCGCGCCTCCACGAGCCGATCGGCGGGCGGGGCGGTCCGGGCGACGGCCCCGGAGGCCTCGGAGGCCCCTGCCGATCCGGAGGCCTCCGCCGACCGGCGGGCGGTGCCGCGCTTGACGGAGCTCGCCCCGATGCGGTCGAGCCGGTTGCCGTGGCGCTCCGCGGCCTCGAGCCGGTCGACCCAGACCTGCATGCGGCGCTCGAAGTCCTCGACCGTCAGCAGCTTGAGCGCTGCGTCCCGGGCGGCGCGCTGCCGCTCGTGCGCGGCACGGACCTTGCGCAGGTCCGCGGGCGCGCCCGCGCTGTCGGCGCGCGCGTCGCGCCACTGCTCCAGCGCGGAGACGTACCCGTGGACCCGTGCCTCACGGCGACGCTCCTCGAGGGTGTGACCCGTGACCATGTGCCGCTCCCCCACGAGGGCGAGGTGCCACATGAGCGCGGCGACCAGCGGCGGTACGAACCGGAACACCACCATGTAGGGCGTGCTCTCGGTCGGGACCGCGACCTCGTGCAGCGCAGCGAACACGCCCGAGGTGCCCGAGAGCACCCAGGTGAGGGTGAGGAGGACGCCGTACGGGCGGCCCTCCAGCGCGGCGTTGCGCGCCATGAGCGCGACGGCGACGAGGCTGACCTCGAGGAAGCCCGCCAGGCCGTACGCCTCGAGCGGCGACATGTGCGCGACCTCGAGGCCGAACAGGACCATGCCGCTGTAGGCCAGGGCCGTGGCGATCGTCGCCGCGACGACCACCGCGACCATCGGGAGATACCTGCCGCGGTAGCGCACCTGCCGCGGGGAACCGCCCGAGCCGGTCTGGTCCTGCTGTGTCACGTCGTCCTCCGAGAAGTGGTGGGGGGCGCCCATATCGCACCACTCGGGACACTCTTCGTCAACGCCCCAGAAGGATCGCAACCGGATCGTGAACAGCGACGTCGGTGGGGCGGCTCGCCCCGTGCGCGGCACGACGCGCGTCGGACGGCTCCAGACAGCCCGACGCCGCGCCCCCGAGGGGACGCGGCGTCGGTCGGCGAGCGCGGAGGTCGTCAGCCCGCACGGGCGCAGGCGGATGGTCTCCGGCGCACAGGGAGGCAGCGAGAACGCCGTCCGGTGCTCAGACGTTGAAGCCCAGCGCGCGCAGCTGGTCCTTGCCGTCGTCGGTGATCTTCTCCGGGCCCCACGGCGGCATCCAGACCCAGTTGACGCGGAAGCCGTCGACGAGCCCGTCGAGCGCCTGCGCGGACTGGTCCTCGATGACGTCGGTCAGCGGGCACGCCGCGGACGTGAGCGTCATGTCGATGACCGCGTGGTTGTTCTGGTCGATCTGGACGCCGTACACGAGGCCGAGGTCGACGACGTTGATGCCGAGCTCGGGATCGATGACGTCGCGCATGGCCTCTTCGACGTCCGCCACGGTGGGCGGGCTCGGTGCGACGCCCTCGGGCGCGCCGGTGTCGGTGCTCATCGGTTCTCCTCCGTCGTGCCGGGCGCGCTCGGTGCCGCGCCGGCGGGTTCGGTGACGTTCGTGGTGCCGGTCCCGTCGAGGGCGCCCGAGGTCACGAGCGAGTCCCGCAGAGCCGCCCAGCCGAGCAGGGCGCACTTGATACGGGCAGGGTAGCGGGAGACACCGGTGAACGCGGTCGCGTCACCGAGCTCGTCCTCCGCGTCGTCGTCGAGGCCCTTGCCCCGCGAGCCCATGAGCTCGCGGAAGACCTCGCCGAGGTGCTCGGCCTCGTCCACCGGCCGACCGGTGACCAGGTCCGTGAGGACGGACAGCGAGGCCTGCGAGATGCTGCAGCCCTGCCCCTCCCAGCTCACCCGGGAGATGGTGTGCTGCGCCGGGCCGCTCCCCGCAGCACCTCCGGCTCCACCGATCTCCACGCGCAGCGTCACCTCGTCGCCGCACGTCGGGTTCACCTGGTGCGACTGGCCGTGAGTCGTGGCGTCGGCCGCCTCGACCAGCCCTCGCCCGTGCGGGCTCTTCGCGTGGTCGAGGATGACCTGCTGGTACATCTGCTCGAGCGAGCTCATCGGGCCTCCCTCATCGGTCCACCGAGAAGAACGCACGGACCCCCGCGAGTGCTTCCCGGAACGCGTCGACGTCGTCACGCGTGGTGTACACCGACGCGGACGCGCGAGCCGTCGCCGCGACGCCGAGGCGCCGGTGCAGCGGCTGCGCGCAGTGGTGCCCCACGCGCACCGCGATGCCCGCGTCGTCGAGCACCTGCCCGACGTCGTGCGCGTGCACGCCGTCCACGACGAACGACACGACCGCGATCCGGTCCTGCGGGTCGCGCGGCCCCATGACCCGCACGCCCGGGACCTCCGCGATGCGCAGGAGCTCGGCCGCGAGCTCGTGCTCGTGCGCCTCGACGGCCTCCATGCCGAGCTCGTGCAGGTAGCGCGCGGCGGCGCCGAACCCGACGACCTGGGCCACCGCGGGCGTGCCGGCCTCGAAGCGCTGGGGCGGCGCCATGTAGCTCGACTCGGCCATCGTGACGACCTCGATCATCGACCCGCCCGTCGTCACGGGCGGCAGCGCCTCGAGCAGCTCGCGCCGCCCGTAGAGCGCACCGACCCCCGTGGGCCCGAGCATCTTGTGCGCGGAGAACGCGGCGAAGTCGACGCCCAGGGCCGGCAGGTCGACGGGCACGTGCGGCACGGACTGGCACGCGTCCAGCACGGTGAGAGCGCCCACCTCGCGCGCCCGCGCGACGAGCGGCGCGACCGGCGTGATCGCACCCGTCACGTTCGACACGTGCGTGAACGCGACGACGCGCGTGCGCTCCGTGATGACGGAGGCGGCGTCCTCGACGCGCACGCGGCCGTCGTCGTCCACCTCGAACCAGCGCAGCACGGCGCCCGTACGGGCGGCGAGCTCCTGCCACGGCACGAGGTTGGCGTGGTGCTCCGCCTCGGTGACGACGATCTCGTCGCCCGGGGCGAGCGCGAAGCGGCGCGCCGCCTCTCCCCCGCGGCCCAGCGTGGCGTTGGAGATCCCGTACGCGACGAGGTTGATCGCGGCCGTCGCACCGGACGTCCACACGATCTCGCCCGGGCGCGCGCCGACGAGCGTCGCGACGTCCGCCCGGGCGTCCTCGAACGCCTCGGTGGCCTCCTCGGCGAGCTGGTGCGCACCGCGGTGCACGGCGGCGTTGCGCTGCTCGTAGAAGTCGACCTCGGTGTCGAGGACGACCTGCGGCTTCTGCGACGTGGCGGCGGAGTCGAGGTAGACGAGCGGACGACCACCGCGCACGGTGCGCTCGAGGAGCGGGAAGTCCGCGCGCACGGCCGCGAGCTCGCCCGCGCTGAGGCGGGCGGGCTGCTCGGGGCCGGGACGTGCGGCGGGCGCGGTGGTCGTCATGGTCGTCTCCTCCGGTGCCGGTCCGGCAGTCGGTCGGTGTCGGTCGGGCCGCGTCAGGCGGACGCCGCCGCGGCGGACTCGACCGAGCCGCCGAGGTAGCGGTCGTAGCCCTCGGACTCGAGGCGGTCGGCCAGCTCCGGGCCACCCTCCTCGGCGACCTTGCCGTCGACGAAGACGTGGACGAAGTCCGGCTTGATGTAGCGCAGGATGCGCGTGTAGTGCGTGATGAGCAGGATGCCCGCGTCGGTCGAGCCGTGGACGCGGTTCACGCCCTCGGACACCACGCGCAGCGCGTCCACGTCGAGCCCGGAGTCCGTCTCGTCGAGGACGGCGAACTTGGGCTTGAGCAGCTCCATCTGGAGGATCTCGTGGCGCTTCTTCTCGCCGCCGGAGAAGCCCTCGTTCACCGAGCGCTCGGCGAAGGACTCGTCCATGCGCAGACGCTCCATGGCGCCCTTGACGTCCTTGACCCAGTGGCGCAGCGCGGGGGCCTCGCCGTCGATCGCGGTCTTGGCGGTGCGCAGGAAGTTCGAGACGGAGACGCCCGGGACCTCGACGGGGTACTGCATCGCGAGGAACATGCCGGCACGGGCGCGCTCGTCCACGCTCATCTCCAGCACGTCCTCGCCGTCGAGCGTCACGGAACCGCTCGTCACCTGGTACTTCGGGTGGCCGGCGATGGAGTACGCGAGCGTGGACTTGCCCGAGCCGTTGGGGCCCATGATGGCGTGGACCTCGCCGCTGTTGATGGTGAGGTCGACGCCGCGCAGGATCGGCTTCGGCCCTTCCTTGGTCTCGACGCTGACGTGCAGGTCGCGGATCTCGAGAGTGGACATTCGTGGTTCTCCCAGGAGTTCGGTCGTGAGGTTCAGGGGGGCCGGTCGCGCCGGCCGGGCGATCAGGTGTGCGACGTACGGGGTGCCGCGGGTCAGGCCGCCCCGAGAGTCCGGTCGACGTCGACGAGCACCTTCTCGCCCTCGACGGTGACCGGGTAGACGGGCACGGGCCGCATCGCGGGCAGCGCCGTCGGCTGGCCGGTCCGCACGTCGAACTGCGAGCCGTGCAGCCAGCACTCGACGAAGCAGCCCTCCACCTCGCCGTCGGACAGCGACACGGCCCCGTGCGAGCAGATGTCGGAGATGGCGTGCCACCCGCCGTCGCCGTCGCGTACGACGGCGACCTCCACCGTGGCGCCGTCGGCGGACGCGAGCTCGACGCGCAGCGCCTCCTCGGGGCCGAGGTCCGCGGTGGTGCAGGCGAGCTGTGCTGTCACGCCACGCCCTCGGCGGTGCCCTCGATCACGCTCATCGACTTGCTCAGCTCGCGCTCGATGGCCTCGATCAGGCGCTGCTCGACCGACTCGACGCCGATCTCGGCGATGAGCTCCGCGAAGAAGCCGCGCACGACGAGGCGCCGCGCGTCGGTCTCCGGGATGCCGCGGGCCTGCAGGTAGAACAGCTGCTCGTCGTCGAACCGGCCGGTCGCCGACGCGTGGCCCGCGCCCTCGATCTCGCCGGTCTCGATCTCGAGGTTCGGCACGGAGTCCGCGCGCGCCCCGTCGGTGAGGACCAGGTTGCGGTTGAGCTCGTACGTGTCGGTGCCCTCGGCCTCGGCGCGGATGAGCACGTCGCCCACCCACACCGCGTGCGCGCCCTCGCCCTGCAGCGCGCCCTTGTACGTCACGCGGCTCTTGCAGCGCGGGACGGCGTGGTCGACGAACAGGCGGTGCTCCTGGTGCTGGTCCGCGTCCGCGAAGTACAGGCCGACCATCTCGACCTCGCCGCCCTCGGCCGTGAACTCGGCGTCCGGGGTGACGCGCACGACGTCGCCCCCGAGCGTCACGACGACGTGCTTGAGGCGCGCGTCGCGGCCGATGCGGGCGCGGTGGGAGGACGCGTGGACGGCACCGTCCGCCCAGTCCTGGACCGACACGACGGTCAGCTGCGCGCCGTCCTCGACGACGATCTCGACCGTCTCGGTCAGCGTCGCGGACCCGACGTGGTCGAGCACGACGACGGCTTCCGAGTGCCGCTCGGCGCGCACGAGGACGTGGCTCGCGGTCGGCGTGGGGCCGTGCCCCTCGACGCGCACCGACGTGACGTCGGACGCGACGGCCTCCTTCGGCACGGTGATGACCGTCGCCTGCTCGAACTCGTTCCACGCGGTGACGGCGGTGCGGTCGCCGGGCCTGCCGGCGGTGCCGAGCCGCTCGTCGCCGCGGCCGACGATCGACACCTGCACCTCGGGGGCCTCGACGACGGTGACGCGCACGTCGCCGCCCCCGGACTGCCCGACGAGCGAGGCCTCGAACAACGGCGCGAGGCGCGCGACGGGCGAGAAGCGCCACTCCTCCTCGCGCCCGGAGGGCACGGGGATGTCGGCGAGGTCGAACGAGGTCAGGCGCTCCGCGCGCGAGCCCTGCGGGACGACGCCGTGGGAGTGCGCGCCGTCGGCCGCCGCGCGCGAGTGGTCGGTGCTCAGGCCCTGCGCGGGCCCGGCGGTGGACTCTTCCGTGGTCACTGGGGTGGTCATATCAGCCGACGGACCCTTCCATCTGCAGCTCGATGAGGCGGTTGAGCTCGAGCGCGTACTCCATGGGCAGCTCGCGCGCGATGGGCTCGACGAACCCGCGCACGATCATGGCCATCGCCTCGGTCTCCTCCATGCCCCGGGACATGAGGTAGAACAGCTGGTCCTCGCTCACGCGGGAGACCGTCGCCTCGTGCCCCATGGACACGTCGTCCTCGCGGACGTCGACGTACGGGTAGGTGTCGGAGCGCGAGATCTGGTCGACCAGCAGCGCGTCGCACAGCACGGTCGAGGCGGAGTGCTCGGCGCCCTCGAGCACCTGGACGAGACCGCGGTAGGACGTGCGACCGCCTCCGCGCGCGACCGACTTCGACACGATCGAGGACGACGTGCGCGGTGCGGCGTGCACCATCTTCGCGCCCGCGTCCTGGTGCTGGCCCTCGCCCGCGAACGCGATGGACAGCGTCTCGCCACGGGCGTGCTCGCCCAGCAGGTAGATCGCCGGGTACTTCATCGTCACCTTGGAGCCGATGTTGCCGTCGACCCACTCCATCGTCGCGCCCTCGGCCGCGGTCGCCCGCTTGGTGACGAGGTTGTACACGTTGTTCGACCAGTTCTGGATGGTCGTGTAGCGCACGCGCGCGTTCTTCTTGACGACGATCTCGACGACCGCGGAGTGCAGCGAGTCGCTCGAGTAGATCGGCGCGGTGCAGCCCTCGACGTAGTGCACGTACGAGCCCTCGTCGGCGATGATCAGCGTCCGCTCGAACTGGCCCATGTTCTCCGTGTTGATGCGGAAGTAGGCCTGCAGCGGGATCTCGACGTGCACGCCCGGGGGCACGTAGACGAACGACCCGCCCGACCACACGGCCGAGTTGAGCGCCGCGAACTTGTTGTCGCCCGACGGGATGACCGTGCCGAAGTACTCCTGGAAGAGCTCCGGGTGCTCGCGCAGGCCGGTGTCCGTGTCGACGAAGATGACGCCCTGCGCCTCGAGGTCCTCACGGATCTGGTGGTAGACGACCTCGGACTCGTACTGCGCGGCGACGCCGGCGACGAGGCGCTGCTTCTCCGCCTCCGGGATGCCGAGCCGGTCGTACGTGGCGCGGATGTCCTCCGGCAGGTCCTCCCAGCTCGTGGCCTGCTTCTCGGTCGAGCGCACGAAGTACTTGATCTTGTCGAAGTCGATGCCCGTGAGGTCCGAGCCCCAGCTCGGCATCGGCTTCTTGTCGAACAGGCGCAGGGCCTTGAGCCGGGACTTGAGCATCCACTCGGGCTCGTTCTTCAGCGCCGAGATGTTGCGCACGACGTCCTCGGACAGGCCGCGCTGCGCGATCGCGCCGGCCTCGTCGCTGTCGTGCCAGCCGTACTCGTAGGCACCGATCGAGGCGATGATCTCCTCGTCGCTGCGCTTGTCGTCGACGGGCTGTGCCACGCCGGCGGCGTCCTGGGTGGGAGCGCTCATGGTTGTCCTTCCACTGTCCGTCGATGCGGAGGGGGCGGTCAGTATCGGTCGGGGGTCGAGGGTCGGAGGGGGACGTTCGTCGTGCACGCGTGCCCGCCGCCGGCGAGGGTCGCCAGGCGCTGCACGTGGGACCCGAGCAGCCGGGCGAAGACCTGGGCCTCCGCCTCGCACAGCTGCGGGAACTCCTCGGCGACGTGCTGCACGGGGCAGTGGCCCTGGCACAGCTGCAGCGCCCGGGCGCCCGCGACGGGGCGCACGCTGGCCGCGTAGCCGTCGTCCGCGAGCGCCTCGGCGAGCTGGGAAGCCCTGCCCTCGACGTCCTCGGCGTCGAGCCGGGCGGCGTAGCGGTCCGCGAGCCCGCTGAGGCGGTCCTGGGCGAAGCGCTCGACGGCTTCCGGGCCGGCGACGTCGCGCAGGAAGCGCAGGGCGTCCGTGGCGAGGTCGGCGTACGTCCCGGACAGCTCGCCCTGGCCGGCGGCCGTCGCGACGTAGCGCCGCGCGGGCCGACCGCGCATGCCGGTGGCGTGCCCGGCGTCGTGGACGGCGACGAGGTCGTCGTCCTCCAGGAGCGCGAGGTGCCGGCGGACCGCGGCCGGGGTGAGCCCGAGCGTCGCGGCGAGGTCGGCGGCGCTCACGGGGCCCGCGGTGGCGACGAGCTCGAGGACGCGCTCGCGCGTGCGGCGGTCGGCCTCGGAGGACGCGCGGGCGGGGGCAGGCTGGGCGGGGTGCGCGACGGCGCGCTGCGTCGCGGGCGGACGGACGGTCCCTGCGGCCATGCTCACCTCCTGGTGGTCCCGTGCCGGACGGTGCTGCGGGCCGTGGTGCGCGACGCCCGGGGCGCCCGCGGGCACCACGCGGCCCAGATATAGACAACATGGTTGTTCCCTAATTGTTCCCGCGCAAGCAAGGTGTGCCTCACAGCCCCCGCTGTGACGCGCGCGACAACGCGGGCGGGGCCGCCGGGACGGGCGCGCGCGGGCACTAGGATCGCCGGGTGCCCGTCGACCCCGCCGTGCTCGTGCGCGACCTCGTCAAGCGCTACGACGGTCGCGCCGTCGTGGACGGCGTGGACCTCGTCGCCGAGCGCGGGGCCGTCACGGCAGTCCTCGGCCCCAACGGCGCGGGCAAGACGACGACGGTCGAGTGCTGCGAGGGCCTGCGGTCCCCCGACGCCGGCGAGGTGCGGGTCCTCGGGCTCGACCCGCTGGCCGACGCGCGCGAGCTCCGTCCTCGCGTCGGGGTCATGCTGCAGGACGGCGGGCTCCCCACGGGCGTGCGGGCGCTCGAGATGCTGCGCCACGTCGCGTCGATGTACGCCCGGCCGCGCGACGTCGACGAGCTCTCCGAACGGCTCGGGCTGGGCGGCTTCGCCCGCACGACCGTGCGACGTCTCTCGGGCGGTCAGCGCCAGCGCCTCGCCCTCGCCGCGGCGGTGGTCGGGCGGCCCGACGTGGTCTTCCTCGACGAGCCGAGCGCGGGCATGGACCCGCAGAGCCGGCACGCCGTGTGGGAGCTCGTGCGCGAGCTGCGCGCCGACGGCGTGGGCATCGTGCTCACGACGCACCTCATGGACGAGGCCGAGGACCTCGCCGACCAGGTGTACGTCGTCGACCACGGCCGGGTCATCGCCGCCGGGACGACGCGCGCGCTCCTCGAGTCCGAGCACGCCGCCGGGACGGCCCCGAGGACGACCGTGCCCGACGGGTCGCCTGACGGGCTGCCCGAGCGCACCGTGCGGTTCGAGGCCCGGGCCGGTCTCGACCTCGACGACCTCCGCACGGCGCTGCCGGGCTCGTGGGCCCTCGTCGAGGCCCGGCCGGGTGCGTACTCGCTCACGGGCCCGGCCGACCCCGGCACGCTCGTCGCCCTCACGACGTGGCTCGCCGCGCGGGGCGTCCTCGCCGCGCGCGTGACCGTCGGCCGCCGCACGCTCGAGGACGTCTTCCTCGACCTCACGGGACGGCACCTGCGATGAAAGACGACACCCGCCCTGCGCGGACGGCTCCCACCACGGCCACCGATCCCACCGCGGACGCCCACGTCGCTCCCCCGGCGCCCGCGCCCGCGTGGCGCCGCGTCGTCGCGCAGACGGCCTTCGAGACCCGCATGATCCTGCGCAACGGAGAGCAGCTGCTGGTCACGGTCGTCCTGCCCGTCCTCCTGCTGCTGGGCCTCGTCCTCACGTCGTTCGTCGAGCTCGACACCGGCGGCGCGTCCCGGGTCGACTTCGTGACGCCCGGCGTGCTCGCGCTCGCCGTCATGTCGACGGCGTTCACGTCCCAGGCCATCGCCACCGCCTTCGACCGGCGCAACGGCGTCCTGCGGCTCATGTCGACGACGCCCTTGGGTCGCGGTGGCCTCCTCGCGGGCAAGGTGCTCGGGGTGCTGGCGGTCGAGGTCGTCCAGGTGGTCGTCGTCACGGTCGTCGCGCTCGGGCTCGGCTGGCAGCCGCAGGCCGCCGGCATCGCCGCGGCGCTCCTCGCCGCGCTCCTCGGGACGGCCGCGTTCACCTCGCTCGCGATGCTCCTCGCGGGCACGCTGCGCGCCGAGGGCGTCCTCGCTGTGGCCAACCTCGTGCTCGTGCTGCTCACCGTGGGCGGAGGCGTGCTCGTCCCGGCCGAGCAGCTGCCCGGGCCGCTGCAGCACGTCGCGCTGCTGCTGCCCTCCGGCGCCCTCGGCGAGGCGATGCGGGGCGCGCTGATCGACGGCGCGCTACCGCCGTTCTCCGTCGTCGTCCTCCTCGGGTGGACGGCGGCGCTCGGCTGGGGCGCGAGCCGGCTCTTCCGCTGGCACTGACGGGACGCCGCCGTCCGTGGGGGCGGTCCGGTCCCCTGCGCCCGACTCGGGCGCTCCGTCCTGGTCGTGAGCGTCGTACCACTGCGTGAGCGCGGGGTCGTCCGTGTCCAGCCAGTCGCCGGCGGACGGCTGGTGCGGTTCCGTGGCACCGGCCGCGAAGACGAAGTCGTCGCCGTGGTCCTCGATCGCCTGCGCGACGCCGAGCCGGATCGCCTCGCGCGCGTACCTGCGCCGCAGGACCAGCGGGTCGCGGGCGAGGTCCCGCGACCACGCCACCATGACGAGGACGAGCACGAACGCGAAGGGCAGCGCCGTGACGATCACGAGGGACTGCAGCCCGTCCAGGGCCTGCCGTCCGCCCACGAGGAGCATCACGACGGCGATCCCGGCGAGCGCCACGCCCCAGGTGATCGTCACCCACGGGGACGGTTCGGGGCGGCCGCGCTGGCTCAGGCTGCCCATGACGAGCGCCGCGCTGTCCGCGCTCGTCACGAAGTAGATGACGATGGCCACCATGGCGATCACCGCGGTGACGCCGCTCAGCGGCAGGGCGTCGAGCAGCCCGAACAGCATGTCCTGCGGCGAGTCGCGCTCGCTGATCGCGGCGCCGCCCTGCTCGAGACGCATCGTCGTCCCGCCCACGATGCCGAACCACACCATGGTGACGAGGCTGGGCGCGAGGATGACCGTCATGACGAACTCCCGCAGCGTCCGTCCGCGGCTGATCTTCGCGACGAAGATCCCGACGAACGGCGTCCACGCGACCCACCACGCCCAGTAGTAGGTCGTCCACGCGTTCATGAACGCGGAGGCGTCGTCGCTGGTGGCCGCGCTCTGCGCCGCGAGCGTGAAGGTGTCGCCGACGAACGAGGCCAGCGCGCTCGGGACGAACGCGAGGACGAATGCCGTCGGGCCGACGACGAGCACGAAGAGGCCCAGCAGCGCCGTGAGCACCATCGCGGTGTTCGACAGGGCGCGGATGCCGCGCTTGATCCCCGACACGGCCGAGACGATGAAGGCGATCGTGAGCACGCAGATGATCGCGACGACCGCTCCGTTGCCCACCGGACCGATCCCGGCGACGAGCTCGAGCCCCCGCCCGATCTGCAGGGCACCGATGCCGAGCGTCACCGCCGTGCCGAAGAGCGTCACGATGATGGCCGCGACGTCGATCACGGCGCCGGCCCAGCCGTGCGTGCGAGCGCCGAAGATGGGCTCCAGCAGCGACGACATGAGCGGGCTGCGGCCCTTGCGGTACGCGGCGTACGCGATCGCCCCGCCCACGAGCGCGTAGTACGACCACGCCATCGGGCCCCAGTGGAACATCGCCTGCGACGTCGCGGCGAACATCGCCCGGTTGGACGCGGGCTCGAGCTCCTCGAACGCCGGGGGCAGGTCGAGGAAGTAGGTGAGCGGCTCGTACGGCCCGAAGAACAGCAGCCCGATGCCCATTCCCGCGGCGAAGAGCATCGCGATCCACGACGTGCGCGAGAACTCGGGCTCCTCGTCGTCACGGCCGAGCCGGATGGCCCCGTAGGGCCCGAGACCGAGCCACAGCATGAATCCGAAGACCACGAGCGTCAGCACGGAGAACAGCCAGCCGAACGAGCTCGAGACCCAGCCGAGCGCGAGGCTCGAGGCCCGGGTGAGCGACTCGGTGCCGACCACGCCCCACACGATGAACGCCCCCGTGAGGACCGCCGCGACGACGAACACCGCCCTGTTCGTGCGGAAGTCCTTGTCCGTGCTCTCCACCCCGATCCCCGGCAGGAGCGCCGGGTGCGCGAGCGAGGGGCGCGTCGTCTCCCGCATGACCCGCCGTGGCGGGTCGGTCACCCTCCGCAACATCTGTCGCGCACGCGACGCGTCGTGCGAGTGCGCCCCGTGCAGGGGGCGGTCGTGCTCGGGCGGCGGGACGTGCGCCGTGCTGTCGGTGCAGGTGGCCTCCTCGTCGTCCATCCACCGAACGCTACCCGCCACGGCCCGCCACGCCCGGGGTCCGACGTCGTGCACGTCACCCCGGCGGGTCCCGGGACCGGCCTGTCCGGGCGGCGTGGGCGGATACCGTAGTGGCGTGACGAGCACGAGCCCGACGATCCCTCCCGGCGACGCGGACCGGACAGGCCACGACGGCGCACCCGCCGGCGCTCCCCCGACGCGGCGTGACCGCCTGGCCCCGTGGCGGCGCTGGACGCGTCCGGTGCTCGTCGCGAACCTCGTCGCCCAGATCGGCATCATCGTCACGGGCGGGGCCGTCCGGCTCACCGGGTCCGGGCTCGGGTGCTCCACGTGGCCGCAGTGCCACCCCGGCCAGTTCAGCGCCGAGTTCCACCCGGCGACGACCTACCACGAGTTCGTCGAGTTCGGGAACCGCACGCTGACCGGCGTCCTCGGCGTCGTGGCCGTTCTCGCGCTCCTGCTGGTGTGGACCGACCGCTCGCGCGTGCTGTCCTACCGTCTGCTCGGCGCCGTGCCCCTGCTGGGCGTCGCGGCGCAGGCCGTGATCGGCGGCGTCATCGTGCTCCTGCACCTGCACCCGGGCTGGGTGTCGTTGCACTTCCTCGTCTCGGCCGCGCTCGTCGCCGTGTCCCTCCTGCTGCTGCACCGCTCGGGCGAGGGCGACGGCCCGCCCGTGCCCACCGTCGACCGCGCCACGCGCGCCACCGCGTGGGTCCTCGCGGCGCTCACCGCGGCGGTCGTGACGCTCGGCGTCATCACCACGGGCGCAGGCCCGCACAGCGGCGACGACGAGGTCGGCTACCGTCTCGCCGTCGACCCGGCCGCCATGAGCAAGCTGCACGCCTGGGCGGTCTGGGTCTTCGTCGCGGTCCTCGTCCTCTACCTCGTGCGCGTGCGCCGCGCGTCGCCCGTCGTGCGGCGCGCGGCCTGGTTGCTCCTCGCGATCACGCTCGCGCAGGGTGCGGTCGGCTACGTGCAGTACTTCACCGGGCTGCCTGCACTGCTGGTCGGGCTGCACATGCTCGGTTCCGCGCTCCTCGTGGCCGGCACGGCGCGCGCCGTGCTCACGACGCGGACCCGCGCCTGAGCGGCACGAGCTCTCACTCCTCGGGGAACGAGAGCGGCGTCCAGCCCAGCGGGACGAGACCCCGCACCCGTGCCCTGGCGCGGTCCGCCGCGTCCGACCAGCCCTGGGCCGCGGGGACACCGGGCTCGCCGACGGCGCCCCGAGCGACCCTGAAGCCCACGTCCTCGATGCGCGCGTCGGGCGCGCTCCCCCGCCGTACGCCCGCGCGGACGCTCCACGGCGGATCGGCCCAGCCGCCACCGCGCAGGCTGCGGTACTCGCCGTACCTGGCGGTGTCCGCGTAGTCCCAGCACCACTCCCAGACGTTGCCGAGCACGTCGTGCAGACCGAAGGCGTTCGGCGATCGGGTCGCGACGGGTTGCGGCGCGTCGACGGCGTCGTCCGCGGTCCAGGCGACCGTACCCAGCGGGCCGTACGTCGGACCGGACGTCCCGGCTCGGCACGCGTACTCCCACTCGGCCTCGGTGGGCAGCCGGTACCCCTCGGACCCGACGTCCCAGCGCACGCGCCTGCCCTCGACGTCGTAGGCGGGTTCCACCCCTGCGAGCCGCGACGCCGCGTTGCACCATCGCACCGCCTCGAACCACGTCACCCCGTGCACCGGGAGGCGGTCCCCCGCCTCCGTACGACGAGCCCCTGACCCGACCGCGTCCAGGACACGGCGGTGCTCACCGACCGTCACCGCCGTCCGCCCGATCCGGAAGGCCTCCAGGACGGCGGAGCGGGTCCGCCCCGTCCTCGCGTCGGCGATCTCGAGCCCGCCCGCGGGCAGGGGCAGCAGGTCGGGCAGCGTCGTGAGCACGTCCGGACGCTACCCGAGCCTGCGCAGGCGCCGCGGAGGGACGACCGCGGGTGTCTCGTCGTCCCGGGACGTCAGACGCCGCGGCGCTCGGGCCAGGGTGCGTCCGCCGGCCGCAAGGACGCCCACCCGCCCGCGCGGGACGTCGCGGCGGCCAGGATGCCGACGACGGCCGACGGGTTGTGCACCTGTCCTGCGAGCACGGCCGCGACTACGTCGTCGAGGGGGACCCAGCGCGCCTCCATGTCGCGCTCCTCGGCCTCGCGCTCGTGCCGCTCGTACTCGGGGACGGGCGACAGGTCGCGCGCGAGGAACACCCGCAGGGCCTCGTTGGACCCGCCGGGCGACGTGTAGTAGTCGACGAGCACGTCCCAGCGGCCCGCGCGCAGGTCGGCCTCCTCGGCGAGCTCGCGCGCGGCCGCGTCGCGGGCGTCCTCGCCCTCGACGTCGAGCAGGCCCGCCGGCGGCTCCCACAGCTCGCGTCGCACCGGGTGCCGGTACTGGCGCAGCAGGAGCACGCGGTCGTCGTCGTCGAGCGCGACCACGGCCACCGCTCCCGGGTGGTCGAGGTACTCGCGCGTCACGCGCCCGCCCTCGCCGAGGTCGACGTCGTCGGCGCGCAGGTCGAACACGCGCCCCTCGTGCACCAGACCGGTGGACAGCACGGGCCGCGGGGCCGGGAGGTCGACGACCTCCGGCCCTGCGGCGTCGGCTGACGCCGTCGCGGCGTCCACTCAGGCGGCCTGGATCTCGAGCGCGGCCGCGACGAGGCCGGCGAACAGGGGGTGCGCACGCGTCGGGCGCGACTTGAACTCGGGGTGCGCCTGCGTGCTCACGTAGTACGGGTGCACGTCCGCGGGCAGCTCGACGAACTCGACCAGCGCCGTGTCCGGCGACGTGCCCGAGATCACCAGGCCGGCCTCCTCGAGCTGCTCGCGGAAGAGGTTGTTCACCTCGTACCGGTGCCGGTGGCGCTCGGTGACGTGCTCGGACCCGTACGCCTTGGCCACGACGGATCCGGGGACCAGCGCGGCCGGGTAGGAGCCGAGACGCATCGTGCCGCCGAGGTCGCCCTCGCCGCCGACGATCTCGAGCTGCTCCTCCATGGTGGCGATGACCGGGTTCTGCGTGTCCGGGTGGAACTCCGTGGACGAGGCGTCCTCGATGCCGAGGATGTTGCGCGCGTACTCGATGACCATCGACTGCAGGCCCAGGCAGATGCCCAGCGTCGGGACGCGCCGTTCGCGCGCCCAGCGCAGCGCACCGAGCTTGCCCTCGATGCCACGCACGCCGAAGCCGCCGGGGACGAGCACCGCGTCGACCCCGCCGAGCGCGTCCTCCGCACCCTCGGGCGTCTGGCAGTCGTCGGAGGTGACCCAGCGGATCGTCACCTTCGCGTCGTTGGCGAAACCGCCGGCGCGCAGCGCCTCGGTGACGGACAGGTACGCGTCCGGCAGGTCGATGTACTTGCCGACGAGCGCGACCTCGACCTGGTGCGCGGGCTGATGCACGCGCTCCAGGAGCTGGCTCCAGCCGTCCCAGTCGACGTCGTGGAACGGCAGGCCGAGCCGGCGCACGACGTACGCGTCGAGCCCCTCCGAGTGCAGCACGCGCGGGATGTCGTAGATGCTCGGTGCGTCCACGGCGTTCACGACGGCCTCGTTGTCCACGTCGCACATGAGCGCGATCTTGCGCTTCACGGGCTCGGGCACGACACGGTCCGCACGGAGCACGATCGCGTCGGGCTGGATGCCGATCGACCGCAGCGCGGCGACCGAGTGCTGCGTCGGCTTCGTCTTCAGCTCGCCGGAGGGCCCGATGTACGGCACGAGCGACACGTGCAGGAAGAACACGTCGTCGCGGCCGAGCTCGTGGCGCACCTGGCGCGCCGCCTCGAGGAAGGGCTGGGACTCGATGTCGCCGACGGTGCCGCCGACCTCGGTGATGATGACGTCGACGTCCTCGCCCGCCTGGGCGCGCATCCGGGACTTGATCTCGTCCGTGATGTGCGGGATGACCTGGACCGTGTCCCCGAGGTACTCGCCACGCCGCTCGCGCGCGATCACCTGCGAGTACACCTGACCCGTGGTGACGTTCGCCGACGCCTCGAGGTCGACGTCGAGGAAGCGCTCGTAGTGGCCGATGTCGAGGTCCGTCTCGGCGCCGTCCTCGGTGACGAACACCTCGCCGTGCTGGAACGGGTTCATCGTCCCGGGGTCGACGTTGAGGTACGGGTCGAGCTTCTGCATGGTCACGCGCAGGCCGCGCGAGCGGAGCAGACGACCGAGGCTCGAGGCGGTCAGGCCCTTGCCGAGCGAGGACGCGACGCCGCCGGTGACGAAGACGTGCGCGGTGCGGTGCTCGGAACGAGCACCCGAGGCGTTGGGGCGGGAGGAGGGCCGGTTCAGGAGGTCTGCCACGGAACTCCATCCTAACAGCGGCCCCGACGCCGGCATCCGCGTCGCGACGTGCGTCGCCTCACCGTCGGCGGCGCAGGACCCCGAGCAGCGCAGTACGGTCCGCCAGGAGCGTGCCGCCCACCACGACGAGCGCCGCGGCGGTCGCGGCCAGCAGCCCGACCCCGAGCGCTGCCGGCACGCCCGCGTCCTCGGGCAGCAGGGCCGCCGACAGCGCGGAGCCGAGCGCCGCCCCGGCAGCGGTCGAGAGTCCGACGACGACGAGGGTGCGCGGCACGTACCGCGTCGCGTCCCCGCCCGCGCGACGGTGGACGCCGAGCAGCAGGGCCGCGCCGGCGACCGTCATCCCGAGCGTCGTGGCGAGGCCGAGCATCGACAGCACGCCCCGCTGGTCGCGCACGCCCGTCGCCGCGGGCAGCGCGAGGGCCGCCACCGCGACGACAGCCCAGCCCGCGACCGTCGCGACGGCGGCGGCACGCTGGTGGTCGATCGTGTACAGGGCGCGCGACAGGTGGAGGATCAGCGCGAACCCGACGACGCCGGGGGCCATCCACGCGACGCCGGCTCCGAGCCCGTCGACGGACGAGCGCGCGATGACCGCGAACACGGCCTCGACCGCCTCCGAGGCGGCGACGAGCGCGGCGACGCCGATGCCGGCGACGACGAGCAGCGCGCGCGTGGTCACGGCGAGCAGGCTGCGGAACGTGTCGAGCCGGGCGTGCGCGACGTGCTCGGCGAGGCGCGGGAAGGCGCTCGTGGCGAGCGGGAACGCGAGCACGGCGTACGGGAGCAGGTAGACCTGCTGGACGAAGGTGTAGGTCGGGAACGTCGCCTGGGGCCCGAACTGCAGGGCCGACCACATCGTCGCGAGCACCGACAGCTGCTGGGCGACGAGCGCGCCGACGCCTGCGAGCGCGAGGTTGCGGGCACGCACGCCCTCGCCGTGCGGGAAGCGCAGACGTGGGCGCAGCCGGGTGCCGGTGCGCAGCACCGGACCGACGAGCGGGAGCGCGAGGACCGCGACGCCCGCGGTCGTCCCCCAGCCGAGCCACGCGATCGCCCTGCCGGACAGCTCCGCGACGTCGGCCTGGTTCCCGTCGGCGAGGGCGACGAACACGAGGTAGACCGCGATGACCGCGAGACTGGACAGGAGCGGCGACAGCGCCTGCCAGAAGAACCGCTTGTGCGCCTGCAGGATCCCGCCCAGCACGACCGCGACGCCGTAGAGCGGCACCTGCAGCGCGAACACGCGCACGAACGTGGCCGTGACGTCGACGAGCCCGGGGTGCTCCTCCGACATGAGCGCGACCGCGATCGGCCCCGCGAGCAGGGCGAGCAGCGCACCCAACGGCACGAGCACGAGGAGCGTCCAGCCGAGCACGGCCGAGGCGATCCGCGAGACGTCCTCGCGGGAGCGGCGCGCGATGGGCCCCGCCAGGAGAGGCACGACGGCGCCCGCGAGCGCCCCGCCGGCGGCGACCTCGAAGAGCACGTTCGGCAGGATGTTCGCCGACGTGTACGCGGTGCCGACGCCCACCGTGCCGAGCGTCGAGGACAGGACGAGCGACCGCGCGAAGCCGACGAGCCGGCTCGCGACGGTCACGACGGTGATCATCACCGCCGCGCCGGCGAGCGTCTGGGTCGCGGCGCGCAGACGACCGGCGCGCCCGGTCACGCGGGGCGCCGCCCCCACGCGTCGACGCGCCGGAGCACGTCGTTGCCGTCGATGACGCGCGAGAAGCTCACCCGCTCGCTGGCGAACGTCAGCCCGACGACTCCCGCCAGCGCCAGCCAGCGCACGGGTCGCGGGGACGCCAGCGCGACCTGGGTACCGAGCACGGCACCCAGGGCGTTCGCACCGCAGTCGCCCAGCATGTCGCGCTCGCCGAGGTCGTCGCGCGCGGCGGCCGCGGCCGCGCCGAGCACGGCGCCCGTCGTCGGTGCGGCGGACGTGCCGAGGAACGGCGCCGACACCGCGACCGCGGACTTGAGCGCGCGACCGGGACGCAGGTCGAGAAGGTTGAGGAGGTTGGCCGTCCCCGCGACGAGCGCACCGTTCACGGCGACGTCGACGAGGTGCGCCGGCACGGGCCCGCGGCGCGGCGTGCCCAGGGCGGCCGCGGCGAGCGACGTCGCCCCGATGCCCAGGACCTTGAGCCCCCCGGTCGTGAGCTCACCGCGCGCGAGCGCGCCGAGGTGACCCTTGAGCCCCTTCCTCCGCGTCGACGTGTCCTCCGCGAGGTCGTCGACGAGGCCGAAGGCACCGCCGCCCGCGGCGGCGAGCGCCGTCGCGGTCCGAGTCCGCGCGTCGCCCGCCCCGAGGAGCGCGCCGGCGACCAGCCCGGCCGCGACGGAGGGCCCTTCGAGCAGGCTGATGGGCTCGCCGCGGTGGTTCGTGCGCGTCCAGCGCTCCTCGCCGCCCGGCGGTCGTGCGCCGAGCCCGCGCCGGACGGCGGCGGTCACCACCGCGGCGACGGCCCCGGCGACGGTCGTCGTCCCGCTGCGTCCCACGCTCAGCCCTCGCCCTCGCCCGACGCCGCCCCCGCGTCCTCGACGCCCTCGGCCTCACCGGCCGGGGTCCGGACCACCGGCGGCAGCTCCACCGCGGGCGGCAGGACCGCCGTAGCGCTCTCCTCGAACCCGTAGTGGCCGACCTGGCCGGCCAGGCGTGCCGCGAGGCCGAGCGGCACGTTGATCCGGCCGGGCAGGTTCTCGATGCCGCTCACGGTCGACACCGTGGCGGCGAGCCCCTCCGAGCTGCGGATCGTCGACACGAGGTCGCCCGGCACCGTCGTGGCGCCCGCGACGAGCGCTGCCTGGGCGACGTCCTGCGCCGCGACGGCGACGCTCGCCTCGATGTCGACGACGTACGTCGAGGGTGCGGCGCTCTCGCCCGACTCCCCGGCAGGCTCCGCCGGGTCCGGTCCCGGCCCGGCCAGCAGGAGGACCAGGTCGGCGGGAGCCACCTGCTCCGCCACGACGTCGACCAGCGCGAAGCGCTCGAGCAGCGTCTCGAGCTCGACCGCCTCGGGGCTGCGCGTCTGCGGGTCGTCGGCGGAGACACCGGTGAGCGACAGGGCGAGGGCGCGCGCGAGGCGCTGGTCCGCCGTCGCGTCCTCGGGCACGTCGCCGATCTTGTCACCGAGCCCGTCCGCCACCGTGGCGCGGGCGCTCTCCTCGTCCTCGCTCGTCCACGCGTCCGTGAGCCGCACGTGCGCCACGACGCTCGCCCCGGCCGCGTCGAGCTGCGCGATGACCTCCTCGTCGCGCTCGCCCGCCCCGGCGTCCAGGTCGACGACGGCCACGCGGCGCTGCGGCAGCGAGTCGGCGACGAGCTGCGGCCCGGCCGCCTCGATGTAGCGCGTCGCCTCGTCGAGGCGCACGTTCGTCCGGTCGAGCTCGTCGCGGAGCTCGTTGCGCTCCACGCGCAGCTGCTCGACTTGGCCCGTCAGCTGCTCGCCGATGGCACCCTGCAGCGGTCCGGCGCCAAGGATGATCCCGACGGCGAGCGCGAGGAAGACCGAGATCAACGAGACGATGTGGTACCTGAAGTCGATCACTGTGCGGCGGTGTCCTTCGGTCGGTGCGGCGGGTGGAGGTGCGGACGTCGCGACGGTCGTCGCGTCGGGGCTCGGAGCCCCGGACCGGACGACGGCGGCGTCGTCCGGGCGCGGGGCGCTCAGCCCCCGGAGAACAGGGCGCCGACCCAGGACGTGAAGTCGTCGACCCGTGCGCCGACCAGTCCGAAGAAGGTCTGACCGGCGGACGTGGACCACAGGGCCATCACGACGGCGAACAGCCCGGCGAGGGACAGCAGCGTGAGCTGCAGGTTCGAGATGCGTTGCCGGTACAGGCGCGAGACGCCCTTGGCGTCGACGAGCTTGCCGCCGACACGCAGCCGCGTGAGGAAGGTGCTCGCCATGCCCGCACGGCCCTTGTCGAGGAACTCGACGAGCGTCGCGTGCGTGCCCACCGCCACGATGACCTCCGCGCCCTTGTCGTCCGCGAGCAGCATCGCGATGTCCTCGCTCGTGCCCGTCGCCGGGAAGACCACGGGGTCCACGCCGAGCTCTCGGACGCGCTCGAGCCCCGGCGCCTTGCCGTCCCGGTAGGCGTGCACGACGATCTCGGCACCGCTGCTCAGGGCGCGGTCGGACACGGAGTCCATGTCGCCCACGATCATGTCGGGCTTCCAGCCCGCGTCGATGATGGCGTCCGCACCGCCGTCGACACCGATGAGCACCGGGCGGTACTCGGTGATGTACGGGCGCAGCGTCGCGAGGTCCTCGCGGTAGTGGTAGCCGCGCACGACGATCAGCACCTGCCGGCCGTCGATGGGCGTGCTGATGTCGGGGACGCCCACGCCGTCGAGGAGCAGGTCCCGCTCGCGCCGCAGGTAGTCCATCGTGTTCTCGGCGAACGACTCGATCTCGACCGACAGGTTGGCGCGCGCCTCCTCCAGGCTCTGCGCGACCGTCGCCGGCGTCTGGACCACGCCCTCGGCCACCAGGGCCTCGCCGAGGTACACCCCGTCCCCGTCGAGGCGGAGCACGCTGCCGTCCGGCACGGCCATCACGGCCGGGCCCAGGTCGTCGACGAGCACGATCCCCGCCTCGACGAGGATCTCCGGACCGAGGTTCGGGTAGCGCCCGGAGACGGAGCGCGCGGCGTTGAGCACGGCGGCCGGCTTCGCGGCCACGAGGGCGTCCGCCGCGACGCGGTCGATGTCGACGTGGTCGATGACCGCGACGTCACCGGGCTGCAACCGCTTGGTCAGCGCCTTGGTGCGCGAGTCGACCTTGACCGGCCCGAGCGTGTCGGGGCCCGACGGGGGCGGCGTGCTCTTGCGCAGGGTGAGTCTCATCGTCGCCTATCGTCCCACGACCGACGACTCGAGGAGCTCGTGCGCGTGGCGCAGGGCCGCCTCCGAGTCCTCCTGCCCCGACAGCATGCGTGCGAGCTCGCGCACACGATCCTCCCCCGTCACCTCCTGCACGCCCGTCACCGTGATCCCGCCGTCGCCGCCGGAGCCGCCGGGGGCCGGCGAGGACTTCGTGACGACGAGCTGCACGTCGGCGAAGGCCGCGACCTGCGCGAGGTGCGTGACGACGACCACCTGGGCGGTCCGGGCCAGGGCCGCGAGGCGACGCCCGACCTCCACGGCGGCCCGGCCACCGACGCCAGCGTCGACCTCGTCGAACACGAACGTCGGCAGGGCAGGTCCGTCCTCGTCCCCGGCCACGGCCGCGGTGGCCAGGGCCACCTCGATGGCGAGCATGACGCGCGACAGTTCTCCGCCGGACGCGCCCTTGCCGAGGGGCCGGGGAGGCGCACCCGCGTGGGCAGCGAGCGAGAACGTCACCACGTCCGCGCCCCAGGGGCCTGGTTCGTCCGCGGGTGCCACGTCGACGACCAGGCTCGCCCCGCTCATCGCGAGACCGCGCAGCTCGTCGGTCACCGCGGTCGCGAGCTGCGCCGCCGCGCGCTCGCGCGAGGCCGTGATCGCGGCGGCGGCCCGGCCGAGCTCGTCGTCGAGGGCGTCGCGCCGCTGCGCCGCCCCGCGGAGCCGTTCGCCGCCGTCGTCGAGGTCGAGCAGGCGCAGGCCCGCGTCGCTCGCCCACGCGAGGACGTCGTCGATCGTCTCGCCGTAGCTGCGCGTGAGCGTGCCGAGCTCCGCGAGGCGCGAGTGCGCGGTCTCCAGCCCCGCCGGGTCGGCCGCGAGGTCCTCGACGTAGCCGGAGATCTCCGTCGCGACGTCGGCGAGCACGTAGCCGACCTCCGCGAGCCGCTCGGCGAACCGCCCGAGCACAGGATCGGTGTGCGCGCCGGACTCGAGCGCGCGCCGGGCGCGGTCGACCGCGACCACCGCGGTCTCCTGCGGCTCGGCCGCGTCGTCGCCGGCGACCGCGTCGTGCGCGAGCTGCGCCGCGACGCGCAGCTCCTCGACGTTCCCGAGGCGCGACACGAGCGCGGTGAGCTCGGCGTCCTCGCCCGGCTGGGGGTCGACGCGCTCGACCTCCGCGAGCCCGAGCCGCAGGAGCTCCGCCTCGCGCGCGCGCTCGCCGGCACGGGCGGTGAGGTCGTCGATCTCCACCTGCAGGGCGGTGCGCTCCGTCCACGCGGCGCGGTACCCCTCGAGCAGCTCGCGGTGGTCCGGGCCCGCGAAGGCGTCGAGCGCCGCGCGCTGGTGGCTGGGGGTCCGCAGGCGCAGCTGGTCCGACTGGCCGTGCACGGTGACGAGGTCGTCCGCGATCTCGGCCAGGACGCCCTGGGGCACGCTGCGTCCTCCGAGGTGCGCGCGCGATCGTCCCTCCGCGGCGACGGTGCGCAGGATCAGCACGGTGCCGTCGTCGTCGACGTCGCCTCCCGCGTCGTCGACGCGCCGAGCCACGACCGGACGGTCGGCGACGTGCACGCGGCCCTCCACGACCGCCGACCTCGCCCCCGGGCGCACCGTGGCCGGGTCCGCCTTGCCGCCCATGAGCAGGCCGAGCCCGGTGAGCACCATCGTCTTGCCCGCACCCGTCTCGCCCGTGATGACCGTAAGCCCCGAGCCGAGCGGCACGCGGGCGGACCGGATCACCCCGAGGTTCTCGATCGCGATCTCCTCGAGCACCCTCACTCCTCCTCTCGGGTCGTGCTCCGTGGCACGGACGGCGGCACGGTCGGCACCGCGGCGGTGCGCGCGGCGACGTCGGCCGCGCGCTCGCGCCAGCCCACGACCGGCAGCGAGAACTTCGACACGAGCCGGTCCGTGAACGGGGCCGTGCTCAACCGGGCGAGACGCAGCGGGGTGTCGCTGCGGCGCACCTCGACCCGGGAGCCGTTGGGCAGGTCGATACGACGGCGCCCGTCGCACGTCAGCACCCCCGGCGAGGCCGACCGTGGCAGGACGTCGACCGTCACCGTGGACCGCGGGCCGACGACCAGCGGCCGCGCGAACAGCGCGTGCGCGGCGAGCGGGACGACGAGCACCGCGTCGACCTCGGGCCACATCACCGGGCCGCCGGCCGAGAACGCGTGCGCCGTCGAGCCGGTCGCCGTCGCGGTCACCACGCCGTCGCACCCGAACGACGACACGGGGCGCCCGTCGACGCCGATGGCGACCTCGATCATGCGTTCACGCTGCGCCTTCTCGACCGTCGCCTCGTTGAGCGCCCATCCCGTGACCGGCTCGCCGCCGTCGGGCGGGTGCACGCGGACGTCGACGACGGTGCGTTCCTCGACCGCGTAGTCGCGCGACGCGAGGCGCGCCACGGCGGCGTGCAGGTCCTCCCGCTCGCTCTCGGCCAGGAAGCCCACGTGACCGAGGTTGACCCCGAGGAGCGGGACGTCCGTGCCGTGCGTGAGCTCCGCCGCGCGCAGGATCGTGCCGTCGCCCCCGAGCACGATCACGACCTCCGACTCGGCGACCCCCTCGCGTGCCCGGGCCCGTGCCATGTGGTCGCCGAAGCTCTCGGCGAGGTCGTCGTCGTGCAGGGTGACGGAGAACCCGGCGCGCTCGAGCTCGCGCACGGCCTCGCGCAGCGCGACGACCGCCTCGGGACGGCCGCCGTGGGTGACGATCAGCGCGCGCCGCGTCACGGGGCCCCTCCCGTCGCCGGCGCCGCCCCGGCGACCACGACCGGCGGCGCTCCGGCCGTCGCGCCCGGCTCCCACGCCACGGCCCGAACGGCCGCCTCCAGGAGCGCCGCGTGCCCGACGTCGGTCTGCCGGCCCGCACGGAGCCACCAGAAGTACTCGCGGTTGCCGCTCGGACCGGGCAGCGGGCTCGGGATCACGGCCACGGGGCGCATCCCCGCGCGCTCCGCGTGCTCGGCGACGGTCACGACGACCTCCGCGTGCAGAGCGGTGTCCCGCACGACGCCGCCGCTGCCCAGGCGCTCGCGCCCGACCTCGAACTGCGGCTTGACGAGGAGGAGCAGGTCGGTGCCGTCGGCCACGACGCGGGCGACCGCCGGCAGGACCGTCGTGAGCGAGATGAACGACAGGTCACCGACGACGAGGTCCGGCGGTGGTCCCACGTGCTCGGGCACGAGCTCTCGCACGTTGAGCCCCTCGTGGAGGCGCACCCGCGGGTCCTCGCGGAGCATCGGCACGAGCTGGTCGTGCCCCACGTCGACGGCGACGACCTCGCGTGCGCCGGCGCGCAGGAGCACGTCGGTGAAGCCCCCGGTGGACGCGCCCAGATCGAGACACCGCGATCCGGTGACCACGGGCGGGCGCGGTCCCCCGCCGGACGCCGCGTCCATCGCGTCCAGCGCCTCGAGCACGCCCGCGAGCTTGAACGCGGCGCGGGACGCGTAGCCGGGGTCGCCCGGGTCGGCGACGACCTCCAGCACGCTCGACCCCGCGACGACGACCGACGGCTTCGTGACCGCGACGCCGTCCCGCACGACCCTGCCCGCCGCCACGAGCTCCGACGCCTGGCGACGTGAGCGAGCGAGCCCGCGTCGCACGAGCTCGCTGTCCAGGCGCGCCCCCGCGCGCTCGGTCACCGTCAGTCCTCCGTGCGCGCCAGATCGGCGACGAGCGCGGCGTGCACGGCCTCGAGCACCTCGACGTGCGCCGCGGTCGGCAGCGCCTCGAGCCCGTCCAGCCGCCCCAGCGCGTCGTCGAGCGTCACGCGCGGACGCGACGGACCCGGGACGGGGACCGTGCCGCCGCGGGCGTCGTCACCCGTCGACACCCCGACCAGGGGGCCGTGCTCGTCCGCCATCTGTCTCTGCCTTCCGGTTCGGTCGTCGGACGCGCCGAGGGTCGTGGGCGCGCTTCACCCACCCGCTGGGCGGTCCCGGCCAACGGTACCCGTAGCGTCCCACGCGACACGCCGGACCACCGTCGCGCCTCCACAGGTCGCCGCGCCGAGCGGTTCGAGCACCACGATCGCGCTGCCGTCGACCCGTCGGCCCCTTAGTGCCTGCCGACGGGCAGCTCGGGCACCCCGTCGGGGTCCACGGGCCGTCCGGCGTCGGCAGACTCCCACGCCGCGGCCGCCACGACCCGGACCGTGTCGACCGTCGCGGACCCGCGCACGTCGAGCCGCACCTGGCTGTCCTCGACCCGGGCCGCGCTGTCACCGCAGACCCACCAGCCGTCGGCGCGCGGTTCGGGCGCGGGATGCGCCTCGTGCAGCGACCGCAGGTCCTCGCCGACGTAGTCCGGCCGCAGGCCCGGCTCGGCGAGCACGGCGTCGCGCGCCGTGCTCACGCCGGTGAGCACGTGCAGGCCGGGGTACCCGCCGGCCCGCGCGCCCGCGAGGTCCGTGTCGAGCCGGTCGCCGATCACGAGGGGCGCCGTGGCACCCGCCCGCTCGACGGCGAGCCGGTACATCGCGGGCGTGGGCTTGCCCGCGCTGTCCGGCGCGACGCCGGTCGCGGCCTGCACCGCCCCGACGAGCGCGCCGTTGCCCGGCGCGAACCCCTGCTCCGTCGGCAGCGACAGGTCGAGGTTGCTCGCGACGTGCCAGGCTCCTCCTCGGACGGCGTACGCCGCCTCCGCGAGCTGCTTCCAGCCCACCTCGGGGTGGAACCCCTGCGCGACGGCGACCGGCTCGTCGTCCGCGCGGTCGACGACCTCGAAGCCCGCTTCCCGCACCGCCGTGACCAGACCCGCACCACCGACGACGAGGACCCGCGCGCCCGGCTCCAGCCGGGTGCGCAGCAGCGCCGCCGCCGCCTGCGCCGCCGTCATGACCTCCTCCGCGGTAGTCGGGATGTCCAGGCCGCTCAGCTGCTCCGCCACCGAGGCGGGCTCGCGCGACGCGTTGTTCGTCACGAACACCAGGCGCATGCCGGCCGTGCGCGCCCCGGCCAGACTCTGCGCCGCGTGCGGGATCGGGTCGTGCCCCCGGTACGCGACGCCGTCGAGGTCGACGAGAGCGAGGTCGTAGCGTCGGGCGAGCGGTTCGGGGCTCGCCAGGAGGCCGCCGCTCACCGCGACTCCTCCGTCGTGGGGCGGTCCCCGGGCGCGGCGCTCCCGACCGGCCCCTCCTCGTCGCCCGGCCCGGTCGCGTGCTGCGTAGCGGCCACGGCGTCACCGGACTCTGCCCCGAGGTCGTCCCCGTCCTCCGTGAGGTCGTAGACGACGACGTCGTCGTCCTCGTCGAGAGCGCTACCGAGCGCGGCGGCGTCGACGCTCCCGAGGAGCTCGGCCGCCTCCTCCGTGCGCCCGAGCAACTCGAGCACGGCGGCCTTCGCCTGGAGCACGCGCGCGCCCAGCTCACCGCGCGTCCCGACAGCTGGGACGTGGTCGAGCACCGCGAGCGCGGCGTCGAGCTCGTCGAGGTCGACCCGCGCGCCGCTCACGACGATGGCGAGCTCGGTGCGCGCGACGTCGTCGAGCGTGCCGGCCTCCTCCGACGCGGCGAGCGCCAGCGCGCGTTCAGGACGGCCGAGCCCGCGCTCGCAGTCGGCCATGATGGGAAGGTGCTCCGACGAGCCGTTGAGCCGCCGCACGGTCCGCAGCTCGCGCAACGCCTCGGCGTACCGTCCCGTCCGGTAGGCCGTCAGTCCGGCCGCCTCGCGGACGACGTCGACCCGGCCTGCGCGCCGCACCGCCGCCTGGGCGTGCTCGTAGGCCAGCTCCGGATCGGTGTCGATGAGACGTCCCGCCATGACGAGATGCTTGCCGACGACCTCAGCGGTCTCCTTGCTCACGGTGCGCAGCCGTCCGCGCGCCGCCCTGTCCAGCTGGGAGATCGTCACGTCCTCCGCGATCTCGGGACCGGCCGGGTGCCGCGGCTCCGGGCGGCGATCGTGCCTCTCCGCACGGTCCCTGCCCGCCCCGGCACGCGGAGCGTGGCCCCGCCTGTCGCCGTTCCCGGCACGCTCCGGCCCGCGCCCGCCGTCTCGCCGACGTGCACCGGTCCCGCCGTCACGGCGGTCGGAGCGGTCCCCACCCTTCCGGGCGGGCCCGCCGACGTCGTCCCGTCGACGGTCGGGACGCTCGCGTCGCTCGCCGCCGTCAGGGCGGGCGTCGCGCCGCGGTCCACGGTCGCGTCGGTCGTCGCCCCACGTGCGGCGAGCACCGTCGCGAACGGGACGGCTCGCCCCTCGGCCCGTGCCGCCGCTCCGACCGGCTCCGTCCCGCCCGTCGCGCGGCGCTCGTCGGCTCGAGCCGCGGGGCGCGCCCTCGTCGCGACGATCCGCGCCGGCGTCGCGCGACGACCCCGGCGTCTGGCGGTCTCGCTCGGGGTCGTGGTGCGTGTCGTTCACAGGTTCCTTCTTCCGTGCCGGGAGTGCGCTGGCCATCTTCGCACGCCGCGCTCCGCCGGCCCTGCTCGAGTCCTCACGGGGTCCCACGACGCTGTACGCGATCACCCGTACGGTGCTCGGCGCGACATGGGGCCAGAAACGCCGAAGGCCCACCCGTGGGGGTGGGCCTTCGGTGAAGGGTTGTCCGGCGGCGTCCTACTCTCCCACCCCGTCTCCAGGGCAGTACCATCGGCGC
>NZ_JBHUUP010000020.1:0-39767 GCF_042670945.1 Cellulosimicrobium sp. NPDC057127
CGCGGCCGCCCGCCGCGGGGTGGAGCCCCCCCGCGCCGCTCGTCGTCACGACCGACGTCTCACCACCACCGAGCCGGCCCCCCCTCCGGTCCCGACCGGAGGGGCGGCCGTCCTGTGTCTCAGGCGACGGCGGCGGCCGGTGCCGAGGGGACGGCGAGGAGGAACCCGGGGGCGCCGAAGCCCTCGCGCTCGAAGGCCGCGCGGACGGCGTCGGCCACGGCCTCGGCGCGGTCGGCCGCGACGAGCGCGATGGCCGAGCCGCCGAACCCGCCGCCCGTCATCCGCGCACCGAGCGCGCCGGCGACGCGCGCGGCCTCGACCGCGACGTCGAGCTCGACGCTCGACACCTCGTAGTCGTCGCGCAGCGACGCGTGCGACGCGTTCATCGCGGGTCCGATCTCGTCGACGCGGCCCTCGCGCAGCAGCGCGACGAGCTCGCGCACCCGACCGATCTCGGTGACGACGTGGCGCACCCGACGGCGGGAGACGTCGTAGGGCAGCTTGTCGAGCGCGACCTCGAGCGCGCCCGCCGGGTCCTCCGACGCAGCGACCGTGTCGGCGAGCTCGCGCAGCGAGGACAGCCCGAGCGTCTGCGCCGCGGCCTCGCACGTGTCGCGGCGCTGGGCGTACTGCCCGTCGACGAGCTGGTGCTCCGCGCGCGTGTCCATGACGAGCACCGCGAGGCCCGCAGCCTCGAGGTCGAACGGCACCTGCTCGACGGCCTCCGTCGGGTCGAGACCCGGGCGGCAGTCGAGCAGCAGCGCGTGGCCGACCTGGGCGCGCAGCGACGCCGACTGGTCCATGCCGCCCGTCGGGGCGCCCGCGATCTCGTTCTCGGCCCGGATGCACGCCGCGGCGAGCGCGGCCCGCCCGGCGTCCGACCCGGCAAGGCCGAGACCCGCGACGTCGTCGAGGGCGACGGCGACCGCGCACTCCAGCGCCGCGGACGACGACAGGCCCGCGCCGAACGGGACGCACGAGTCGACCGCCGCGTCGAAGCCGGTGACGCCCGCGGCCTTGTCGCCGAGCTGCTCGCGCAGCGCCCAGGCGACCCCCGCGACGTACGTGCCCCAGCCGGAGACGGCACCCGGCGCCACGTCCTCGAGCCCGGTCTCCCAGATCTCGCCCGGCGCCTGCGCGGACGCGAGCCGCACGCGCGAGTCGGTGCGGGGGCGCAGCGCGACGTAGGTGCGGTGGGGGAGCGCGATCGGCAGGCACAGGCCCGCGTTGTAGTCCGTGTGCTCACCGATGAGGTTCACTCGGCCCGGCGCGCTCCAGACGAGCACCGGGGAGCCGGTGCCCGCACCGGCGTCCTCGGCGTCCTGACCGGCGGCCTCCGCACCGAACGCGTCCGCGAACACCGCGCGGGCGCGGGTCGCACCGGCGTCCGCCGACCACGCCGTGACCCAGCCGCGTGCGGCACCCGCGGGCGCGAGCTCCTGCAGGCGCGCGGCGATCCTCTCGGGCGTCGTGTCGCTGATCCACGCACCCATGCCGGACTCCGAGCCCGCCAGGTACTTGAGCTTCCCGGGGGCTCGCAGCACCGAGAAGACCTGCAGGTGCAGGCGCGCGAGGGTGACCTCGTCCGTGCCGCCGTCCGCCACCGAGCGGCCCTCGTGCGCGGGGGCCTGGTGCCAGGCCGCGATGTACGGCAGGGGGATGGGGGCGCCGTCGGCGTCCTCGAAGAAGTGGTCCAGGCGGCGCAGCAGCTCGAGGTACGTGACCGCGAGGTCGTCGCGCTCCGCGTCGGTCAGCGCGGGCAGGTCGGGCACGTCGCGGCGCGGCGCGAGGTGCACCTCGACGGGCCACCGCGCCGCGTACGGCACGTAGGCGACCCAGTGCTCGGTCTCCAGGACGACGCGCCGGCCGTCCGCGAGCTCGGAGTCGAGGACGTCGCGCAGCAGGTTGCGCCCGGTGCGCTCGTGGTGGGCACGCGCCTGGGTGAGCATCGCGCGGGTGCGCGGCGTGACGTACGGGTACCCGTAGATCTGCCCGTGCGGGTGGGGCAGCGTGACGCCGATCTCCCGGCCGCGGTTCTCGAAGCAGAACACCTGCTCGACGCCGGGCTGCGCGCTGAGCGCGGCCGTGCGGTCCGCCCAGGCGTCGATGATGGTGCGCACGCGCTGTGGCGGGAGCGCGCCGAACGAGGTGTGGTGGTCGCTCGAGAAGCACACGACCTCGCAGCGGCCCGCGGCGGGGCCGTGCACCTGCAGCGGCGCGTCCAGCACGCGCTCGTCCGGCACGCCCGGGACACGCTGGAGCGACGGGAACCGGTTCTCGAAGACGACGACGTCGTAGTCGGTGTCCGGCACCTCGCCGTCGGAGTACGCGGCGCCGGGCCGTGCGGGGCACAGGGGGCAGGAGTCCGCCGCGGGCAGGAAGGTCCGGTTCATGCGGTGCGCGGCCATCGGCACCCAGTCCCCGCTCAGCGGGTCGAGCCGCATCTCCGGGCCCTCGTACGGTCGCTCCACGCCGTCCGGCCCGGCGACCGGCGCGAACCGGTCCGGGAGGGGGCGGGGGTCGTCGAGGCGGCGCGTGCGCTCGCCCGACACGTACTCGGGGGAGTCGTCGAAGTAGACGAGCTCACGGCCGTCGGCGAGATGCGTCGCGGTGCGGCGCAGGTGCTGGTTCATGCGGGGGTGCAGTCCGTTCCGGAGGGTCGGTGGGTCAGGCGATGACGAGCTGTTCGACGAGGTCGCGGACGCGGTCCTGCTCCGCGCGCGGCAGGGCCGCGTCGGTGACCAGCACGTCGACGTCCGTGAACGTCGCGAAGACGCGCAGCCCCGTCGTGTGCCACTTCGTGTGGTCCGCGAGCACCACGGTGCGGCCCGCGGCGTCGATGAGCGCGCGGTTCGTCGCCGCCTCGTCGACGTTCGGGGTGGTCAGCCCGACGTCGGGGTCGAGGCCGTGGGCCCCGAGGAAGGTCTGGTCGACGCGCAGCCCGGCGAGCGAGGCCTCGGCGAGCGGGCCGACGAGCGCGTCGGACGGCGTGCGCGAGCCGCCCGTGAGAATGGTCTCGAGCCGGGGGTCGTTCGCGCGGTGCAGGCACTCCGCGACCGGCAGCGAGTTGGTGACGACGGTGAGCGGGCGCAGCGCCGGGGAGGCGGCGATCTCCGCGGCGAGCAGGTGCGTCGTCGTGCCGGCGCTGAGGGCGATCGACGAGCTGGGGGCGATGAGTCGCGCGGCGGCCTCGGCGATGACCCGCTTCTCTCCCGCCTCGCGCGAGCTCTTCGCGGCGAAGCCCGGCTCGTGCACGGTCGTGTGCGGGGCCACCGCCCCGCCGTGCACCTTGCGGACGAGTCCCTGCTCCGCGAGCTCGAGCAGGTCGCGGCGGACCGTCATGTCCGACACCCCGAGGTCGCGCGTCAGGTCGCCGATGCGGACCGCGCCCGTGTCGCGGATCTGCGCGAGGATCCGCTCCTGGCGCTGCGTTGCGAGCATGGCGACAGTATTGTGCAGCCCCGTCGGAAAATCCAACACGATCGAACACGACTGAACACGCAGGCGCGCGCGAGGCGGTCCAGGGCGGCGCCGAGCCGCGGTCGAACCCGACAGTCAGACCACGGTGACGCCGAGCGACCGCCCGGCGAGCCCGCGCGGGCGGCGGGCGAGACCGCGTGCGACGTCGCGCAGCGCGACGGCGGCCGGTGCCTCGGGGTCCGCGAGCACCACGGGGGTGCCGCCGTCGCCCGCCTCGCGCAGCGTCACGTCGAGCGGCACCTGGCCGAGCAGGGGGACCGTCGTGCCGACGGCGCGCGAGAGGTTCGTCGCGACGCGCTCGCCGCCGCCCGACCCGAACAGCTCGAGGCGCGACCCGTCGGGCTGGGTGAGCCACGACATGTTCTCGACCACGCCGACGACGCCCTGCTGGGTCTGCGTCGCCACCGACCCGGCGCGCTCCGCGACCTCGGCCGCGGCCACCTGGGGCGTCGTGACGACGACGAGCTCGCTGCCGGGCAGGAGCTGCGCCACGGAGATCGCGATGTCCCCGGTGCCGGGCGGCAGGTCCAGGAGCAGGACGTCGAGGTCGCCCCAGTACACGTCGGCCAGGAACTGCTGGAGCGCCCGGTGCAGCATCGGACCGCGCCACACCACGGGCTGCCCGGCCGGCACGAACATGCCGATCGACACGACCTTCACCCCGTGCGCCACGGGGGGCAGCAGCATGCTGTCCACGCGCGTGGGCTGGCGGTCGACGCCGAGCATCCGGGGGATCGAGAAGCCGTAGATGTCGGCGTCGACGACGCCGACCGAGAGCCCGTCCGCGGCGAGCGCGACGGCGAGGTTGGCCGTCACCGACGACTTGCCGACCCCGCCCTTGCCCGACGCGACGGCGTACACGCGCGTCAGCGAGTCGGGCTTGGCGAACGGGATCTCCGGCTCGCCGACGCCGCCGCGCAGCATGGTGCGCAGCTCCGCGCGCTGCTCGGCGCTCATCACGCCGAGGTCGACGTCCACCCCGGCGACGCCCTCCACGTCGCGCACCGCGGCCGAGACGTCGCGCACGAGGGTGTCGCGCATCGGGCACGTCGCGACGGTGAGGTCCACGCCCACGGTCACGCGCGCCCCCGCGGTGCCGTCGACGTCCACGCCGACCGAGCGCACCATCCCGAGCTCCGTGACGGGACGCCGGATCTCCGGGTCGAGGACCGTGGCGAGCGCCGCGCGGACGGCCTGCTCGAGCGTGGCGGTGGAGGGGTCGGGCATGGCTCCATCGTAGGCGGGCGGGTGTCCCGGCGGGCGGGCGGGTGTCCCCGCCCCGTACTACGTTGCCCGGATGGACGCCCTGGAGTCGCTCGAGCGCGACAGCGAGCTGTTCGGCGACGCGGCGCGCAGCGCTCCGCCGGACGCCCGGGTGCCTTCGTGCCCGGAGTGGACGAGCGCGGACCTGCTGTACCACCTGGCGGAGGTGCAGGACTTCTGGTCGCGCGTCGTCGGGCCAGCTCCCGGTGCCGGGCTGGCGGGCGACGACGTGCCGCCGCTGCCACGGCCCGCGTCCGACGCCGAGCTCCCCGCCCTGCTCCAGCGCTCGACGAGCCGGCTCGTCGCGGCGCTGCGCGGGCGCGACCCCGACGAGCCGTGCTGGTCCTGGCACGACGACGGCCGCCGCGTCGGCTGGGTCCTGCGCCGCCAGGCGCACGAGGCGCTCGTGCACCGCGCCGACGCCGAGATGACGGCAGGCCGCGACGTGACGCCCGCCGACGCCGAGGTCGCGGCCGACGGTGTCGACGAGGTGCTGTCCGTCATGGTCGACGGCGTCCCCGGGTGGGGCGTCTTCACGCCCGACGGCGCGACGATCGCCGTCGCCGTGGACGGACCGGGGGAGACGCCACGGAGCTGGACGCTGGCCTTCGGGCGCTTCACCGGGACGGGCCCGGAGTCGGGCACCGCGTACGACCTCGACGCCGCGCAGCTCGTGGACCTGCCCGGCTCGACGGCCACCCAGGTCGCGGGGCCCGCCTGGGCCCTCGACCTGTGGCTCTGGGGCCGCGGCGGGACCGAGGGCCTCGCCGTCGAGGGCGACCCGTCGCTCGTCGACCGCCTCCGCCAGGTCGCTGCGGACGGCACGCGCTGACGAGCCCGCCCGGGGCCGTCAGTCCCGCACGGTCTCGTCGTCGGCGTCGCGCGCGGACTGCTCCTCGAGCTCCTCGAGGAGGTTGCGGATCTCCGACCGCACGAAGTCGCGGGTGGCGACCTCGCTGAGGGCGATGCGCAGCGCGGCCATCTCGCGGGCCAGGTACTCGGTGTCGGCGAGGTTGCGCTCGGCGCGCTGCCGGTCCTGCTCGGCGGTGACGCGGTCGCGGTCGTCCTGCCGGTTCTGGGCCAGCAGGATCAGGGGTGCCGCGTACGACGCCTGGAGCGAGAGCATCAGGGTGAGCGCCGTGAAGCCGTTGCTCGCCTTGTCGAAGCGCAGCGCCTCCGGGCCGACGGTGTTCCACGCGAGCCACACCGCGCAGAAGACGGTGAGGTAGATGAGGAAGCGCGGTGTGCCGAGGAACCGGGCGATGCCCTCGGTCGCCCGCCCCACGGCGTCCTGGTCGACGCGGTAGCGCGGCAGGAGCGAGCGCCGCGCCGACTTCGGGGTGTCGAGCCGGTCAGCCACGGGTCACCTCCGTCCGCGCCGGAGCGCCGGTGCGCGGGTCCTCGGGCCGTCGCTCGATCTCCACCTCGTCGGTCTCGCGCCAGTCCTCGGGCAGCATGTGGTCGAGCACGTCGTCCACGCTGATCGCGCCGAGCAGACGCCGCTCGGCGTCGAGCACGGGGACGCACAGCAGGTCGTAGGTCGCGAGGATGCGCGTCACGCGGCCGAGCGGCACGCCCGGCGCGACGCCCTCCACGTCGGTGTCGAGCACGGAGCCGACGGCCGCGTGCGGAGGCTCGCGCAGCAGGCGCTGGAAGTGCGCGACGCCGAGGAACCGGCCGGTCGGCGTCTCGAGCGGCGGCCGCGCCACGAACACCATGGACGCGAGCGCGGGCGCGAGGTCCTTGCGCCGGATCTGGGCGAGTGCCGCCGCGATCGGGGTCTCGGGCCCGAGCACCACGGGCTCCGTCGTCATGAGACCGCCCGCCGTGTCCTCGCCGTACGCGAGCAGGCGTCGCACGTCGCGCGCCTCGTCGGGCTCCATGAGCTCGAGCAGCTGGGCGGCCTGCGCCTCGGGCAGCTCGTGCAGGAGGTCGGCGGCATCGTCGGGCTGCATGGCGCCGAGCACGTCGGCGGCGCGGTCGGTGTCGAGGCCGGAGAGGATCGCCACCTGGTCGTCCTCCGGCAGCTCCTCGAGCACGTCGGCGAGCCGCTCGTTGTCGAGCGCTCCGGCGACCTCGAGGCGACGCGTCTCGCCGAGGTCGTGGATGACGTCCGCGAGGTCGGCCGGCTTGAGCTCGTCGTAGGCGGCGAGCAGCATCGCCGCGCCCTGGGCCTGGGGCGTGCCGGCGAGGCCGGTGACCGCGTCGACGTCCACCACCACGGCGTCCCCACGACGGCGCAGCCGGAGCGTTCCCTTCTGCGCCGCGCTCCGCCGCACGTACAGCTTCGTCACGAGCCAGTCGCCCGTGCGCTGACGCTCGATCGCCAGGTCCTCGACCGTCCCCGTGCCGCTGCCGTCGACGAAGTCGACCCGGCGTTCGAGGAGCTCGCTCACGGCGAGGGACTCGAGCGCGCGCTGCTCGAAGCGGCGCATGTTCACCAGGCCCGTGGAAATCACCTGGCCGGCGTCGATGCTCGTGACGCGCGTCAGCGGCAGGAAGACGCGGCGCCGTCCCGGCACCTCGACCACCAGCCCGACGGCGCGCGGCACGCCCTTGGGGCGCAGCAGGACCACGACGTCGCGCACCCGGCCGACCTGGTCGCCGATGGGGTCGAACACGGCGGTGCCGGCGAGCCGAGCGACGAAGACGGTGGTGGCAGCACTCACGCGGTCAGCCTACGCATCTGGGACGGGTGGCGCGCAGGCGGTCCGGACGGCGCGCCGCGCGCCGTGCGGGCTCCGTGGCGCACCGGCGCGCAGTAGGACAGACTGGGCGAATGAGCATGACGCGCCAGAACGCCGCTCCCCGTGTGCCCACGCCGCCGCGCGGCGACGAGGTGGCGTCCTACGGGACGTACCTCGAGGCGCAGAAGGCCGTCGACTACCTCTCGGACAACAAGTTCGCCGTCGAGGTCGTGACGATCGTGGGCACCGACCTGCGCATGGTCGAGCGCGTCACCGGGCGGCTCACGTACGGACGCGTCGCGCTCGCGGGCGCGGCGTCGGGCGCGTGGTTCGGCCTCTTCGTGGGGCTCCTGCTGTTCATGTTCTCGGGGCAGGGCGGCTACGTGCTCACCGGCCTCGGCATCGGCGCCGGGTTCGGCCTGCTGTTCTCCGTGCTGTCCTACGCGCTGACGCAGGGCCGGCGCGACTTCACGTCGCAGAGCCAGATCGTCGCCTCGGCGTACGCGATCCTGTGCGCGCCCGAGCGCGCGGGCGAGGCGCGCCAGCTGCTCGCCCAGATGCCCGAGGGCGCGGGCGGCGTGCGTCGGCCGGCGGCGCCGGCGAACCCGTCGTGGGGCACGCCGACCGGGGCGCCTCACGCCCCGAGCGCACCCACCGGGCCGCAGCCGGACGCGGGAGCGACCCCCGCACCGCCGGCCCGGACCCCGGACCCGCGCTGGACGACGCCCACGGGCGAGCCGCGCTACGGCGCGATGCGCCCGGCCTCGGACGGCGCGCCGCCGGCACCGGGCCAGCCCGGCCAGCAGGCGCCGCAGGACGGGCCGACGGCGTCCCCGGACGACCCGCAGCGCCCGACGCCGCCCCCGGCCTGAGGCCGGGGGCGCCGACGGGCGCTGCTCTGGGACGCGGCCACCGCCCCCCGGCGGTGCCGCGACGCGCTCAGCGGCGCAGCGAGGCCATCCAGGCCTCGACGTCCTCGGGACGCCGGGGCAGCGCGGCCGACAGGTTCTCGTTGCCGTCCGCGGTGATGAGGACGTCGTCCTCGATCCGCACGCCGATGCCGCGGTACTCCTCGGGCACCGCGAGGTCATCGGCCTTGAAGTACAGCCCGGGCTCGATCGTGAAGACCATGCCCGGCTCGAGCACGCCGTCGAGGTACAGCTCCCGCCGGGCCTGCGCGCAGTCGTGCACGTCGAGGCCGAGGTGGTGGCTCGTGCCGTGCACCATCCAGCGGCGGTGCTGCTGGCCCTCGGGCGCCAGCGACTCCGCCGCGCTCACCGGCAGCAGACCCCACTCCTCGAGGCGCGCGGCGACGACCTCCATCGCGGCGGCGTGCACGTCGCGGAACCGCGCGCCCGGAACGGCGACGGCGAACGCCGCGTCGGCGGCGTCGAGCACCGCCTGGTACACGCGGCGCTGGACGTCGGTGTACCGCCCGTCCACCGGGAGCGTGCGCGTGACGTCGGCCGTGTACAGCGAGTCGACCTCCACGCCGGCGTCGAGGAGCACGAGCTCGCCGGAGCGCACGACGCCGTCGTTGCGGATCCAGTGCAGCGTCGTCGCGTGCTCGCCCGCGGCCGCGATGGTCTCGTAGCCCACCGTGTTGCCCTCCAGGCGGGCGTGCGCGTCGAACGTCGTCTCGATGACGCGCTCGCCGCGGCGGTGCTCGAGAGCACGCGGCAGGCGGCGCACGACCTCCTCGAACCCGGCGATCGTCGCGGCGACGGCCGCGCGCATCTGCTCCACCTCGTGGGCGTCCTTGACGAGGCGCAGCTCGGACACGGCCTCGACGAGCGCGGCGTCGGTGCGGCGGAACGCCTCCTGCGCGCGCTCGAGCCACTGCGCCTCGGTGAGCTGCTCGTCCGGGGCGGCGGACTCGTCGGAGAGCCCCGCCTCCGCGCGGATGGCCTCGACGAGCGCCTCGACGCCCTCGTCGGCGCCCGACACGACGAGCACGTGCACGCCGTCCGGGCCGACGTCCTTCGCGAGCGCGTCGCGCAGCTCGTCGACGTGGCGCGCGTCGATGCCGGTGGCGGCCGTGACGTCGTCCAGGGACGGGCGGGCGCCCACCCAGAACTCGCCGTACCGGGCGTCGGCGTAGAACTCCTCGGTGTCGCGCGCGGCGAGCGGGCGCACGTACAGCACCGCGTGGTGCGCGCTGCGGCCGCTGCCCGCGTCGGGCCCCGCGGGGTCGCCCGCGCCAGGCTCCACCGGGTCGAGCACGAGCACCGCGTCGGGGTCGGCGTCCCAGCCCGTCCCGGTGAGGTGCGCGAACGCCGAGTGCGGGCGGAACCGGTAGTCCGTGTCGTTCGAGCGGACCTTCAGCGGGCCGGCGGGGACCACGAGGCGCACGCCCGGAAAGCGGGCGGACAGCACGGCCCGGCGGGCCGCGGCGAACGGGGCCGCCGCCGAGGGCTCGACGTCGAGCTCCGTGCGCGGCGCCCAGCCGCTCGTGATGAACGCCCTGAACGCGTCGGAGTCGGGGCGCTGGGAGCGGTTGCTCCCGCGCTCGGCGACGTCCTGCGACGCGTCCGCGCTCGGGTCGGGGGTCTCGGAGGTGACGGGGGTGGCGTCGGTCATGCGACCAGTGTCGCACCGCGCTCTCGGCCGAAGTCGGCCAGCGCCCGCCCGAGCACGCGGTTGAACGCGTCGGGCGCCTCGCTGTTCACGTCGTGGCCCGCGCGCGGCACGACGACGAGCGACGCGTCGGCCGCCGCGGCGAGGTAGCGCTGCTCGTCCAGGCGCATGTGGTCGCGCGCGCCGTTGACGAGCCACACCGGCACGTCGACGCGGCGCACGTGCGCGAGCCACGACCGGCCGGCGAGCTGTGTGAGGGCGTCGGTGACGACGTCCCACCCCGGGCGGTGACCCGCCGCGCCGTCGACCGCCGCGGTCCCCGGCGCGCGCCCGGTGCCGCCGGGCCTCGACCGGCCGGCGTCAGCGAGGGCTGCCCACGCCGTCGTCGTGCGGTGCGCCGTCCAGCGGGCGCCGCGCCCGACGGCGCCACCGCCCGCCACCAGCAGCCGTGCGACGTCGCGGTAGAGCGCGACGGGCTTGCCCTTGGGGTCCGACGTGCACGCGGCCGCGACGACGCCCGCGAGGTTGTCCGGACGGCGCGCGGCCCACGCGAGGGACGTGTAGCCGCCGAGGGACAGCCCGACGAGCACCACGCGGCGGCCCGCGCCGAAGGAGGCCGCGGCGTCGTCCAGCACCTCGAACGACCGGTCGAGCGTGAAGCGCTCGTGCGCGCGGTCGCCGTGCGCGGGGAGGTCGACCGCGACCGCGTCGTGCCCGAGCGATCGCACGTGCTCGACCTGACGCTCCCAGATGGCGCCGGAGGTCCGCATGCCGTGGACGAACACGACGGCGGGGGCGTCGTCGGCGAGGGAGCCGGCGTCGCAGGAGCGTGCGTCGGTCCGCGGGTGCAGCAGCGTGGTGGAGGTCGTCATCCCCACGACCCTCGCACCCCAACCTGGGACGGCCATGATGAGGCGCCGTGCCCGGCGTGAACATCGTGTGCGGGTCCGGTGCCCGGGGCGACGGTCCGGCCGCGGGCGGCCTCACTATCCTGGGGCCGTGCGCATCGACCTCCACACCCACTCGACGGCGTCCGACGGGACCGACGCACCGGGGGAGGTCGTCGAGGCGGCGGCTGCCGCGGGCCTCGACGTCGTCGCGCTCACCGACCACGACACCACGGCCGGCTGGGCGCAGGCGGTCGACGCCGCGCTGCGGACGGGGGTCGCGCTGGTGCGCGGCGCGGAGGTCTCCGCGCGCTCCGGCGGCATCAGCGTCCACGTGCTGTCCTACCTGCACGACCCGGCGCACCCGGCGCTCCTCGCCGAGACCGAGCGCACGCGCGACGCGCGCCGCGACCGTGCGCGGCACATGGTCGACCTGCTCGGCCAGGACTACGCGATCACGTGGGAAGATGTGCTCGCGCAGACGGTGGAGGGCACGACGATCGGCCGCCCGCACATCGCGGACGCGCTCGTCGCGGCCGGTCTGGTGACCGACCGCTCGACCGCCTTCGAGACCGTCCTCGCGCCCGGCACGCCGTACTACGTGCCGCACTACGCCCCGGGCGCGGTCGCCACCGTGCGCGGGATCCGTGCGGCCGGTGGCGTGCCCGTCTTCGCCCACCCGGGCGCGGACGGCCGCGGGCGCGTGGTGCAGGACGCGGTGATCGAGGAGATGGCCGCGGCCGGGCTCGCCGGGCTCGAGGTGCACCACCGCGACCACGACGAGCGCCAGCGCACCCGCCTCGGCGACATGGCCCGCACCCTGGGGCTCTTCGTCACCGGGTCGAGCGACTACCACGGGGCCGGCAAGCCGAACCGGCTCGGGGAGAACACGACAGCACCGACCGTGCTGGAGCAGATCGAGGAGCTGGGACAGTTGGACGTGATCCGGTGAGCCATCGGGCGGACGAGTCGAGGACGGCCCGGGTGGCCGGCGCATGAGCGAGGTGTTCGACGTCCGGCTCTTCACGGAGGTCTTCGTCACCCTGTTCGTCATCATGGACCCGCCCGGGACCGTCCCCGTGTTCCTCGGCCTGACGAGCGCGATGGGGTCCAAGCAGCGCAAGCAGGCCGCGCGCACCGCGATCCTCGTCGCGTTCGGCGTCATCGTGGCGTTCGCGGTCTTCGGGCAGCAGATCCTCAGCTACATGCACATCTCCCTGCCGGCGCTCCAGACGGCGGGCGGGCTGCTCCTGCTGCTCGTCGCGATGGAGCTCCTCACCGGCAAGATGGAGGACCCGGAGCCGTCGGGGAACAAGGGCGTCAACGTCGCGCTCGTGCCCCTCGGCACCCCGCTGCTCGCCGGGCCGGGCGCGATCGTCGCCACCATGGTGTTCGTCCAGCGCGCCGGCGAGAGCGGGGGCGGCGTCGCGGAGTGGGTCGCCATCGCCGCGGGCGTCGTCGCGGTGCACGTGTGCCTGTGGCTGTCCATGCGCTTCGCGGGCGTCATCAACCGCGTCCTCGGCGACTCCGGCACCATCCTCGTCACACGCATCGCCGGTCTGCTGCTCGCCGCGATCGCCGTCCAGCTCGTCGCGGACGCGGTCACGGAGTTCGTGCAGGCGGCGTAGGAGGAGACACGTGCCGAACCCGCAGATGCGCCGTCCGCTCGCGGCGGGGGCCGTCGTCGCCCTCGTCCTCGCGGCGCTCAACCTCCGCCCGGCCGTCGTCGCCGTCTCGCCCCTGCTCGGCGAGATCCGGGCCGACGCAGGGCTGAGCGGCACCGCGGCGGGTCTGCTGACGACGCTGCCCGTCCTGTGCTTCGGGATCCTCGCCCCCGTCACGCCGGCGCTCGCGCGTCGCTGGGGGCTCGAGCGCGTGCTGTGCGCGAGCCTCGTGGTGCTGTGCGCGGGGTTCGCCCTGCGGCTCGTCCCCACGACCGCGGCGCTGTTCGCCGGGACGGTCGTCGCGGGGAGCGCGATCGCGTTCGGCAACGTGCTGCTGCCCGCGCTCGTCAAGCGCGACTTCGCCGACCGGGTCGGGCTCATGACGGGCCTGTACTCGATGTCGCTGTCCGGCGGGGCGGCGCTCGCCGCGGGCCTGACCATCCCCGTCGCGGACGCCGTCGGGCTGGACTGGCGGGGCGCGCTCGCGTCGTGGGGGCTGCTGGCCGTGGCGGGGGTGCTCGTGTGGGCCCCCCGCGCGCTGCGCTCCCCGGTCGCCGCCCCGGTGCCGTTCCGCGGCGACGCGGGCCTGCCCGTCTCGCGGTCCCTGTGGCGCAGCCCGCTCGCGTGGGCCGTGACCGTCGTCATGGGGACGCAGTCGCTGTCGTTCTACGCCACGAACGCGTGGCTGCCCGAGATCTTCGTGGGCCTCGGCCGCACGGCCGAGGCCGGGGGCTGGCTGCTCGCCCTCGGCAACATGGTCGGCATCGCCGGGTCCTTCGCGACACCGGTGCTCGCCGGCCGCATGCAGCGGCAGCGCGCCATCGGCGTCGCCCTCGTGCTGCTCGTGGGCGGTGGACTGCTCGGTCTCGTGCTCGCGCCCGGCGCCGCGCCGCTGTGGGTGGTGCTCATCGGCCTCGGCCAGGGCGGGGGCATCAGCCTCGTGCTGACGCTCATGGCCCTGCGGGCGCGCGACGCGGCGCGCACGTCCGAGCTCTCCGGCATGGCGCAGACCGCGGGCTACCTGCTCGCGGCGCTCGGGCCGATCGGCGTCGGGTTCGCCCACGACGCCAGCGGGTCGTGGACGCTGCCGCTCCTGCTGCTCGTCGGCGTCGCCGCGGTGCAGGGGGTCGCGGCCTGGTTCGCGGGACGCGACGCCTACGTCGACTGATCGGCACCCGGGCGACGCCGTGCCCGGGGCCGTACCCGACCGTGCTCGGACGACGGCGTCCCGACGCGCGAGACCCCGGGTCACGACGGAGGTCCGTCACGACCCGGGGTCTCGCACGAGGTGCTGCCGGGACTACTCCGCGGCGGGCGCGCCGCCCTGCTCGGTGCGCTCGACCGGCTTGCCGCCGCGCGTGCGGCGCCGGTTGCGCGAGCGCCGACGGCGCTCCCCGCCCTCGCCCGTCACGGCGCCGGCCGGCTCGCCGGCCGCGCCGCCGTCGCGCTGCTCGCCCTCGCGACGGCTCTCGCCGCCGCCCGTGCGCCGACCCTCGCCACCGCGACCGCCCCGCTCACCGCCGCGGCCGGAGCGCTCGCCGCCGCGGCCCGAGCGGTCGCCACCGCGGCCGGACCGTTCGCCCCCGGAGGAGCGCCCGGCCGGCGAGTGCCGCTTGCCCGTCTCGCCGAGGTCCTCGAGCTCCTCGGCCTCGAGGCCGGCGAGGGTGCGCTTGTCCTTCGGCAGGCGCCCCTTGGTGCCCTCGGGGATCGACAGGTCCGTGTACAGGTGCGGCGACGTCGAGTACGTCTCCACGGGCTCGGGGATGCCGAGGCCCAGCGCCTTGTCGATGAGCGACCAGCGCGGCATGTCGTCCCAGTCGACGAACGTGACCGCGGTGCCCTTGTTGCCCGCGCGGCCGGTGCGGCCGGTGCGGTGCAGGTACGTCTTCTCGTCCTCGGGGCACTGGTAGTTGACGACGTGCGTGACGTCCTCGACGTCGATGCCGCGGGCCGCGACGTCGGTCGCGACGAGCACGTCGATCTTCCCGTTGCGGAAGGCGCGCAGGGCCTGCTCGCGCGCACCCTGCCCGAGGTCGCCGTGGATCGCGCCGGACGCGAAGCCGCGCTCCGCGAGGTCGTCCGCCACCTTGGCCGCGGTGCGCTTGGTGCGCGCGAAGACGATCGTGCGGCCGCGGCCCTGCGCCTGGAGGATGCGCGCGAGCACCTCGACCTTGTCGAGCGCGTGCGCGCGGTACACGACCTGCTCGATGTTCTTGACGGTCTGGCGGCCGTCGTCGTCCGGGTCGATCGCCCTGATGTGCGTCGGCTGCTTCATGTAGCGCCGCGCCATCGACACGACCGCGCCCGGCATGGTCGCGGAGAACAGCATCGTGTGCCGCTGGGCGGGCGTGCGGGCCAGGATCTTCTCGACGTCGGGCAGGAAGCCGAGGTCCAGCATCTCGTCGGCCTCGTCGAGCACGACGGTGTTCGCGCGCGTGAGGTTGAGGTGCCCCTGGTTCATGAGGTCGATCATGCGTCCGGGCGTGCCGACCACGACCTCGACGCCGCGCTGGAGCGCCTCGACCTGCGGCTCGTACGCGCGCCCGCCGTAGAGCTGGACGATGCGGACGCTGCGGCGCCGCGACGCCGTCTCGAGGTCCTTGGCGACCTGGACGGCGAGCTCGCGCGTGGGCACGACGACGATGGCCTGGGGCTTGCCGGGGGACGGCAGCTCGTCGAAGCCGTCCTCGCCCGGCGCGACCGCGCGGTGCAGCAGCGGCACGCCGAAGCCGAACGTCTTGCCCGTGCCGGTCTTGGCCTGGCCGATGATGTCGTGCCCCGACATCGCGACCGGCAGGGTCATGGCCTGGATGGGGAAGGGGTGGGTGATGCCGGCGTCGGCGAGCGCGTCGACGATCTCGGGACGCACGCCGAAGTCGGCGAAGGAGGTGTCGTCGGCCTGCACGCTGGCGGCGACGGTGCGCGCGTCGGCGCTCACGTCGGGCGTGGCGTCCGTGGTGGTCGCGTCTGTGGTGGTCACTGGTGCCCTCTGTCTCGTTCCGGCGCGCGTCCTCGCCGCGTCGGGGCCGTGAGGTCCCGGCGCCGGGCGGACCCGGGCGTGGTCGTACGCGCCTGTGGCCGGCAGCCGATCGTGGAGGTTCGTGGCCAGGTCCGCCGAGCGGACCCGGGCCTGCCGTCGTCGCACGGGGGCGGGCGTCGCCCTCGTGCCGGCCGAGGCCGGGACGGGCGCGTGAGGTCAGGACGACCGGGCAACCGATGTACCCGCCCATGGTATCGGACGGACGGCGGGGCGGTACGGGACGCGCGCGGGGCCGTCCTCCACGCCACTATCCTGGCCGGATGACTGACGTGGACGACGTGACGGGCCCGGCGACCACGGCGACCGCAGACACGCTCCAGCTCCTCGGTCTCGTCGCGTACACCGAGCTCGTGAGCTTCGGCCGGCTCGCCGGCGACGCGGCCCACGCGCCGACGCTGGGGCAGCGCCAGGCGCTGTCGCGCATGGCGGGCGCGCTGCTCGACCGTCAGGAGGCGGTCCTCGTGCGCGTCGCGGAGCTCGGCGGGGACCCGGAGACGTGCATGGCGCCGTACGACGGCCTGTTCGACGACTTCGACGCCCGCACCCCGCCGACGAGCTGGTGGGAGGGCATCCTCAAGGGATACGTCGGGCAGGGCGTGGCCGACGACTTCTGCCTGCTCGCGGCCCAGGGGCTCGACGAGCGGTCGCGCGACGTCGTCGTGGGCTCGCTCACGCAGGACGCGCCCGCGGACCGGTCCGCGCCCGTGATCGCCGAGGCGGCGGCGTCGGACGCGGTGCTCGCCTCCCGGCTCGCGCTGTGGGGACGACGCCTCGTCGGCGAGGCGCTCGGCGCCGTCGGGTCGGCCCTCACGGACCACCCCGCGCTCGACCGGCTCCTGGTCGCGGCGGCGCGAGCGGAGGCGGGGGGCGACGAGGCGCCGGCGCCCGTCCAGCCGTGGGTGTTCGCGCGGCTCACCGCCGCTCACACCCGGCGCATGGACCGCCTCGGTCTCGCCGCCTGAGGCGACGGCCGCGGGACGACGACGGGCCGGACGCGCACGGCGTCCGGCCCGGTCGACGAAGCCCGGCGGGCTGGGTCAGAGCGACCCGAAGCCCACCTTGCGCTGCTCCTCGGTGCCGATCTCGACGTACCCGAGGGACGCCGTCGGGACGATCACGCGCCGTCCGCGCGCGTCGGTGAGCTCGAACGCCGGGGCGCCGCCCAGCGCGTCCGAGACCGCCTTGGCCACGGACTCGGGGGACTGGTCGGTGTCGACGACGAGCTCACGAGCCAGGTTCTGCACACCGATCGTGACTTCCACGGGATCTCCTCACAGCGGCCGCGCGCACGCGGCAGGTCGACGGCAGGCCCGCCGACGGGTGGGCCCACCGGCGGCAACGCGAACGATAGTAGTCAGATTCCCGCGCCCGACGCGTGCGGGCCGGGGCGTCGGAGCAGCCCGTGCACGCCGCCCCACACGAGCCGTGGCACCAGTCGCGTGACGTCCTCCGCCGTGCCGGCGCCGTCCGGGCGCACGGCCTCGGTCGCCGCGGCGCGCCCGACGGCGGTGCACGTGCGGGCGAGGAGGAGCGACTCCGGCCCCGTCAGCCCGGTGAGGCGCGCCAGGACGTCGGCGAAGGCGCACGCGATCCGCGCGTCGTGGTCCAGGACGCGCGCCCGGACCGCGGGGTCGCGGAGGACGTCGGGCTCGAAGAGGAGGGTCGAGGAGCGGCCCGCGCGGCGCGCGTAGGCGACGTAGGCGCGGACCACGCCCTCGACGACCGCGAGCCCGTCGCGGGCGAGCGCCTCGTCGTCGCCGGCGCGGGACGCCGTGCCGGACGTCCGGTAGGGGTCGAGCGTCGCGTGCACCTCCCGGACGAGGCGGTCGCCCTGCTCGTCCACGACCGCGAGGTACAGGTCGAGCTTCGACGGGAAGTGCCGGTAGAGCACCGGCTTGCCGACGCCCGCGCGCCCGGCGATGTCGTCCATCGAGATGTGGTGGTAGCCGTGGGAGGCGAAGAGGTCCTCGCCGATCGCGAGCAGCTGCGCGCGCCGCTGCGGGCGGGGCATCCGCGTCCGCGTGGCGGCGCGCGCGACGGCGTGCCCCGCACGCGCCGGCGCTCCCGTCATGCTGCGGAGGATACGGCGCGCCGCCGTCGGGTCGACCAGGCGTCGCGAGGAGTGGGACGATGGGCGCGTGCCTCCCCACGACGCCTCGGCGGAACGACGTCCCCACCGCGCCCGCCGACGCGGTCCGTGGCAGACCGTCGCGGCGCTCGCCTGCGTGGGCGTCGGTCTCGTCGCCGGCGCCGCCACCGCGCAGACGTGGGACGTGCCGGGGGTGGACCGGGGCGTGGTGCCGGTGGCCGCCGCGCTCGTGGAGGCCGCGCCCGACGTGGTCGCCGGGGAGGGCGACGCCGGCGCGCGCGCCAAGGCCACCGCGAGCCGCTCGTCGCGGGTCCGGGACGAGCTGGCGCAGCCGTTCGCGCTCCCCGAGGCGCCGTCCTCCGAGCCGTCGTCCGTCCCGATGCCTCTCACGCCGACGCCTCCGCCGGCCGCCGACGTGCCGCAGGCGCCCGAGGTGCCGCCCGCGCCGACGCCGCCCCCGGCGCCCGAGCCGCCCGTCGCGGAGCCGGGCTCGGGCCTGCTCGGGACGGAGGTCGTGCACGACCTCGGCGGTGCGTTCACGGTGGTGCCCGGCGAGGCGCCCGCGCCCGGCGCAGGGACCGTCCGGTCCGTCCGCGTGGAGGTCGAGGAGGGTCTTCCCGTCGACGGCGAGGTCCTCGCGCAGGCGGTGCTCACCACGCTGAACGACCCCCGGGGGTGGGGGCTGACCGACGGCGTGACGTTCTCCCGCACGGCCGCGGACGACGCCTCGATCCGCGTCGTGCTCGCCAGCCCGGCCACGACCGACCGCCTGTGCGCGCCGCTGCAGACCGAGAGCCTGTACTCGTGCGGCAACTCGGTCACGGGGGTGGCCGTGCTCAACTTCCACCGCTGGGTGAACGGTGCGGCCGACTTCGGCGACGACGTCGCGACCTACCGCCACTACCTCGTCAACCACGAGGTGGGGCACGTGCTCGGCCACGGGCACGAGCCCTGCCCCGCGCCGGGTGCCGTCGCGCCCGTCATGCTCCAGCAGACGATCACCACGGACGGGTGCCTGCCGAACGGCTGGCCGTCGCCGTAGCGCACGCCGGGCGGGAGGTGTCGGAGGCTCGTGGTGGGATCGGGACCGTGCTCCGGACCACCCCGCCCCGTCTCGTCCCGCGGGACGTCGACCTCGAGGCCCGCGTCGAGCTCGACGCGTCGCAGCGTGCGGCGGTGGAGGCGGCGTCGCTCCCGGGCGCCACGCTGGTCGTCGGAGCACCGGGCACGGGCAAGACGACCGTGGCCCACGAGGTCGTGCTGGCGGCGCTCGCGGCCGGCGCCGACCCGGGCCGGGTCCTGCTGCTCGCCGCGTCGCGGCGCGCGGCGGCCGCCGCGCGCGACCGGCTCTCCGCGCACGCGCGGCGCACGGTCGGCGCGCCGATGGTGCGCACGGCGGCGTCGACCGCCTTCTCCGTCCTGCGCGAGCGCGCCGCCGCGCTGGGCGAGGCGGTGCCCACGCTGATCTCCGGGCCCGAGCAGGACCTCGTCCTGGCGGAGCTGCTCGAGGGCCACCTGGCGGGTGAGGGCGCCCCGCTCGCCCTGCCGGACGGGCTCCCGGCGGAGGTGCTGGGGCTGCGCGGGCTGCGTCAGGAGCTCCGGGACCTCCTCATGCGTGCCGCCGAGCGCGGCCTCGCCCCGGTGGAGCTCGAGGCGCTCGGGCGACGGCACGAGCGTCCCGAGTGGGTCCTCGGTGCACAGCTCTACGCGGAGTACCTCGACGTGACGGCGCTGCGCGGGGGCACGCCGGACGCGGGCGCCCGCCTCGACCCGGCCGTCGTCGTGGACGAGGCCGCCGAGGCGCTGCTCGCGTGGGCCGACGAGGTGCCCGACGCTCCCCGGCCCGGCTGGGACCTCGTCGTCGTGGACGACTACCAGGAGGCCACCGTCGCCACCGCGCGGCTGCTGCAGGTGCTGCTGGACGACGGCGCGCGCCTGGTGCTCCTGGCCGACCCGGACTCCGCGGTGCAGGGCTTCCGCGGAGCGAGCCCGGGGCTGGTCGGGCGCGCGTCGGCCCCCCGGCGGCCCGGGACGGACACGCCCGGCGAGATGGGCGCGCGGGTCGCCGTCCTGGGGACGGCGTGGCGCCAGCCCGAGGCGCTGCGCGCGGTGACGCGCCGGGTCGCGGCGCAGGTCGGCACGCTGTCCGGTGCGGTGCACCGCGGGGCCGTAGCCCGCGGCCCCGAGGACGCGGGGGCCGAGGTCGCGGTGCTGTCCGGCGCGGCGCAGGAGGCCGCGTTCGTCGCGCGCGAGCTGCGCGCCGAGCACCTGCTGCGCGGGACGCCCTGGCACCGCATGGCGGTGGTCGCGCGCACGGGCGGGCGGCTCGCGGCGCTGCGGCGCGAGCTCGTCGCGGCGTCCGTGCCGGTCACGCTGCTGGGGTCCGACGTCCCGCTGCGCGACGAGCCCGCCGTGTCGCCGTTGCTCGCGGCCGTGCGCGCGTGCGTCGCCCCGGCGGACGGCGGCCCCGCGCTCGACCCGGTGACGGCCTCGTTCCTGCTCACCTCCCCGCTCGGCGGGCTCGACGTCGTCGCGCTGCGCCGTCTGCGCCGGGCGCTGCGCGCCGAGGAGCTCGACGGGGGAGGTGGGAGGTCGTCCGACGCGCTGCTCGTCGAGGTGCTCGAGGACCCGGCGCGCGCGGCGACGCTGCCCGGTCCCGTGCGCCGCGGACCCGTCGCGGTGGCACGCGCCCTGGCCGCCGGCCGTGCCGCGGCCGAGGAGCCGGGCGCGAGCGCGCAGACCGTGCTCTGGGCCGTGTGGGCTGCCACCGGCCTCGCCGAGCGCTGGCGGTCCGCGGCGCTCGACGGCGGTCCGGCGGGCGCGCGCGCCGACCGCGACCTCGACGCGGTCCTCGCGCTGTTCCGGGCGGCGGAGACGTTCGTGGACCGCATGCCCGGGGCTCCGGTCCGGGCGTTCGTCGACTACGTCGCGTCGCAGGACCTCCCCGCGGACTCCCTCGCCGCGCGCGCGAGCGGTGCCGACTCGGTCGCGGCCCTGACGCCGGCGGGCGCCGCCGGCGGCGAGTGGGACGTCGTCGTGGTCGTGGGCGTCCAGGACGGTGTCTGGCCCGACCTGCGGCTGCGCGACTCGCTGCTCGGGTCGCAGGCGCTCGTGGAGCTCCTCGCCGGCCGCTCCCACGACGCGCGCGGCGTCGGCCCGGAGGCGCGCGCGCAGGTGCTCGCCGACGAGCTCCGCGCGTTCGTCGTCGCCACGTCCCGCGCGACGCGCCGCCTCGTCGTCACCGCGGTCGAGGACAGCGAGGACGCACCGTCCGTCTTCTGCGACCTCGTCGTGCCGCCGACGGGCCCCGACGGCCCGGCAGGTCCGGGTGACGGACCCGACGGTCCGTCGGGCGGGACGAACCGTCAGGACGGGCCGTCCGGGGCGGGGACGGGCGGCGTGGGCGGCGTGCGCCGGCACGTCGACGTGGGCGCCCCTCTCGACCTGCGGGGCCTCGTCGCCGCCGCGCGCTCGGCGCTGGTCGCTGACGCGGCGCGCCAGGACGCGGGCGCGACCGGTCCGGACGACCCGGGCCCGCCCGGGACGCCGGCGGGGGAGGCCGCCCGTCTGCTCGCGGACCTCGGCGCGCTCGGCGTCGCCGAGGCGCGGCCGGAGACGTGGTACGGCGTCGCGCCGGTCTCCAGCACGAGCCCCTTGCGTGCGGACGACGAGACGGTCACCGTCTCGCCGTCGAAGGTCGAGACGGTCGCCACGTGCGCGCTGCGCTGGTCGCTCGAGGCGGCGGGCGGCACCGCGCCCGACGCGGCGCACCAGAACCTCGGCACGCTCGTGCACTCGATCGCCGAGAGCGCGCCGTCGGGCTCGCTGACGGACCTGCGCGCGGAGCTCGACCGGCGCTGGCCGGAGCTCGCGCTGCCCGAGGGCTGGCCCTCGCGCCAGCTGCGCCGCCGCGCGGACCGCATGGTCGAGAAGCTCGCCGCGTACCTCGCCGAGGCGGGGGAGCCGGTGCTCGTCGAGCCGTCGTTCGACCTGACCGTGGGTCGCGCGCGCCTGCGCGGCACGATCGACCGGGTCGAGGACGCCGGCGAGGGGAAGGTGCGCGTCGTCGACCTCAAGACCGGCCGCCGCACGGCGACGAAGGCCGAGGGCGCCGAGCACCCGCAGCTGGGCGCATACCAGCTCGCCGTCGAGGCGGGCGGGCTCGACCTGCCGGAGGGCACGCGCAGCGCGGGCGCCCAGCTCGTGTACGTGGGCAGCACGCACGTCGGTCACGCCGTCGTCGCCCAGCCGGCCCTGGACCCCGCGCCGGACGGCTCGAGCTGGGCGCGCGACCTCGTCGAGGACGCGGCGGCGACCATGGCGTCGTCGACGTTCACGGCACGTCAGAACGGGCTGTGCGAGGTGTGCCCCGTGCGGCGCTCGTGCCCCGTGCAGCCCGAGGGCAGGAAGGTCGTGGCATGAGCAGCGAGCTCTTCGAGCTGCCGGACGACGCGCAGCCGGCCGTGCGGCTCCTCGACGCGGCGGACGCCCCGACGGCGGACCCGGGCACCGGCGCGGGCACGGGTACGCCGGGCACGCCGACGCTCTCGGCGACCGCGATCGCGGACCTGCTCGGCCGGCCGCGCCCGACGCCCGAGCAGGTCGAGGTCATCGAGGCGCCGCTCGACCCGGCCCTCGTGGTCGCCGGCGCCGGCTCGGGCAAGACGGAGACGATGGCCGCGCGCGTCGTCTGGCTCATCGCGAACGGGCTCGTGGCGCCCGACGCGGTGCTGGGCCTGACCTTCACGCGCAAGGCCGCGGGCGAGCTCGCGGAGCGCGTCCAGACCCGGCTCGCGCAGCTCGCCCGTGCCCGCGGTACGGCCACGTCGGCGCTCACGGTGCTCGAGCGCCCCACGGTCGCGACGTACAACGCGTACGCGGCGTCCCTCGTCGCGGACCACGGGCTGCGGGTGGGCATCGAGCCGGGCGCACGGCTCCTCGGCGAGGCGCAGCAGTGGCAGCTCGCGTCCGAGGTCGTCGAGAGCTGGGACGACGACCTGGGCACCGACCGGGCGGTGAGCACGGTCGTGGCGGCCGTGCTCGGCCTGTCCGGCGCGCTGGGCGAGCACCTCCTCGAGCCGCTGGACGCGCGCGAGCGGCTCGCGGACATCGCCGAGACCCTCGACGGCCTCCCGCTCGGCCCGAGACAGAAGGCGCGCACCAAGGAGGTCGCCAAGCTCGTCGGCGACGTCGCGGAGAGGGTCCGGCTCCTCGACGTCGTCGCGGAGTACCGGCGCCGCAAGCGCGCCACCGACTCGCTCGACTTCGGCGACCAGGTCGCGCTCGCCGCGCGGCTCGCGCGCGAGGTGCCGGTCGTCGGCGCGACCGAGCGCGCGCGGTACCGCGTCGTCCTGCTGGACGAGTACCAGGACACCTCCCACGCGCAGGTCGAGCTCCTCGCCGGGCTGTTCGGCGGCGGCCACGCGGTGACGGCCGTCGGCGACCCGCACCAGTCGATCTACGGCTGGCGGGGCGCGAGCGCCGGCGGCCTGGCGCGGTTCCCCGACCGGTTCCGTCGCTCGGACGGTGCCGGCGCAGCCGTGCACTACCTGTCGACGTCGTGGCGCAACGACGCCGCGGTGCTCGCCGCGGCCAACGTGACCTCCGCACCGCTGCGCGGCGACGGGGGTCCCGGCGGAGCGGTGGCCGTGCCCCCGCTGTCGTTGCGCCCGGGAGCCGGGCCGGGCGCGGTGAGCGCGCACGTCGCGGGCACCGCCGAGGAGGAGGCGGCGGCCGTCGCCGACTTCGTCGCCGCGCGGTGGCGCCCGGGACGGGCACCGGGAGGGCGTGTCACCGCGGCGGTGCTGTGCCGCAAGCGCAGCCAGTTCGCGGCCCTGGAGGTGGCGCTGCGCCGTCGCGGCCTGCCGGTCGAGGTCGTCGGGCTCGGCGGCCTGCTCACGACACCCGAGGTGGTGGACGTCGTGACCCTCCTGGAGGCGGTGCACGACCCCTCGCGCGGCGACGCGCTCGTGCGGCTCCTCACCGGTCCTCGCGTCAACCTCGGTGCGGCGGACCTGCACGCCCTCGGCGCGCACGCCGCCGACCTCGCCCGCCTCGACGGCGGACCGGGACGGCTCCCGCGCGACCGGCGCGGGACCACCGCGGGGGACGGCGGCACGCCCCCGGCGGTCGTGGAGGGCGACGTCGTCGACCACCGCTCGATCGTGGACGCGCTCGACGACCTGCCCGCGCCGGGCGCGGCGGCGACCGACGGGCGCGTGCTCGGCGCCGCGGCCCACGCCCGGCTGACGGCACTCGCCGACGTCCTGCGCACGCTGCGCGGGCTGACCTACCTGTCGCTGCCCGAGCTCGTCGTCGAGGCCGAGCGGGCGCTCGGTCTCGACGTGGAGGCGGCGACCACCGCCGCGCTGCTCGCGACCCCGGGGCTCGCGGACCCCGACGCCGTGAGCGACCGCGCGCGCGAGCACCTCGACGCGTTCCGTGACGTCGCGGCGACGTTCGCGCAGACGGCCGACGTCGCGACCCTCGGGGCGTTCCTCGCGTGGCTCGGCGTGGCGACGTCGCGCGAGAACGGCCTCGACCTGCCCGTGCGCGAACCCGACCCGGACGCCGTGCAGGTCATCACCGCGCACGCCGCCAAGGGCCTCGAGTGGGACGTCGTGGCGGTGCCCGGGCTCGTCGACGGCGTGTTCCCGACGGTCGCGCGGTCCGCCTCCGGGACACGCGCGGACAGCGGCTGGCTGACGGACGTCGCGCAGCTCCCGTACCCGCTGCGCGGCGACGCCGCGGACCTGCCGGCGTTCCGCTACGACCTCGCGAGCGACACGAAGGACCTCGTCGCGCGCCGCGACGCGTTCCGGGCCGAGTGCGGCGAGCACCAGCTCGCCGAGGAACGGCGGCTGGCCTACGTCGCGTTCACGCGCGCGCGGCGCGAGCTCCTGCTGACCGCCGCCTGGTGGCAGGGCGGGTCGAACCCGCGCGCGCTGTCGCCGTTCCTGCTCGAGCTCGCCGAGGCGGGGACGGTCACGACCGACGGCTGGGCGCCCGTCCCCGAGCCGGGTGCCACGAACCCGCTCGAGGACGTCGAGATCACCGCGACCTGGCCGGCGGGCGACGACGCCGCCCCGGGTTCGGCGCGCGCGGTGCTGCGCGCGACCGCCGAGCGCGTGGCCCGCGCGGCCGCGGGACGTGGCCGCGCCCGGTCCGGTGCGCGGGACACCGAGGAGGACGGCTCCGCGGCCGGCCTCACCGCGCGCGAGGGCGTGCTCGTCGACGCCGACGGACGGGACCTCGTGGCGCTCGCGCGCGTGCTCCTCGCCGAGCGGGCCGACCGCGCGGACCGGGACGTCGCCCTGCCGGCGCACGTGTCGGCGTCCGGGCTCGTGCGGCTCGCGAGCGACCGCGCGGAGTACGCCCTGCACCTGCGCCGGCCGGTGCCGGGCGAACCCACCGTGCACGCCCGGCGCGGGACCCAGTTCCACCTGTGGGCCGAGCGGTACTTCCGGGCCTCGTCCCTGCTCGACGTCGACGACCTCCCCGGCGCCGACGACGAGGACATCGACCCGGACCAGGACCTCGAGGCGCTCCAGCGCACGTTCCTCGCGTCGTCGTGGGCGGCACGCACGCCGGTCGCGGTCGAGGTCGACGTCGAGACGCCGGTCGGGTCCACCGTGCTGCGCTCACGCATCGACGCGGTGTTCCCCGAGCTCCCGGAGCACGCCGGCGGCGCGAGGGACGCGGTCGTCGTCGTCGACTGGAAGACCGGCCGTGCGCCGTCCGACCCGCAGGCCCGTCGCAACCGCGAGGTGCAGCTCGCCGTGTACCGGCTCGCGTGGTCCCGGTGGTCCGGCCTGCCCCTGGAGAAGGTGCACGCGGCCTTCTACCACGTCGCCTCCGACGAGACGGTGCGCCCCGACCGGCTGCTCGGCGAGGCGGAGATCGAGGCGTTGCTGCGCGGGTGAGCGCTCCGCGACGCTGCTCGGTCGGGAGCGGTCGGGCTCGGTCGGTCGCGCTCCGTCAGTCGTCGGCCTCGCGGGTCGCGTCCTCGAGCTCGGCCAGCATGTCGAGCGCGTCGGCGACGACGTCGTCGAGCCCGTGCCGCACGCCGTGCAGCAGCCAGCGCGCGACGGCGAGCTCGCCGATCAACAGCGCGCGGTCCGTCAGGTGCTGGTCGGTGAGCTCGGTGCGGCGCAGCTGGTACGCCTCCATGACGGAGTCCACCGCCTCGGGCGGTGCGGACACGAGAAGCCACGCGAGGTCGTCGGCGGGGTCGGCGACGCGTGCGTCGGCCCAGCCCGTGACCGTCGTGACGCGCCCGCGGGAGACCAGCACCTGGTCCGGGCCGAGGTCCCCGTGCACCACGACCGGCTGGAAGCGCCAGAGCGAGACGTCCTCGAGCGCAGCCTCCCAGCGCCGCAGCAGCGCGGCCGGGACCCTGCCGGTGGCGGCGGCCTCGTCGAGCTCCGCCATACGGCGCTCGCGGTACGTCTCCGCGTCGTAGGTCGGCAGACCGGCGTCGTCCACGACCCGGCGCGGCAGCTCGTGGACGGAGGCGATGACCCGGCCGAGGTCGGCGGCGAGGCCGGGCCCCGGGCGCAGTCCCTCGACGTCGAGCGGTGCGCCCTCGACCGCCGGGTGCACGACGGCGCGCCCGCCCTCCGGCAGCGGTGCCGACCCGCTGATGCGCGGGACCGCGAACGAGAGCACGCCGGACGCCACGTAGTGCTGCAGGGACGCGAGCAGCTCGGTCTCCGCCTCGAGCGCGGCCCCCGCCTGCAGGCTGCGCGGTGCTCGCACCGTCCAGCGCGCACCCTCCCCGTCGGTGACGACGGCGGCGTCGTAGTCGCCCGGATCCGGCGCGGGGCGCGCGGAGCGCACGTCCAGGCCGGGCACGGCGGCCGTGGCGAGCGCGGCGAGGGTGAGGGGTGAGCGGGGCACGGGACCAACGTAGTCGTTCGGCGCACGTGCCTGCCCGTCCACGCCGACGGCTGCGGCGGGGGACGCGGCGAGGGCCTACGGTCGACGGGTGAGCCCCGACCACCGCGCGTCCCGCACCCTGCCCCAGCCCCTCGACGCCGCCGCCGTGGACCGGGCGGCGCACCGGCGGACGGAGCCGCACCTCGTCTCCCGCCTGCGCGGCGAGGCGACGACGCGCACGGTCCTCGTGCACCGGGGCCGGCTCGCGGTCGCGCACGACGGCGGGCTCGCGCTGCTGCCACCGGGAGACCTCTCCGCCGTCCCCGCGCCGGACGACGGGGAGCGACCCCGGTGGTTCTTCCTCGGCGAGGCGACCGGCGAGGGGGCGGTGTCGGGCCGCGCGCCGACGTCGTACCTCGCGCTCGTGCTGCCCGACGACGCGGACGCCGAGGACGTGGACATCGAGGGCGTCGACCCGGCGGGACCGCTCGCCGTGCTCGTCCGCGAGCACCCGTGGTCGGGCCTGCGCGAGCTGTCCCCGCGGGTGGACCCCTCGCAGGCCGCGCTCGCGACGGAGGCCGTCGCGCTCGCGGCCTGGCACGCCGCGCACGAGCGGTGCCCGCGCTGCGGCGAGCCGACGACGCTCGAGAACGCGGGCTGGACGCGCCGCTGCGTCGCGCAGGGCACCGAGCTCTACCCGCGCACCGACCCGGCGGTCATCATGGCGGTCGTCCGCGACGAGCCCGAGGAGATGCTGCTGCTCGGGCACGCCGCGCACTGGCCGGAGCGGCGGTTCTCGACGCTCGCCGGGTACGTCGAGCCGGGGGAGTCGCTCGAGAACGCCGTGCGGCGCGAGGTGCTCGAGGAGGTCGGGGTCGACGTCGACGAGGTCGCGTACCGGGGGAGCCAGCCGTGGCCCTTCCCCGCCTCCCTCATGGTGGGCTTCGTCGCCCGCGCGCGCACCACCGAGCTGCGGCCCGACGGCGTCGAGCTCACCGACGCGCGGTGGTTCACGCGCGCCGAGCTCGAGCGGGACGTGCGGTCGGGCGAGGTGCTGCTCCCGGGCCACGGGTCGATCGCGCGCGCCCTCGTCGAGGAGTGGTTCGGCGGGGCGCTGCCCGGCGCCTGACGCCGGACCGGCGCGACCTCGGGCGGCGCCGGTCCGGAGGAGCGGCGGTCAGGCCGCGAGGCGCTGCTTCACCTCGGCAAGGGAGGGGTTCGTCGCGGCGGAACCGTCCGGGAACACGACCGTCGGCACGGTCTGGTTGCCGTCGTTGACCTGCTCGACGAACGCGGCCGTGCCCGGGTCCTCCTCGATGTTGACCTCGGTGTACCCGATGCCCGCGGACTCGAGCTGCGTCTTGAGCCGACGGCAGTAGCCGCACCAGCTCGTCGAGTACATGACGATCGAGCCGGGGGCGGGCGTGGTCGGGGCGGTGGCCATCGTGGAGGTCTCCTCGTGCGCTCGGGTCGGGCTGCGGTCGCAGCCTCGCGTCCGCTGGTCAACACCGCACCCGGCGCCCGTTGTTCCCGCAGGCTGTCCCCAGGGGACCGGCGGAGCGTGCCCCGTGTGGGACCGGGCTGCGAGAATCGGCGGTGATGTCCACGTCACCGCTCCCGTCCCGCTCGTCCGCCCCGGCCGGCGCACCCGCCTCCACGCTGCGCTCGGCCGACGCGATCCTCGACGCCCTCGACCCGGACCAGCGGGACGTCGCTCTCGCGCTGCACGGACCGGTGTGCGTCCTCGCCGGTGCCGGCACGGGCAAGACGCGGGCCATCACGCACCGCATCGCGTACGGCGTACGCACGGGCGCGTACACACCGACGTCGGTGCTGGCCGTGACGTTCACCGCACGGGCCGCGGGGGAGATGCGCACCCGCCTGCGCGAGCTCGGCGCGACGGGCGTGCAGGCGCGCACCTTCCACGCGGCGGCCCTGCGCCAGCTCGGGTACTTCTGGCCGAAGGTCGTGGGTGGTGCGCCGCCCCGCATCCTCGAGCACAAGGCGTCGGCGGTGGCCGAGGCGGCGCGGCGGCTGGGGATCGGCGTGGACCGGGTCGCGGTGCGCGACCTGTCCTCGGAGGTCGAGTGGGCCAAGGTCTCGCTCGTGACCGCCGACGACTACGTGCGCGCGTGCGCCGCGATCGACCGGGACCCGCCCGCGGGCTACGACCACCAGACGGTCGCACGTCTCATCACCGCGTACGAGGACGTCAAGACGGAACGCTCCGTCATCGACTTCGAGGACGTGCTCCTCATGCTCGGCGACATGCTCGCCACCCAGGGCCGCGTCGCGGACGAGGTGCGCCGCCAGTACCGCCACTTCGTCGTCGACGAGTACCAGGACGTCTCCCCGCTCCAGCAGTTCGTGCTGGACCAGTGGCTCGGGGGCCGGGACGAGCTGTGCGTCGTGGGCGACCCGTCCCAGACGATCTACTCCTTCACCGGCGCGACGCCGCACCACCTGCTCACGTTCTCGCGCACGCACCCCGGCGCGCAGGTCATCCGCCTCGTGCGCGACTACCGGTCGACGCCGCAGGTGGTCCACCTCGCGAACCAGCTCCTCGCGCGAGCCGGCCGCGCCGGCGGCGCGCACCAGGCGCTCGAGCTCGTCGCGCAGCGCCCGTCCGGGCCACCGGTGTCCTACACGGCGTACGACGACGACGACAGCGAGGCGAAGGGCGTCGCCGAGCGCGTCGGTCGGCTCCTGGCCGCGGGCACCCGCGCCAGCGAGATCGCGGTGCTCTACCGCACGAACGCCCAGTCGGAGGCGTTCGAGTCGGCGCTCGCGGACGCAGGGATCGGCTACCTGGTGCGCGGGGGCGAGCGCTTCTTCCAGCGCAAGGAGGTGCGCGACGCCATCGTCCTCCTGCGTGGCGCCGCACGCTCGGCCGACCCGGACGTCCCGATGCCGGAGACGGTGCGCGACGTGCTCGCCGCAGCCGGGTGGGCACCCGCGCCGCCCGCTGCGCGCGGTGCGGCGAGAGAGCGCTGGGAGTCGATGCAGGCGCTGGTCGCGCTCGCCGACGACCTCGCGGGCGCGGCCCGTGACACCGGGGCGGAGCCCGTGACCGCGCAGGGCTTCGTCGCGGAGCTGGAGGAGCGGGCCGCGGCGCAGCACGCCCCGACCGTGGAGGGCGTGACGCTCGCGTCGCTGCACGCGGCGAAGGGCCTCGAGTGGGACGCGGTCTTCCTCGCCGGGATGAGCGAGGGGCTCATGCCGATCTCCCTGGCGGAGACGGACGAGGCGGTCGCCGAGGAGCGTCGGCTGCTCTACGTCGGGATCACGCGCGCCCGGGAGCACCTCGAGGTCTCGTTCGCACGCTCGCGCAACCCGGGCGGGCGCGCGACGCGGCGCCGGACGAGGTTCCTCGACGGGCTCTGGCCGGACGACCCGAACGCAGCCCGCGGGCGGCGGTCACGCCCGGGCCAGGCACGCGTGCAGCTCTCGGGGGAGTACGACCGCGAGCTGTTCGACCGGCTCCGCGAGTGGCGGCTGCAGGTGGCGCAGGAGACCGACAAGCCCGCGTTCACGGTGCTCGTGGACGCGACGCTCGCCGCGATCGCCGAGACCCGTCCGCGGACCGTCCCGGAGCTCGCGCGGATCAACGGGCTCGGGCCCGCGAAGATCGAGCGGTACGGGGCGACGCTCCTCGAGATCGTGGCCCGCGCCGGGTCCTGAGCGACCCGCGCGAGAACTCGCCCGAAAGAAGTCTCGTAAATATGTTGTGCGCCGTCCGACGGGCGGCATATGGTCGTCGAGTCCTGATGGAGCGGGGCGCGCCGAGAGGCGGGTCCCCGAACGGAGAGAGGGGGTGGGTGCTGAGATGAAGAACCAGATCGTGATGACGAGCCTGCTGGATTCCGCGGTCGCGAACGCGGCCACGCCAGGAGGGCTCCGTTTCCGTGTGCGTGCACGCGGGGGCGCCTTCGTCACCCGCCCCGCACCCGACTCCGCCTCCAGGACGCGTCCGGTCTGACCGACCGACACCTTCCAGGCCGCGGAGTCCATCTGGGACCCGCGGCCTTCGTGTTCTCCGGGCACGACTGTCGATGAGGATCGCCGGTGGCTCCCGTCATCACCGACGGGACCGCTGTCCTCAGGGTCCTGTGACGACGACGTTCACACCACGACAGGACATCACTGGAGGACATCGTGCGGCTCACCGCGCTGCTCGACAACATCACGGCCCAGGGCGGTTCCGGCCCCTGGGCACCCCATCAACCCCTCGCCACCCCGCTGGGCGAGAAGGACGTCGCCGAGTTCGACCGGCTCGTGGCCGGCCTCCTGCCGTGCCGGAGCAACGACCCCGAGCTGTGGTTCGCCGAGCGAGCCACCGAGGTCGAGCAGGCCAAGGCGCTGTGCCGCACGTGCCCGCTCGTCGAGGGCTGCCTCGCCGGCGCGCTCGAGCGGCGCGAGCCCTGGGGCGTCTGGGGCGGCGAGGTCTTCGTCGACGGCGTCGTCGTCGCGCGCAAGCGCGGCCGTGGCCGTCCGAGCAAGGCCGAGGTGCTCGCCCGCCAGGCGGAGGAGGCGGCTCGCCGTGAGGACCGGGCGGGCGACGAGGCGTCAGCCTCGGCCCCGGCCGCCTGACGTGCGGGCCGCCACCGGCGAGCCGTCCGGGGGAGCGCTCGCCGGTCCGCCGCACCCGCAGCGGGGGTGGCGGGACGTCTCGCGCAGCCGCGGCACCGCGTCGGGAGCAGGGATCTCGAGGCATGCCGCGGCTGTGCGGGGGACGCTCCCGTCGAGCACCGCGAGCACCTGGGCGGCGGCGAGGGACGCCGCGACGCCGGCCAGCACCGACTCCTCGTGCTGCGGGGCGGCGAGGCCCCGCAGCTGACGGGACACCTGCGGCCAGCACGGGTCGGCGTCGGCACGGTGCAGGTCCGCGCACGTCAGGCACGGGTCCAGGCCCGGCCGCACGAACGGTCCGACGACCACGTCCGCCTCCCGCACGACCACGGACAGGTGGGCGACGCCGTCGCCCACGAGCTCACGGACCCGGGCCGGGTCCGCCGCGTGGTGCTCGACGACGACCACCACGTCGGGGCGCTCCGTCCCGGGCACTTCGCCCGGCTCCGACGCCGGCCCTGCCCCCGTCCGCACGTCGGGAGCGATCTCCTCGATCGTGCGCGCGAGGGCCTTCGCGCGCGACGCGCCCACGTCTCGGACCCGGTAGCCGCCCAGGCCCACGTCGGTGACGAGCACCGGCGACGGGTCGTGCAGGCCGATCGTCCCCACGCCGGCGGTCGCGAGGGTCGTCGCGACGCTCGCCCCCACGCGCCCAAGCCCCACCACGGCGACCGTCGACCGGGCCCGTGCCGCGAGGACGCGGTGCGCCGCGCCGTCGGGCCGAAGCGCCGCAAGCACGCCGCGCTCCGCCTCGCCGCCGCCCGGCGCCGGCGTCGTCGTCCGCCGGGGCGGTGCCGGGACGAGGAGCAGGGCGTCGTCGAGCGCCTGCACGAGCCGCTCGCGACGCGCCGCCGGGACCGCGGGGTCGTCGTCGACCGCGCGGCCCGAGCCGGACAGCGCGAGCAGCCACTCCTCGTCCGCGGCGTCCAGGCCGACGAGACGTACCGCCCAGCGAGGATCGGTGCCGTACTGGATCTCGCCCGGCGCACGCCGCAGGACGGGGGTCGAGGGGCGCAGCACGCGTCGTCCGGGCACGGTTCCTCCTGGGTCGCCACCGGCGGCCCGCTCGGACCGCTGCGCCAGCGTGGCACGCGGGGGCAGTGCTGAGGGCGTCGTCCACAGGTTCGGGGGCGACCGCGGGGCATGACGATCCCTTGACCGGAGCTCGCCCGACGTGGGCGCCGGCCTCCGGGCTTCCCGCGGGGCACCGCGCCTCGGCGGCGTGGGGGCTGCCGTCTCATGGCAAGAACCAGTACGGTCTTGGCGTGGTCCGAGAGACGGTCGTGGAGGTGCGGCGCAGCCGGCGGCGCAAGAGCACCGTGAGCGCCTACCGTGACGGCGACCGCACGATCGTCGCCATCCCGGCGCGCTTCACGCGCGCGCAGGAGCGCGAGTGGGTGCAGCGCATGCTGGACCGGCTCGCGGACTCCGAGCGGCGCCGGAGGCCGTCGGACGAGCAGCTCGCGCGCCGCGCGGCCGACCTCTCGGCGAAGTACCTCGAGGGTCGTGCCCGGCCGACGAGCGTGCGGTGGGCGGCGAACCAGGACCGGCGCTGGGGCTCGTGCACGCTCGTCGACGGGTCGATCCGGATCTCGACGCGCGTGCAGGGGATGCCCGGCTGGGTGCTCGACTACGTCCTGCTCCACGAGCTGGCGCACCTGCTGCACGCCGGCCACGGCCCGGGCTTCTGGCGGCTGCTCGAGTCCTACCCGCGCACCGAGCGGGCGCGCGGCTTCCTCGAGGGCGTGTCCTTCGCCCGCGACGCCGCCGAGGGCGGTGAGGCCGGCACCGACGGCGACGCCGAGCAGGACGTGACCGAGGACGACCTCGACGACGTCGACGGCGACCAGGACTAGGCGGACGCCTCGGGGCGCTCGCCACCTCGACCGTCGTCGCCGTCTCCCGCGCCGTCGTCGCCGTCGCCGTCGCGGTCACCGTCGCTCGCGGCGCGGAAGATCTGCTCGAGCGCCTGGTCGACGTCGGCCTCCTCGGCGCGTGCCGCCTCCCGCCGGGCGCGGTATCCCGCGGGGTCGTCGAGGTCGGTCGCGTCGGGCAGCAGGTCGGGGTGGTCCCAGACCCCGTCGCGACCCGCGGGACCGGACTGCGCCGTGATGAGCGCCCACAGCGCGGCCGCGTCGCGTGACCTGCGGGGCCGTAGCTCGAGGCCGACCAGCGAGGCGAAGGTGTGCTCGGCCGGCCCGCCGGCGGCGCGTCGGCGCCGCAGCATCTCGCGCAGCGGCACGGCGTGCGGCAGGTGGGGGAGCGCCGCGGTCGCGGTCACCTCGTCCACCCAGCCCTCGACGAGCGCCAGCGTCGTCTCGAGGCGCAGCAGCGTGGCCTGCTGCTCGGGCGTGTTCTGCAGCCCGAAGACCCCGCCGGACAGGGCGCGCTGGAGCGCCTGCGTGTCCGTCGGGTCGACGTCGGTCAGCTGCGACTCGAGAGCGTCCAGGTCGATCGTGATGCCGCGCGCGTACGCGTCCACCAGGCCGAGGAGGTGCCCGCGGAGCCAGGCGACGTGCGTGAAGAGTCGCGCGTGGGCCGCCTCGCGGAGCGCGAGGTAGTGCCGGACCTCGTCGGCGGGCGCGTCCAGGCCCTCGGAGAACGCGGCGACGTTGGTCGGGAGCAGCACGGTCGCGGCCCGGTCGAGGAGCGGCAGGCCGACGTCCGTCGCCCCGAACACCTCGCGCGAGAGCGTCCCTGCGGCCTGGCCGACCTGCATGCCGAACACCGCGGACCCGAGCCGGCGCATGAGCGCCGCGGGGTCCCCGCCGATCCCGCCCCCGGGCAGGCCGGGCAGCGAGAACCCGACGGGCGGGGGCGTGTCGTCGACGCCGAGCTGGTCGCCCAGCTGGTCGCGCAGCACCGTCGCGAGCGCGTCGGCGACCGACGCGGCGACCGGCGCGACGAGCGCGTTCCACGCGGGCAGCGTCTCCTCCACCCACTCCGACCGGCTCCACGCGTGCGCGCGCCCGCCCGACGGCGGCAGGTCGGTGACCACGTCCAGCCAGAGCTCGGCGACGGACAGGGCCTGGGTGACGTCGCGCAGCTGCGCGCCGGTCACCGTGGGGTCCCCCTCCGCCACCGCGACCTGGCGCGCGACGTCGTGCGACACGTCGGTGTTGACCGGGCCGTCCGTCGGGGTGGCGAGCAGCCGCTGCACCTGCGCGAGGACGTGCTGGAAGACCTGGGGGTCGGCGGCGGGACCGCCGGCGGCGGCGAGCGCCTGCGGGTCGAACCCGCGGGCGCGCAGCTCGCGCAGCGCCTCGTCGGCGTCCGCACCGAGCATCGAGCGGAGCAGCTCCTCGAAGCCGCGGTCGGCCCCGCCGGCGTCGTCGGGTCCGGGCGTGCGGTCGTCGGGGGGAAGGCTGCTCATGGGAGAACTCCTCACGGTGGCGTCGGGATTCACCGTAACCACGTTCGGGGCCGGGGACGGGCTCCGCGCGACCGCCGCGGGCCGGGTTCGCTCACGGCGCAGCGCCGGGCGCCCGCGCGGTCCTCCGGAAGATCCCAGGATCGTCGGCGATGATGGGGCCCGTGACCGACCGCCCGTCGTTCGACGACCTCCTGCTCGAGGAGCAGCCCCCGCCCCCCGTCACCCGCCGCTCCCTGACCTTCGGCATCTCGCTCCTGGCCACGACGCTGCTCGTCGCGGGTCTCGCGGTGCTGCCCGCGCCGTACGCGGTCCGTGCGCCCGGGCCGACGGAGGACACGCTCGGCGCGCAGGACGGCACGCCGCTCATCTCGGTGACCGGCGCCGAGACCTACGACTCCACGGGCGAGCTGCGGCTGACGACCGTCTCCGTCGCGGGCGGCCCCGGCTACCCGGTGAACCTGGCCCAGGTCGTCCAGGGCTGGCTCGAGCCGTCGCGCTCGGTGCGGCCGGTCGAGGAGGTGTTCCCGCGCGACCGCACGAAGGAGGAGACCGAGCAGCAGAGCCAGGCGGAGATGATCAGCTCGCAGGAGAACGCCACCGTCGCGGCGCTCACCGAGCTCGGCTACGAGGTGCCGGCGACGCTGACGGTGCAGGGCACGAGCCCGGGCACCGGCGCGGAGGGCGTGGTCGAGCCGGGTGACGTCATCGTGTCCCTCGACGGGGCGCCCGTGCCGACCTACGCGGACCTCATCGACGGGCTCGCGGAGGTCCCGCCGGGCGACGACGTGACGCTCGGCGTCGTGCGGGACGGCGAGGAGACGGAGCTGACCGTGACGACGAGCGACGGCGGCGACACCGCGCTGCTCGGCGTGTTCATCGACCCCGCGTTCGAGTTCCCCGTCGACGTGGCGATCCAGATCGACGACATCGGCGGCCCGAGCGCGGGGATGATGTTCGCGCTCGGCATCGTCGACCAGCTCACGCCCGAGGACGAGGCGGACGGGGTGTCGATCGCCGGCACGGGGACCATGAGCGTGGAGGGCGACGTCGGGCCGATCGGCGGCATCCAGCAGAAGCTGTACGGCGCGCGCCGCGACGGCGCGACGTGGTTCCTCGCTCCGGCGGGCAACTGCCCGGAGGTCGTCGGGAACGTTCCCGACGGGCTGGACGTCGTGCGGGTGGCGACGCTGGCGGAGGCGCGGGACGCGATGACGGCCATCGGCGCGGGGGAGGGCGGCACGCTGCCCACGTGCCGGCCCGCCCCCTGAGCTGCCCCGGGGGGCGCGGGGTCAGTCCTCCAGGGTCGCGCGCAGCGCGGTGACGAGGCCCGGTACGAGGTCGGGCCCGGACGCGACGTCGGCCGCGGCGTCGTGCGCGCGAGAGCGGACGGCGCACCAGGCCGGCCCGCCGCGCAGCACGCCGACGGCGACGCGCACGTCCTGCCGGTCCGGGTGGTTCGCGAGGTGGTCCAGGGCGGCGGCGGGGTCCTCGGGCACGCCCTCCTCGGCCGACGGCGGCAGGACGATGCGCTCGACGACGAGGGCCGTGCCGTCGACCGTGCTCGGCCACGCGACGCGCGCGAGCGCGTCCTCGAGGTCCGCCCCGACGTCGAACCCCTCCTGCTCGACGGACAGCACGTGGTGCGGGTCGGCGGCTGCCGCGGCGAGCGCGTCGGGCGGGAGGCGGTGGGCGAGCGAGGGGTCCTCGGCGAGGGCCCGCGCCGTGCTGACCAGGGCGAAGAGGCGCGGCGGGGCGTCCCACCCCGCCGCGGACGCGTGCGTCTCGACCTCGTGGACGGCGAGCGCGAGGGCGCGCTGGGCGGGCGGCAGGCCCGGACTGGCAGGAGCGGGCGCTGCGGGGGCCTCGCCCGTGCCCGGGCGCGGGGTGTCGTCGGCGTTCGGCATCCGCCCATCGTCCCAGAGGGGCGCACCGTCGCACCGCGGGCCCCGGGAGTCCCGCGAGACCGTCCGGCGTGGGAACCTTGGGGGAGGCGTGGGCGTTGTCCCGGTGGGCGAGGCCTGTCGCCGCCCGTGCACGTCCGAGTCACGACGCAAAGAGGTATACCCACCGTGTCATTCGCCGCAGCGCCACGTCGGCCGTCCCCGGGTGGACGACCCAGCCGGCGCCGGAGCCCGATCGGGATCGCGATCGCCGTCGTCGGCGTCCTCGTGGTCCTGCTCCTCCTGCTCGCCCAGTTCTGGACCGAGGTCCTCTGGTTCACCCAGCTCGACTTCGAACGCGTCCTGTGGACGCAGTGGGGCACGCGCATCGCGCTCTTCGTCGGGGGCTTCCTCGTCATGGGCGGGCTGGTGTTCCTGTCGTTCTCCCTGGCCTACCGGTCCCGGCCCATCTACGCGCCGTCGACGCCGGAGCAGGCGACGCTCGACCAGTACCGCGAGGCGATCGAGCCGCTGCGCAAGGTCGTGATGATCGTCGCGCCCGCGCTCGTCGGCTTCTTCGCCGGCGCCGCGGCCGCCTCGCAGTGGCAGACCGTCCTGCTCGCGCTCAACGCCGTGCCGTTCGGCACGACGGACCCGCAGTGGGGCGTCGACCTGTCCTTCTACGTCTTCACGCTGCCGGCAGTGCGGTTCCTCGTGAGCTTCCTCATGGCTGCCGTCATCATCTCGGGCATCGCCGCCGTGGCGACGCACTACCTGTACGGCGGCCTGCGCATCGGCGGCGGGGCGGACGCCGGACCGCGCACGACCACGGCCGCGCGCGTCCAGCTCTCCGTGATCGCCGCGGTCCTCATGGTCCTCATCGCCGCCAACTACTGGCTCGACCGGTACTCGATCCTCACGTCCTCCGGCGACCGGTTCGACGGCGCGTCCTACTCGGACGTGCACGCCGTGATCCCGTCGAAGGCCATCCTCACCGGCGTGGCCCTCTTCGTCGCGGCGCTCTTCGTGGTCGCCGCGGTGCGCGGCAACTGGCGGCTGCCGGCGATCGGCGTCGGCCTCATGGTCGTCTCCGCGATCGCGATCGGCGGGATCTACCCGTCCGTCGTCCAGCGCTTCCAGGTCGCCCCGAACGCGCAGGACTTCGAGGAGGAGTACATCCAGCGCAACATCGACGCGACGCAGGCGGCGTACGGCATCGACGACGTGCGCACCGAGCAGTACAACGCCAACACCGAGGCGGAGGCGGGTGCGCTGCGCGAGGACGCGGACACGACGGCGTCGATCCGCCTGCTCGACCCGGAGATCGTCAGCCCGTCGTTCAGCCAGCTGCAGCAGAACAAGCAGTACTACGGCTTCTCCGAGTCGCTGTCCGTGGACCGGTACACGATCGAGGACGAGAGCCGCGACACGGTCATCGCGGTGCGCGAGCTCAACCAGGACGGCCTCGGCGCCGACCAGCGCAACTGGGTCAACGACCACACGGTCTACACCCACGGCTTCGGCGTGGTCGCCGCGTACGGCAACCAGATCGGCCCGGACGGCCGCCCCGCGTTCTACGAGGGCAGCATCCCCTCCACCGGTGCGTTCACGGAGGCCGGCGGCTACGAGCCCCGGATCTACTTCAGCCCGGAGGCCCCGCAGTACTCGATCGTCGGCGCGCCCGACGGCACGGACCCGTGGGAGCTCGACTACCCGGTCGACGACGCGGGGGGCCAGGTGAACAACACGTTCCCCACGGACGAGATCGCGGCAGGGCCGAGCGTCGGGTCGTTCCTCAACAAGACGCTCTACGCGCTGAAGTTCGGCTCCGAGCAGATCCTGTTCTCCGACCGCGTCACGCCGCAGTCGCAGATCCTGTACGACCGCAGCCCGCGCGACCGCGTCGCGAAGGTCGCGCCGTACCTGACGCTCGACGGGCGCGTGTACCCGGCGGTCGTCGACGGCCGGGTCAAGTGGATCGTCGACGGCTACACGACGAGCAACGGCTACCCGTACTCGACGTCGGAGTCGCTCGACGAGTCGACGGCCGACTCGCTGGTCGCCCAGAACTCGGTCGAGGCGCTCGCGCCGCAGGAGGTCAACTACATCCGCAACTCGGTGAAGGCGACCGTCGACGCGTACGACGGGTCGGTCGACCTGTACGCGTGGGACACCGAGGACCCGGTCCTGCAGGCGTGGACGCAGGTCTTCCCGAGCTCGGTGCAGCCGATCTCGGAGATCAGCGGGGACCTCATGAGCCACCTGCGCTACCCCGAGGACCTGTTCAAGGTGCAGCGCACGCTGCTCGCGAGCTACCACGTCGACGACGCGCGCCAGTTCTTCTCCGGCCAGGACTTCTGGCGCAGCCCGGAGGACCCGACGGCCTCGACGTCCGGCACGGGCGTCGCACCGCTCCAGCCGCCGTACTACCTGACGCTGCAGATGCCGAGCCAGGACGCCCCCACGTTCTCGCTCATGTCGACGTTCATCCCGGGCGGCCAGAGCGACCGGAACATCCTCACCGGCTTCCTCGCGGTCGACGCAGAGCCCGGCAACCAGGACGGACAGCGCTCCGAGGACTACGGCACGCTGCGGCTCCTCGAGCTGCCGCGCAACTCGACCGTGCCGGGACCCGGTCAGGTGCAGAACAACTTCGACTCGAACCCGACGGTGTCGACCGAGCTGAACCTGCTGCGGCAGGGCGACTCGAGCGTCATCAACGGCAACCTGCTGACCCTCCCGGTCGGTGGCGGCCTGCTGTACGTGCAGCCCGTGTACGTGCAGTCGACGCAGGGCACGCAGTTCCCGCTGCTGCGCAAGGTGCTGGTGTCCTTCGGCGACGAGATCGGGTTCGCCGACACGCTGGACGAGGCGCTCGACCAGGTGTTCGGCGGTGACTCCGGCGCGAGCGCCGGGGACGCCGACGGCGGGGTCGACACCGCCGTGCCCGACCAGCCGGCCGACGGGGAGACGCTGGACCCCGACACGGGCGCGGAGGAGCCGGGCGTCGGTGACCCGGGTACCGACCCCGGCGTCACCCCGGACGTCGAGCAGCCCGCGCCCCCGGCCGACGGCGGGGTGAGCGGTGAGGCCCGCACCCGCCTCGACGAGTCGCTGCGGGAGGCGCAGCAGGCCATCGAGGAGGGCCAGGCGGCGCTCGCGGAGGGCGACTTCGCGGCGTACGGCGAGGCGCAGGAGCGCCTGCAGTCGGCACTCGAGGCGGCGCTCGCCGCCGAGGAGGAGCTCGACGCCGCGTCCTCGGAGGGCTGACGCCCGACGGGTCCGGAGGTCGACGGACGGGCGGGACCGCACCAGCGGTCC
>NZ_JBHUUP010000021.1:0-37646 GCF_042670945.1 Cellulosimicrobium sp. NPDC057127
GTACTGCCCTGGAGACGGGGTGGGAGAGTAGGACGCCGCCGGACAACCCTTCACCGAAGGCCCACCCCCACGGGTGGGCCTTCGGCATTTCTGCATGACCTCATCGCCGTGGTGCGTACCACCGCCGCGCGTCGGACGGCCGACTCACGACCAGCCGTAGCCGGCCACCCACCGCACGATCTCCGCGAAGTACCGGGCCCGCGGGCCCGGCGCCGAGAGGGTCAGGTCGTGGATGCCGTCCGGGATGCGCACCAGCGTGACGACCTGACCGAGGTGCGATGCACGGCGCGCCAGGGGCTCGACGTCGAGCACGGTGTCGGCGGCGCGCATGTCCTCGCTCCACCGCGTCGCGAAGAGCGACCGTTCCGCGAGCAGCACGAGGACGGGACAGCTGATCGAGAGGCCGGCGGCCACCCGCGCGTGACCGGCGATGATCGCCCTGAGCCAGCCCGCGCGCACGGGGAACGACGGCACGGGCCGCCACGCGGGATCGATCGTCCACGTGCCGTCGGCACGGTCGCGCAGCGTCCGGGCGTAGTAGCCGGGGTCCACGTTCGGCAGGGGAGTGCGCGGCTGGAAGCGGGCGAGCTGGCGGATGGCGGGCCCCGACACCGTGCGGGCCACGGACGAGCCCTGGAGCTCGAGCCAGGGGCTGTTGAGGACGAGGCCGCGCACGGCTCCCGGATTCCGGTGCGCCCAGAGTGCTGCGACCAGTCCCCCTGTCGAGTGGGCCATGATCATGACGGCCGCGTTGGTGCCGAGATCCGTATGGACGGCGGCGAGTGCAGACTCGATGTCGACGTCGTAGACACCCAGGTCGTCCACGTAGCCCGGCGTCTGGTGCGGGCGCAGGCTCCTGCCGTACTTGCGCAGGTCGAGCGCGTAGAACGCGGCGCCCTGGGCGTGCCAGTGCTCGGCGAGCTCCGTCTGGAAGAAGTAGTCGCTCCAGCCGTGGAGGTAGAGCACCGCGCGTGCCGGTCGCACCGCTCCCGTGGCGGGCGGTGCGTAGCGCACCAGCGTCGCGACCACGGGCCCCTCGTCGTCGTCGGGCAGCGTCAGCGTCCGCTGTTCGTAGCCGTCACCGAGGACGTCGGGCTGCCAGGTCTCCTCCGTCACGGCGCGTCAGACGAGCGGCAGCATGCGGCCGAGGTCGGGCACCGCCTCGGACGTGTAGACGGGCGCGAGGGCGTCTGCGAGCCGGTCGACGTGGTACGGCTCGCGGCCTGTGGCGAGGCGGGCCCAGAGCAGCGGGTTCTTCACCTCGAGGCTCCAACCGCCGCGCGCGACGACGACGCGGAGCAGCTCCGCGGCGACGACGTCCAGCGCTCCGGGATCCACCGGCCCGTTGACCACCTCCGGGAAGGACCGGGCCAGGTCGTCGGCGTGCACGACGAGCTCGAGCAGCCGGGAGGCGACCATGTCGTGCAGCGTGATCGGACCGCGGCGCCCCTGCACGGCGCCCGCACTGGCGAGCTGGTCGAGCCGGGCGAAGCCCTGCCGCGCGAGCTCCTCCACGCCGCGGAGCCGGTCGGGGGCGAGCCGGGCGTCCAGGTCCCGCATGGTCGAGGTGATCTCGTCGGCCACGTCGGGATAGGCGGCGAGGTACTCGGCAAGGCTCAGCGGCACGGTGCCGGCCGGGGCGGGCTCGCAGCTCGCGAGCGTCTCCCAGACCTGCCCGAGGTGGGACACCAGCTCGCCCACCGACCATCCCTCGAGCACGCTGGGCCGCTCCGCCGCCCGGTCGATGCCACCCCTGAGGTCGCGCAACCACCGGTCGAGCACCGTCCACTGGTCGCGCAGGTGTCGGGCAGCGTCCGCGGCGTCGGCATGCATGTCGGACATCATGCCGCCCCCTCCGGCACTCACGCATGCTCACCGCGTGGGCAGGTGCGCGGCACGGGCCGATCCGGGACCGTGGTGGGCGGTCAACCGCGGGCGCGGGCCCGCTCGCCGAGGAAGTCGGCCATGATCGGGCCGAGCTGCTCGTGCTCGATGAGGAAGCCGTCGTGACCGTAGTCGCTGCGCAGCGTGCGCAGCGGCTCGGCCCCGGGGATCCCTGCTGCGATCCGCTCGCAGTCGCGCGGCAGGAAGAGCCGGTCGGAGTCGACGGCGACGACGAGCGCGTGCGCCGTGATCGACCTGAGGGCGGCCTCGACCCCGCCCCGGTCGCGCCCGAGGTCGTGCGTCAGCATGGACTGCGTGAGCAGCACGTAGGAGTTGGCGTCGAAGCGCCGCGCCAGCTTGTCGCCGTGGTGGTCCAGGTAGGACTGGACGGCGTACCGGCCGTCGGTGAACGGGTCCTCACCGCCCTGCGGCAGGCGACCGAACCGCGCGTCGAGCTCTTGTGCCGAGCGGTACGTCGCGTGCGCGATCTGCCGGGCGAGGCCGAGGCCGAGGTGCGGTCCGTCGCCGTCGTCGGCGTCGTAGTAGTCGCCGCCGCGGAACCTCGGGTCGGCCTGGATCGCGCCGATCTGGGGATGCGCCCAGGCGATCTGGTCACCCGTCGTCTGGGCGGACGTCGCGATCGCCGCGACCGACTCGACCTCGAGGCCCGCCTCGGGCCCGAGGACGGCCCACTCGAGCACGCGGTGACCCCCCATCGAGGCACCGACGACGAGCGCCCAGGACCGGATCCCCAGAGCGTGCGCGAGCTCGATCTCGACGGCGACCTGGTCGCGGGCGGTCACGCGCGGGAACCGGCTCCCCCAGGGTGCGCCGTCGGGCGCGGGTGACGCCGGGCCCGTGGTGCCCTGGCACCCGCCGAGCACGTTCGGTGCGACGACGAACCAGCGGTCGGTGTCGATCGGCGCCCCGGGTCCGACGAGCTGCTGCCACCAGCCGGCCGTCGTGTGGCCGGGGCCGGCGGGCCCCGTCACGTGCGAGTCACCCGTCAGGGCGTGCAGGACGAGCACCGCGTTCGAGCCGTCCGGCGCGAGGGTGCCCCACGTCTCGTACGCGACGCGCACGTCGGTGAGGCGGCCGCCCGACTCGAGGTCGAACGTGCCCACGTCGGCGAAGCGCCGGTTCCCCGCGTCGTCGCCGTCGCGCCAGGCTCCCGTCGCGGGCGCGGCGGTCTTGACGCGCGAGCGCGAGGACGCGGCCGCGCTCGCGGCGCGGGGCGGTCGGGGCGGGAGGAGCTCGTCGGTCACGGGGTTCACCGCCGGCCACTGTACGGCCGGGGCGTCGGCGGCGCCCCGGCCGTCCAGATCGGTCATCGCGCGTCCTGCCGGTGCCTCAGGCGCCCAGCGCCGACTTGGCGGCCGTGAAGCCGAGCTCGAGGTCCGCGAGGATGTCGTCGACGTGCTCGATGCCGACGGCCAGGCGGACGAGGCCGGGCGTCACGCCGGACAGCGCCTGCTCCTCGGGCGTGAGCTGGCTGTGCGTCGTCGACGCGGGGTGGATGACGAGCGAGCGGACGTCGCCGATGTTGGCGACGTTGGAGTGGAGCTGGAGCGCGGACACGAACGCCTGCCCGGCGTCGGCGCCGCCGTCGAGCTCGAAGGCCAGGACGGCGCCCGCGCCGCGCGGGAGGTACTTCTGGGCGTTCGCGTACCACGGGCTGGACGGCAGACCGGCGTAGTGGACGGTGCGGACGTCGTCGCGCGCCTCGAGCCACTCTGCGACGGCCTGCGCGTTGGCGACGTGCCGCTCGACGCGCAGCGACAGCGTCTCGATGCCCTGCGCGATGAGGAAGGCGTTGAAGGGCGAGATCGCGGAGCCGAGGTCGCGCAGGAGCTGGACGCGCGCCTTGAGCACGTACGCGAGGTTCGCACCGAGCATGCCGCCGACGCCGAGGTCGCGGGCGTAGACCAGCCCGTCGTACGTGGGGTCGGGGGTGTTGAAGTTGGCGAAGCGCTCCGGGTCGGCCGCGAAGTCGAACGACCCGCCGTCGACGATGACGCCGCCGATCGCCGAGCCGTGCCCGCCGAGGTACTTCGTCGCCGAGTGCACGACGACGTCCGCGCCGTGCTCGAGCGGGCGCACGAGGTACGGCGTCGCGACCGTGTTGTCCACGACCAGCGGCACGCCGCTCTGGTGGGCCACGTCCGCGACGGCGGCGATGTCGAGCACGTCCGCACGCGGGTTCGGGACGGTCTCCGCGAAGAAGAGCTTGGTGTTCGGGCGCACCGCTTCGCGCCATGCCTGCGGGTCGTGCGGGTCGGTGACGAACGTGGTCTCGACCCCGAGCTTCGCGAGCGAGTGCTGGAGCAGGTTGTACGTGCCGCCGTACAGGCTGGGCGACGCGACGACGTGGTCGCCCGCCTCGGCGACGTTGAGGATCGCGAAGGTCGTCGCGGCCTGGCCGGAGGCGAGCAGGAGCGCGCCGACGCCGCCCTCGAGGGACGCGATCCGGTTCTCCACGACCTCCTGGGTCGGGTTGCCGATGCGCGTGTAGATCGGGCCGAGGTCCTTGAGCGCGAAGCGGTCCGCGGCGACGGAGGCGTCGGGGAAGACGAAGGACGTCGTCTGGTAGATCGGCAGCGCTCGGGCGCCGGTGCCCGGGTCGGCCTGCTGGCCGGCGTGGACCTGGCGGGTCTCGAAGGACCAGGCGGGGGACTGCTGGGTGCTCATCGGTTCGCTCCTGCGGGACGGTGGGTGGCGCGGGTGCGCCGTGAGGTCGGCCGCGGGAGCGGGAGGCTGGAGGCCCGGCCGCGGCGGGAAGCGCACGCGGGACGTGGTGCCCGGGAGGTGCCGCCGTCATGGCGAACCCACCTGCGGGCAGGCGAACGTGCGCTGTGGTCAGCTACACATTCGGCGGGTCATGCGTCGACAGTAGGCAGGGACACCGCCGCGCGGAAGCGGCGTCTCACTCACCGAGACCACATGTTGAGAAGGCGCGGGCCTGCCGACCCGGGAGGACCCGCCCTCGGCCACGCCGGCGACGGTCGTGGAACGCGCGACGGCGCCCCTCACCGAGCGAGGTGAGGGGCGCCGTCGGGCGGGGGCGAGGGCTCGTGCGGCCCGTGGCTCAGTGGCCCACGTGGTAGCCCGAGTCGATCGCGCGCTGCAGCGACCGCTCGATCTCGGCCTCGGCCTCGGAGCGGCCCACCCAGTGCGCGCCCTCGACCGACTTGCCGGGCTCGAGGTCCTTGTAGACCTCGAAGAAGTGCTGGATCTCGAGACGGTGGAAGTCGGAGACGTCGTCGATGTCCTGGCGCCACGCGGCACGCTGGTCGCCCGTCGGCACGCACAGCACCTTGTCGTCACCGCCCGCCTCGTCGCGCATGCGGAACATGCCCAGCGCGCGGCAGCGGATGAGGCAGCCGGGGAACGTGGGCTCCTCGAGGAGGACCAGGGCGTCCAGCGGGTCGCCGTCCTCGCCGAGCGTGCCCTCGATGAAGCCGTAGTCGTCCGGGTAGCGCGTCGACGTGAAGAGCATGCGGTCGAGACGGATGCGCCCGGTCGCGTGGTCGACCTCGTACTTGTTGCGCTGGCCCTTGGGGATCTCGATCGTGACGTCGAACTCCACTGCGTGTCCTCCAGTCGTACCGGCACCGCAGGACTCGGGCGGTGGCTGGTCGGGGTGATCGACGGACGGCGCCGTCGTGCGGACTAGTGTGACACGAGGCGTCGCGCCGTGACCGCCGGGCGGGGGCCGTACGGTCAGCCGGATGAGTGATAATGCGCACGTGCTCGCGCGCGGCCCGCCCGGCCGGTCGTCGTCGGCACGGCCGCACGCGACGCCACGAACGGGAGACACGCATGGGTTGGGGCACGCGCGCCGGCGTGACGGTCGGCGTGGTTCTCGCGCTCACCGGCGGCTACCTCGTGGCCGACGCCGTCGACGTCGTCCCCGGGATGCTCACCACCGCCCCGCCGCCCCAGGAGCCCGCACCCTTCCCCGACCCGCCCGGCGCGGTCGCCGCGCCCCCGCTCGCCGCGGGCCTGCCTCCGCTCGACGGCGCCGCGCCGGTGCCGGACGGCACGACGGTCCAGCAGCTCACGGACGCGCTCGTCGCCGACCAGCGGCTCGGGCCGCGGGTCGGCGCCCTCGTCGTGGACGCGGCCACCGGGGAGACGCTCGGCAGCGCCGGCGCGACGACCGGCCACGTGCCCGCGTCCACGCTGAAGGTGCTCACCGCGGCCGCGGCGCTGACGTCCCCCGGGCCGGACACCACGCTCCCCACGCGCGCCGTGCTCGACGGGCTGGACACCGTCGTGCTCGTCGGTGGCGGCGACATGATGCTCGCAGCCGGCGCGGGGGACCCGACCGCCGTCGACGGCCGGGCCGGACTGGCCGACCTCGCGGCGCAGGTCGCGGCCGAGCTGCGCCTGACCGGCCGCACGACGATCACCCTGCGGCTGGACGACACCCTGTTCACCGGGCCCGCCGTGTCGCCCGCCGTCTTCCCGGGGAACGTCACGGCCGGCTACGTCGCGCCCGTCGCCGCGCTCGCGGTGGACGTCGCCCGGCTCGAGGACGAGGAGTACGCGCCCCGGGCCCCTGACCCGGCGATGGCCGCGGCCCAGGCGTTCGTGCAGGCGCTCGCCGCCGAGGGGATCACCGTCTCGGGAGACCCCGAGCGCGCCCCGGCGCCCTCGGACGCCCGCGTGGTCGGCGAGGTCGAGTCCGCCCCGCTCAGCGAGATCGTCCCCTACCTGCTCCAGCACTCCGACAACACGATCACCGAGGTCGTGGGCCGCGTCGTCGCGGTCGACGCCGGCCTGCCCGGATCCGCCGAGGGCGCGGTCCGCGCGGTGCGCGACGCCGTCGAGCGGCTCGGGGTCGACCTCACCGGCGCGCAGCTCGCGGACCTCTCCGGCCTCGGGGACGGCTCCGTGCTCACGCCGCGCCAGCTCGTCGACGTCGTGAGCCTGCTCGCCGACCCCGGGCACCCGCGGCTGCGGCCCGCGGCCGTCGGCCTGCCCGTCGCGGGCCTGTCCGGGACGCTCGACGACCGCTTCCTCGACAACGGCGCGCGCGGTGTCGTTCGCGCCAAGACCGGAAGCCTGCCCGACATCACCTCGCTCGCCGGCACCGTCGTGACCGACGACGACCGCCTGCTCGTGTTCGCGCTCATGGCCGACGCCGTGCCCGAGGGCGGCACGTACGGCGCGCGCATCATCCTCGACGACTTCGTCGCGTCCCTCGCCGCGTGCGGCTGCTCCGGCTGAGACCGGCACCGCGCCGCACCCGGGATACCGTGGAGCGGTGACGCTCGTCGAGAAGGCCGACCGCCCGCCGGGCGGACCGTCGATCGTGGACTGGCACGCTGCGGCCCAGGTCGCCGGCCACCTCGCCCGGCCCGGCCCGCAGGCGTCGCGCGACGAGCTCGCGGACCTCGTCGACGGCCTGCGCGAGGCCGCCACGACCGCCGTGCCGCACGTGCTCGACGTCACCCGCATGACCCCGGCCGGGGCCGTGCGCCCGACGGCCCTCGGCAGCGTCTACGTCGTCGACCGGGCCCGGTGGGCGCAGGCCAACACGGAGATCATGGCGTCCCTGACGGACGGGGTCGCGCAGTCGCTGCTCGCCGACGGCTCCGACCGTGAGCCGCACGTCCCCCAGTCGGCCGCGCTCGTCGGCGCGGCCCAGCTCGGTTCGGTGCTCGCGGTGCTCGCGAGCCGCGTCCTCGGGCAGTTCGACCCCTACAGCGGCACGACCTCGGGCGGGCCGGGACGGCTCGTCCTCGTCGCGCCCAACGTGCTCCAGGCCGAGCGCGCGCTCGACCTCGTCCCCGACGACTTCCGGCTGTGGGTGTGCCTGCACGAGCAGACGCACGCGCTGCAGTTCGCGACGGCGCCGTGGCTCGCCGGGCACCTCGGCGGGCGGGCGCACCGGCTGCTCACGGACCTGTCGGCGTCGTCGCGCCGGCTCGCCGAGGCCCGCGTGACCGAGAAGCTCCGGACCGTCGGCCGTGCCGTGCTCTCCGCCGTCCGCGGGGAGGGCGGCACGCTGGTCCACGGGTTCCTCACGGACGACGAGCGGCGCCAGCTCGAGGACGTGTCCGCCGTGATGGCGCTCCTCGAGGGGCACGCCGACGTCGCGATGGACGCCGTCGGGCCGCGCACCGTGCGCACGGTGCGCAGCATCCGCCGCAGGTTCGAGGCCCGGCGCGACGGCGCGGGCGGGTCCGGGTTCGACGTCGTCCTGCGACGGCTGCTCGGCATGGACGCCAAGATCGCGCAGTACCGCGACGGAGCCGCGTTCGTGCGCGCCGTCGAGAAGGAGGTCGGGCGCGACGGGTTCAACGCCGTCTGGGCCGCGCCCGAGAACCTGCCCACCGCCCGCGAGATCGCCGACGCGCGCGCCTGGGTGCGCCGCGTGCACGGCTGAGCGCCGGTGGGCGGACCCGCGCCGGCCGTGGCGGGCGCGCGCCGCGCGGTCCGCGCCGCGGTCGCCGACGTCCCGCGGGGCGGTCTCGTGCTCGTCGCGTGCTCCGGTGGCGCCGACTCGACGGCGCTCGCGGCCGCGACGGCGTTCGCCGCACCACGGCTCGGGCTGCGCGCCGGGGCGGTCGTCGTCGACCACGCCCTGCAGGAGGGCAGTGCCACGGTGGCGGACGCCGCCGCGCACCGGTGCCGCGACCTCGGGCTGGAGCCGGTGCAGGTCCGGCGCGTCGTCGTCGCGCCCGGTGGGGGCGGCCCGGAGGCGGACGCGCGGGCGGCGCGGTACGCGGCGCTGGCGGCCGCCGCCGAGGAGCTGGGGGCCGCGGCGGTGCTCCTGGGCCACACGCTCGACGACCAGGCCGAGACCGTGCTCCTCGGCCTGGCCCGTGGTGCGGGAGCGCGCTCCCTCGCCGGCATGGCATCGCACCGCGGCACCTGGCGCCGGCCCTTCCTCGGCCTGCGCCGCACCGACACCGAGGCGGTCTGCACCACGCTCGGCCTGCCGTGGTGGGACGACCCCACGAACGGGCTCGACGGGCCGGAGGAGCGGCCGCTGCGCTCGCGGGTGCGCGGTCGGGTGGTCCCCGCGCTGGTCGACGTCCTCGGCCCCGGCGCCGTCCCCGGCCTCGCGCGCACGGCCGACCTCCTGCGCGACGACGCCGACCTGCTCGACGCCCTCGCGGCCGAGCTCCTCGACCGGGCGCTCGTCGCGCAGGCCGCCGACGGGCCCGTCCCGGCCGGCACCGTCGAGCTCGACGTCGCGACGCTGGAGGCGGCTCACCCCGCGCTGCGCGGGCGGGCGCTGCGGGCCGCGGCGCTGCGCGCGGGGTGTCCCGACGGGGACCTGTTCGCGGTGCACGTCGCGGCGCTCGACGCGCTCGTCGTGGCATGGCGCGGGCAGGGGCCCGTGCACCTCCCGGGGGACCGTCGGGCGCGCCGCGCGTGTGGCAGGCTGTCCCTGGGTCCGCCGGACCGTCCCCCCGGGCCGCCGCGACCACCCCTCCGACCCACCCCCGCACCCCAGGAGTGACCCCCCGTGGAAGCATCGGACGTCGCTGGCGACCTCGAGAACGTCCTCCTCACCGAGGAGCAGCTCGGCAGCAGGCTCGACGAGATCGCCGCACAGATCGACCGTGACTACGCGGGCAAGGACCTCCTGCTCGTCGGCGTCCTCAAGGGAGCGGTCATGGTCATGGCCGACCTCGCGCGCCGGCTCAGCCACCCGGTCGAGATGGACTGGATGGCGGTCTCGTCCTACGGGTCGGGCACCAAGTCGTCGGGCGTCGTGCGCATCCTCAAGGACCTCGACGCGGACCTCACGGGCCGCAACGTGCTCATCGTCGAGGACATCATCGACTCCGGCCTGACGCTGTCGTGGCTGCTGTCGAACCTGCGGTCGCGCGGGCCCGCTTCGGTCGAGATCGCCGCGATGCTGCGCAAGCCCGACGCCGCGAAGACCGAGGTCGACGTGCGCTACGTCGGGTTCGACATCCCCAACGAGTTCGTCGTGGGCTACGGGCTCGACTACGCGGAGAAGTACCGGAACCTGCCGTTCGTGGGCACCCTGGCCCCGCACGTCTACTCGAGCTGACCGGGCGACCACGCCCTGGGCGAACAGCGACCGGATCCACAGCCGACGTCAAGGTGGAGCGTGTAGTTTCGAGCCCGAACACTTGCGCGAGCGGAGGGATCCGGGGCCCCGCGCCCCGTCGCCGATGAACATCAAGAAGATTCTCAGTGGGCCGATCGTCTGGATCGTGCTCGGCCTCGTGATCCTGTGGATCGCGTTCACGACGCTGTCGCGTCCCACGGTCCAGCGCATCGACACGTCCGCCGGCCTCGAGCTGCTCGCCGGCGACACGGTCGAGCAGGCGCTCATCGTGGACGGGGACCAGCGCGTCCGCCTCACGCTGTCCGAGCCCTACGTGGCCGACGAGGGCACGGAGGACGAGCAGGAGTACGGCACGAACGTCGAGTTCTTCTACGTCGCGCCGCAGGGCGAGGCGGTCGTCGACGCGGTCGTGGCGGCCGAGCCCCCGGAGGGCTACAACTCCGAGGTCGCGCAGCCGTCGTTCTGGTCGTCGCTGCTCGGGCTGCTCATCCCGTTCCTCATCATCGGCGTGCTGTTCTGGTTCCTGCTGTCGCGGATGCAGGGCGGCGGCTCGCGCGTCATGGGCTTCGGCAAGTCGCGCGCCAAGCTCGTGTCCAAGGACACCCCGCAGGTCACGTTCGCCGACGTCGCGGGCGCCGACGAGGCGGTCGAGGAGCTCCACGAGATCAAGGAGTTCCTCTCCGAGCCGGCGAAGTTCCAGGCCGTCGGGGCCAAGATCCCGAAGGGCGTGCTGCTCTACGGCCCGCCCGGGACGGGCAAGACGCTGCTCGCTCGCGCCGTCGCGGGCGAGGCGGGCGTCCCGTTCTACTCGATCTCCGGCTCCGACTTCGTCGAGATGTTCGTCGGCGTCGGCGCGAGCCGCGTGCGCGACCTGTTCAACCAGGCCAAGGAGAACTCGCCGGCGATCATCTTCGTCGACGAGATCGACGCGGTCGGGCGGCACCGCGGTGCCGGCATGGGCGGCGGCCACGACGAGCGCGAGCAGACGCTGAACCAGCTCCTCGTCGAGATGGACGGTTTCGACGTCAAGACCAACGTCATCCTCATCGCCGCGACGAACCGCCCGGACATCCTCGACCCCGCGCTCCTGCGCCCGGGCCGCTTCGACCGCCAGGTCGCCGTCGAGGCGCCCGACCTCAAGGGGCGCGAGGCGATCCTGCGGGTGCACGCGAGCGGCAAGCCCATCGTCGAGCACATCGACCTCGCCGCGGTCGCGCGCCGCACGCCGGGCTTCACCGGTGCGGACCTCGCGAACGTGCTCAACGAGGCGGCGCTGCTCACCGCGCGCAGCGGTGCGCAGCTCATCGACGACCGCGCGCTGGACGAGGCGATCGACCGCGTCGTCGCGGGCCCGCAGAAGCGCACGCGCGTGATGAACGTCAAGGAGCAGAAGATCACCGCGTACCACGAGGGCGGCCACGCGCTCGTCGCGGCCGCGATGCGGTACACCGACCCGGTGACGAAGGTGACGATCCTGCCGCGCGGGCGTGCCCTCGGCTACACGATGGTCATGCCCACCGAGGACAAGTACTCCACGACGCGCAACGAGCTGCTCGACCAGCTGGCCTACGCCATGGGCGGGCGCGTCGCGGAGGAGCTCGTGTTCCACGACCCCACCACCGGGGCGTCGAACGACATCGAGAAGGCCACCGCGATCGCGAAGAAGATGGTCACCGAGTACGGCATGAGCGAGCGCGTCGGCGCGATCAAGCTCGGCACGGGCTCGGGCGAGCCGTTCATGGGCCGCGACATGGGGCACACGCGCGACTACTCGGAGTCGGTCGCGGGCACGGTCGACCACGAGGTGCGCAAGCTCGTCGAGGCCGCGCACGACGAGGCGTGGGAGGTGCTCACGCAGTACCGCGACGTGCTCGACGCGCTCGTGCTCGAGCTCCTCGAGAAGGAGACGCTGAACCAGGCGGAGCTCGCCCGCGTCTTCGAGCCGGTGAGCAAGCGCGACGCGCGCGACGTGTGGCTCTCGAGCGAGCAGCGCTCGGTGTCCCAGCGCGGGCCCGTCCAGACCGACGCCGAGAAGGCCGCGCAGAACGGCCACCCGGTGATCCCGCAGGACGAGGCCGCGGCGGCGAACGACGAGCTCCCGCCCGAGCGCATCGGCGAGGTCCCTGCCAGCTCACCGTTCGACAGGGCGCCCGGAGGCGCCGGGCCCGGCGACGGCACGACCGACGTGCCGGGGCCGAGGCAGGACTGATGTCCGACGACGGCGTGCACGGCGCGATCACCCGTGCCGGGTCTGCCGCGGACCTGCCCGCGCCGGCGCAGGTGCCGCCCTACGACGCGCAGCGTGCCGAGGCCGCCGTCCGCGAGCTGCTGCTCGCGGTCGGCGAGGACCCCGACCGCGAGGGCCTGCGCGACACCCCCGCCCGCGTCGCGCGCGCCTACCGCGAGATCTTCGCGGGACTGCGCCAGGAGGCGGGCGACGTCCTGACGACGACGTTCGACCTCGGCCACGAGGAGATGGTGCTCGTCAAGGACATCGAGGTGTACTCGACGTGCGAGCACCACCTCGTGCCGTTCCACGGCGTCGCGCACATCGGGTACATCCCCAACGTCGACGGCCGTATCACCGGGCTCTCGAAGCTCGCGCGCCTCGTCGAGGTGTTCGCGCGCCGGCCGCAGGTCCAGGAGCGGCTCACGTCCCAGGTCGCCGACGCGCTCGTCGAGCACCTCGAGCCGCGCGGTGCGATCGTCGTGGTGGAGTGCGAGCACCTGTGCATGTCCATGCGCGGTGTGCGCAAGCCCGGCTCGCGGACCGTGACGTCGGCCGTGCGCGGCCAGATGCGCGACGCCGCGACCCGGGCCGAGGCGATGAGCCTCATCCTGGGCCGCTGACGACGTGACCCGCGATCCGGCGCCGCACGGCGTGGCAGGGCTCGAGCGGTTCGCGGGGGTGGACCGCACGCTCGTCATGGGCGTGGTCAACGTGACCCCGGACTCCTTCTCCGACGGGGGCGAGTGGTACGAGCCGGACGCCGCCGTCGGGCACGGACGACGGCTGCTCGACGAGGGCGCGGACGTGCTCGACGTCGGGGGCGAGTCCACCCGGCCCGGCGCCGGCCGCGTACCGGTCGCCGAGGAGCTCGCACGGGTGCTCCCCGTGGTGTCCTCGCTCGCCGCGGACGGTGCCGTGGTGAGCGTCGACACGACCCGCGCCGAGGTGGCCCGGCGTGCGGTGGACGCCGGTGCCCGGATCGTCAACGACGTCTCCGGCGGTCTCGCGGACCCGCGCATGGCGCAGGTCGTGGCCGAGACCGGTGTCGCGTACGTGTGCATGCACTGGCGCGGGCACGCGGACGTCATGGACGAGCTGGAGCGCTACGACGACGTCGTGACCGACGTGCGCGCCGAGCTCTCGGCGCGCGTCGACGCCCTCCTCGGAGCAGGGGTGCGGCGCGAGCAGATCGTCCTCGACCCGGGGCTCGGCTTCTCGAAGGCCGGCTCGGCGAACTGGCCGCTGCTCGCCCGGCTGGGGGAGCTCGAGGACCTTGGCCTCCCGGTGCTCGTGGGAGCCTCGCGCAAGAGGTTCCTCGGGCACCTCCTCGCCGGTCCGGACGGGCGTCCCGTGCCTCCGTCGTCGCGCGACGACGCGACCGCGGCGGTGACGACCCTCGCCGCCGCGGCCGGCGCCTGGTGCGTGCGGGTCCACGCCGTGCGCGCGTCCGCGGACGCCGTGCGCGTCGTCGCCGCGTGGCGGCGGGCGGGTGCGACGAGCACGGCCCGGACCCTCCCCGTGCCCGGACGAGACGACTCGACGAGGCGGGCCGCGACCTAGCAGGATGGGGCGGCAAGGGCGTCCGGCCACGACGGTCGGGCAGCCACGGCACGACCGGCGGGACCGGCACGGCACACGGGACGTCCGTCACCTGCGGGTGCGGAGGTCCGACGCGAGGACGGAGTACGACGTGACCACAGCGTTCGCAGGAGCGGTCCTCGACGCGGACGGGCGGCCGTTCGACCGGATCCGCCTCACGGGTCTGAGCAGCACCGGTCACCACGGCGTCCTCGACCACGAGCGCGCCGACGGCCAGGTGTTCCGCGCCGACGTCGTGCTGCATCTCGACACGCGCGAGGCCGCCCGCGGGGACGAGCTCGCCGACACCGTGAGCTACGCGGGCGTCGCCGAGGACGTCGTCGCGGTGCTCGCCGGGTCCCCTGCCGACCTCATCGAGACGGTCGCGGAGCGCATCGCGGCCACGATCCTCACCCACCCCGACGTCGTCGCCGTCGACGTCGCCGTCCACAAGCCGCAGGCGCCGCTGACCGTGCCGTTCGACGACGTCGAGGTCGTCATCCGGCGCGACCGCGTCGTCGTGCCCGTCGTGCCGCCCCTCGCCCGGAGGCACGACGGCGGCGCCCAGGACTCGCGTCCCGTCGCCCCGATCCCCGTCGGCTCCGTCGCGCCGGCGCTCATCCACGGTGTCGAGGCGCCGCGCGAGCCGGAGCCTGCGTCCCCGGCGTCGTCCGCCGGGCCCGACGTCCGTGACGAGGAGCTCCCGCTCGCCCCGGCGCCGTCCGTCATGCCGCCGAGCATCCCGCCGTCGAGCGCGGCCACCGGCGCTCTCGAGGTGCCGGTCGTGCGGGCGCAGCACGACGCCGTGGACCCCCTCGCCGACGCCCACCCCGGTCCGCAGCAGCACACCGCGACGGGGCCGACGACCGGACCCGTCCCGACCGGGCCCGTCGCCGCCGCCATGCCTGTCGCGGCCGTGCCTGTCGTGGACATGCCCGTCGGCGGCGTGCCCCTGGCGTCGGGGCCGACCGGGCCGGTCGACGTGGAAGGCGGCGGGGCCGTGCCGCCCTCAGGACCCGACGGGCCGTTCGAGCCGTCGGCCGGCGGCGAGCCGGGCACGGACGACCGCGCAGGCGCCGACGGTCTTGGGGGCGGGCGCACGGACGAGCCGGCTGCGGCCGCCGACGGTGCGGAGACCGCGGCCGGGCGTGGCGGGCCGGCGCCCACCGACCCGGCGCCCGCGGGCCCGTCGCCCACCGACCCGGCGCCCGCGGGCCCGTCGCCCACCGACCCGGCGCACGCGGAGCCGCCGCGCGCAGACCCGGCGTCCGCGGAGCCCGAGCGACCGCGGGACCGGATGGACGAGGTGCCGGCGGACTTCGTCGAGGTCGTCCTCGCGCTCGGCGCGAACCTCGGTGACGCGCAGCAGACCCTGCGGCGGGCGATCACCGACCTCGACCGCATCCCCGGCCTGGAGATCACGGACGTCTCGCCGCTCGCGCGCACGGCCGCCGTCGGGCCGGAGCAGCCCGACTACCTCAACACCGTCCTCCTGGCCCGCACGCGCCTGTCGGCACGCGACCTCCTCCACGCGTGCCACGACGTCGAGCACGCCCACGGGCGCGTGCGCGACGAGCGCTGGGGCCCGCGGACCCTCGACGTCGACCTGGTCGTGTACGGGTCGCTCACCGACGTGGCCGACGACCTCGAGCTCCCGCACCCGCGGGCGCACGAGCGCGCGTTCGTGCTCGAGCCGTGGTCCCAGGTGGACCCCGACGCCGTGCTCCCCGGGCTCGGGGGCGGCCCGGTGGCGGCGCTCGCGGCGACGGCGCCCGACCGTGCCGGGATCCGCTGGCTCGCCCTGGACTGGCTGACGGAGCCGGCGCCGAACCCGACGGGAGCGGTCCCGGTCGCGGCGGCCGACGCCCCCGCACCGCAGCAGCCGGCACCGCAGCAGCCCGCCCCGCAGCAGTCGACACCTGAGCAGTCGGCAGCTCAGCAGTCGGTACCGCAGCAGCCCCCGACGCACCCGCCCGGGCCGCAGCAGTCCGTGCCGCCGGTGCCGCAGCCCGCGGACCGGCCGGCGCCGCCGGCCGACGTGCGACCGCCGTTCGCGCCCGTGTCCGAGGGGCCGCGGTCGGGGGCGTTCGCCGCGCCGGAGCCCCCGCTCCCGACGCAGCAGCCCGTCCCGACGCACCCGCCCCTCCCGCCCCAGCAGGCGCCCGCAGACCTCGGCGCCGCGGCTCCGGTGTTCAGCCCGGTGCGCCCGGCGGAGCTCGAGCCGGGCGACGCCCGGGACGTGCCGGGCACCCCGCCGTCGGGCTCACCCCGGCCAGGGCCGGGAGACGAGGGAGACGGCATCATCCGCGGTGTGCCGTTCGCGGCGGTCGCCGCCCCCCAGCCGGTGACGGCACCCCAGCCGGTCGCCGCGCCGGGACCGCTGGCCGACCCGGCGCTGCACCCGGTCGTGCCGCCCGTGCCCGTGCCCACCGTGCCGGCGCCGCACGCCGCCCCGGCCCCGAGCCCGCAGGACGCACCGCCCACGGCGGACGACCGCGAGCCGGACCGGACGCGGGAGGACGAGCGCGCGCCGCGCCAGGACCTGTGGCCGCCGTTCCCGCCCGTCTCGGGCCCGGCCCCCGACGCGCAGCGGTGATGCGCCGCACCTCGGTCCGCACGCTGCTGCTGGTCGCCGTCGTGACGGCGGTCGTGGGCTGGCTCGTCGTGCGAGCGGTCGAGGGGACCGGGACGTACCTGCCGCCCGTGCCGTGGGTCGTGGACGTCGCGATCGGCGCCCTCGCGGCGGCGGTGCTCTGGGCGGGCTGGACGGTGCGCGCCTACCAGAAGGGGCGCCGCCCCGGGCTCGACGCGATCCGGGCGGCACGGACCTTCGTGCTCGCCAAGGCGGCCGCGCTCACGGGCGCGCTCCTGGCCGGGTGGTACGGCGCACAGGTGCTCGTCACCCTCCCGGACCTCGCCATCGAGCCGCGCCGCGACCGCGCCGTCGCCGCCGGCGTGGCGGTCGTGTGCGCCGTCGTGCTCGCCGTGGCCGGTCTCGTCGCGGAGCGCTTCTGCCAGCTCCCGCCGCGGGACGGGGGCGAGGACGGCGACGGGGTGACGCGCGAGGACCCCGAGACGCCCGGGGCGAGCACGACGGCCTGAGGGCGGCACACCCGCGGGCGACGCCGCCGGCACGGCGCAGGATGGGAGGATCGACCCATGACGGACGCTGACCTGCCCACCGCGGCGCACCGGCCCCCGCAGGCCACGGAGCCCGGACCGTTCGACCCGCCGGGGGTCGTGTGGTCCCGCGTGTCGCCGCGCCTCGCCACCGCCCGGCTGCTGTCGGCCGGGATCGTGCTCGGCGTCCTCGCCGTCGCCGCGGTCGTCCTCCTGCTCGTGCTCGACCAGTGGTGGCCGTGGATCCTCCTCGGCCTCGTCGTGGTGCAGGCGGTCTGGACGGCGGTCGTCGTGCCGCGCCAGGTGCGGGCGATCGGCTACGCCGAGCGCGACGACGACCTGCTGATCCGCACGGGCATCCTGTTCCGCACCCTCGTCGTGGTGCCCTACGGCCGCATGCAGTACGTCGACGTCCAGGCAGGCCCGCTCGCGCGCAGGCTGCGTATCGCGCAGATCCAGCTGCACACCGCCTCCGCCTCGACGGACGCGACCATCGACGGCCTCGAGCCGGCGGAGGCGGAGCGTCTGCGCGACCGTCTAGCGTCGCGCGGCGAGGCCCGGCTGGCGGGCCTGTGAGCGAGACGGCACCCGCGCCCGCGGGCCTGGAATGGCACCGGGTCCACCCCGTGACGCCCGTCGTGCGCGGGTGGACCGTGATCGCGGTCCTGCTCGTCGTCGTGGGGCAGCAGACGCTCAACGGGCTCCCGGAGGGCGAGAACCTGCTCGAGGGGGACCGCTGGTGGCAGGTGCTCCTGGGCATCCTCGCCGTCGGGCTGGTCGGTCTCGGGTTCTCCTGGCTCGCGTGGCGCATGACGAGCTACGCGGTCGACGAGGACTCCGTGCACCTGCGCACCGGCGTGCTGTTCCGCCAGCAGCGGCGCGCGCGCCTGGACCGCCTGCAGGCGGTCGACATCGTGCAGCCGCTCGTGGCGCGCTTCTTCGGGCTCGCCGAGCTGAAGCTCGAGGTCGCCGGCGGCGGGGACTCCGGCGTCAAGCTGGGGTTCCTCAAGGAGGCGGACGCGAACCGGCTCCGCGGCGAGCTGCTCGCTCGGGCCGCCGGGCTGCGGGTCGGCCCGTCCGCCCCCGCCGGCCCGTCCGCCCCCGCCGGCCCGTCCGCCCCCGCCGGCCCCGACGCCGGGGTGCCGGCGCCCGCGACACCCGGTGCCGCCGAGCCGGGGACCGCTCCGCCGGAGGCACCGGAGCAGCCGGTGACCGCGGTCCAGCCGGGACGCCTGATCGCGTCGCTCCTGCGCTCGGGGGCGACGGTCGGGCTCGCGATCGGCCTCCTCGGCATCACGGGCGTCGTGATCGGCACCCGCGAGATCGGCATCCTCTTCAGCATGCTGCCCGCGGTCCTCGGGTTCGGGGGCTACCTCTTCCAGCGGTTCACGGGCGAGTTCGGGTTCCGCTCCGCCATCTCGCCCGACGGCATCCGCCTGCGCCACGGACTGCTCGAGACACGCTCGCAGACCATCCCGCCCGGACGCGTGCAGGCGGTGCGGCTGCGGCAGGGCCCGTTCTGGCGGGGCCCGGACTGGTGGCGGGTCGACGTCAACGTCGCCGGGTACGGGCCGGCGGCCGACTCGACCGGGTCGAACAGCGTCCTGCTGCCCGTCGGCACGCGCGACGAGGCGCTCGCGGCGCTGTGGCTCGTGCTGCCCGACCTCGGCACGCCCGCCCCGCGCGCCCTCCTCGACGAGGGGCTGTCCGGTCTCGACGCCGGGGAGAACTTCGTCGTGGCGCCGCGCCGTGCCCGGCTCCTCGACCTGGTGTCCTGGCGCCGCAACGGCTTCAGCGTGACGGACCGCGCGCTCGTGCTGCGCGGCGGGCGCGTGTTCCGCGAGCTCGTCGTCGTGCCGCACGAACGCACCCAGTCCCTGGGGATCGAGCAGGGTCCGCTGCAGCGGCGGCTCGACGTCGCGACGTTCGCCGTCCACTCGACCCCCGGACCGGTCGCGCCGAAGGTCCGGCACCTCGACGCGCACGACGCGGCCCGCCTGCTCGACACGCAGGCCGTGCGGGCGCGCGAGGCGCGCGCGCACCAGGGCCCCGAGCTGTGGATGCGCCGGGACGAGGTGCCGCTGGACGACGCCCGACCCGAGGAGGCGACCGCGTGAGCGCGGCGAGCGGCGGGACCCGCCCGGGACGGCTCGGGGTCGGCGTCGTGGGCGCCGGACGCGTCGGCGCCGTCCTCGGCAGCGCGCTGCGCGCCACGGGCCACGCCGTCGTGGGGGCGAGCGGCATCTCCGAGGCGTCGCGCGAGCGCGTCGAGACGCTGCTGCCCGGGGTGCCGGTGCTCGAGGTGCCGGACGTCGTCGAGCGTGCCGAGCTCGCGCTCCTCGCGGTGCCCGACGACGCCCTGCCCGGTCTCGTGCGCGGCCTCGCCGACGTCGGGGCGTGGCAGCCCGGGCAGATCGTCGTCCACACGTCGGGCCGCTACGGCGCGGGCGTGCTCGACCCCGCGCGCGCCGCCGGGGCGATCCCCCTCGCGATCCACCCCGCCATGACGTTCACCGGCACGTCCCTCGACCTGTCGCGGCTGGAAGGCACGACGTTCGCCGTCACCGGTCCCGCCCCGGTCCTCCCGATCGGTCAGGCGCTCGTCGTCGAGGTCGGGGGCGAGCCCGTCGTCGTCGCCGAGGAGTCGCGCGGCCTCTACCACGCGGCCCTCGCGCACGGGGCGAACCACCTCGTCGTGCTCGTCGCCCAGGCGGCACAGGCCCTCGAGGCCGCCGGCGTCGACCAGCCCGGCCGCGTCCTCGCGCCGCTGCTGTCCGCCGCGCTCGACGGTGCGACGCGCGCGGCCGACGCCGGCTCCGGCGGGGGACCGGGCGCGATCTCCGCACTCACCGGGCCGGTGTCGCGAGGCGACGTCGGGACGGTCACGGAGCACCTGGCCGCGCTGCGGGCGCTCGCGGCGACGAGCGACGCGGTCGACGTCCTGCCGTCGTACGCCGAGCTGGGCCGCGCCGCCGCACGACGGGCCCGCGCCGGCGGGCGCATCGACGCCGACGCGGAGCGCGCCGTCCTCGACGCGCTCGACGCCACGACCCCGGAGGACCGCGCATGACCTCGCACCGCTCGGACGACGCCGGCGCCACGACCGGGACGCCGGCACCCCGCGTCGTGACGACGCGCGCCGACCTGCGCGCCCTGCTCGGCGGCACCGGGGAGGCCTCGCGCCGGGCGGACCGTGCGCGCCGGGCGGTCGTCATGACGATGGGCGCGCTGCACGCGGGCCACCTCGAGCTCGTGCGCCGTGCGCGCGAGGAGGTGGGGCCGGACGGCGAGGTGGTCGTCACCGACTTCGTCAACCCCCTGCAGTTCGGGCCCGGCGAGGACTTCGAGCGCTACCCGCGCGACGTCGCGGCCGACGTCGCGCTCCTCGCCTCCGCGGGGCCGGACGCCCGCACGGACGTGGTCTTCGCGCCGTCGGTCGAGGAGATGTACCCCGACCTCGCAGGTGCGGGGCACGGCGGCGGGCCGATCGTGCGCGTGACGTCCGGGCGCATCGGGACGGTCCTCGAGGGCGCCTCGCGGCCCGGGCACTTCGACGGGGTGCTCACGGTCGTGCTCAAGCTCCTGCACCTCGTGCGCCCGGACGTCGCCGTGTTCGGCGCGAAGGACGCCCAGCAGCTGCTCGCCGTGCGGCGCATGGTCGCCGACCTCGACGTCGACGTCGAGGTCCTCGGCGTCGCCACGGTGCGCGAGAGCGACGGCCTCGCGCGCTCGTCGCGCAACGCCTACCTGTCACCGGAGGAGCACGAGCAGGCGCTCGCCCTGAGCCGCGCCCTGCGCGCCGGGACGGACGCGGCGGACGCGGGCGCGCGCGCCGACGAGGTGCTCCGCGCGGCCCGGGGAATCCTGGAGCAGGCCGTGGGTGTTGACGTCGATTACCTGGTGCTCGTCGATCCGGCTACCGTGGAGGACCTGGCGCCCGGCGCCGTCGGTCCGGGCCTCCTCCTCGTGGCCGCGCGCGTGGGCACCACCCGCCTCATCGACAACACGGTCGTCGACGTCAGGGAGGCCGGCCGCGCCCGCGACACGGGCCCCGACCGGCGTCCGTGACCGCCCGACGCCCCACTGGAGGAACCGCGTGACCGCGTCGAGCCCCCGTCCTGCCGCCGATCGACGCCCGGCGTCGCTCCAGCGACCCATGATGATCGGCAAGATCCACCGTGCCACGGTGACGCAGGCCGACCTGCACTACGTCGGCTCGATCACGGTGGACGCCGACCTGCTGGACGCCGCGGACCTGTACCCGGGCCAGCAGGTCGACGTCGTGGACGTCACCAACGGCGCCCGCCTGACGACGTACGTCATCCCGGGCGAGCGCGGTGCCGGCCAGGTGTGCATCAACGGTGCCGCGGCGCACCTGGTGAACCCGGGCGACGTCGTCATCCTCATCGCCTACGGCATGCTGTCCGACGCCGACGCGCGCACCTACCTGCCCCACGTCGTGTTCGTCGACGCGGACAACCGGATCGTCGAGCTGTCGGACGAGCCCGGTCTCGTGCCGGCGGGCCACGGTCTCGAGGCGAGCGGGCTGCCCTTCGCGCCGTTCCGGGACGACGCCGCCCCCACCCGCGGGTGAGCACGCTCGCGCGGACGCTCGCGGCGCCGGAGCCGGGCTGGACGACGACGGCCGACGTGGTCGTCGTCGGGTCGGGGATCGCGGGGCTCACCGCGGCGCTCGAGCTGCGTACCCGCGTGCCCCACGTGCTGCTCGTCACGAAGGGCGAGCTGTCGTCGGGCTCGACGGTCTGGGCGCAGGGCGGCATCGCCGCGGCGCTGCATCCCGAGGACTCGCCCGAGGCGCACCTCGCCGACACGCTGGTCGCCGGGGTCGGGTTGTGCGACCCCGTCGCGGTCGAGGTGCTCGTCACGGAGGGACCGGAGCGCGTGCGCGAGCTCGTGGAGCGCGGGGCGAACTTCGACCGGGCGGCGAACGGCGACATCGCGCTCACCCGCGAGGGCGGCCACCACGCGGACCGGATCGCGCACGCGGGCGGCGACGCCACGGGCGCGGAGATCTCCCGCGCGCTCGTCGCGCAGCTCGCCGCGGTGCTCGACGACCCGGGCATCGAGGTGGTCGAGAACGCGCTGGTGCTCGACGTGCTGACGACCGCGCCGGGGCCCGACGGAGCGACCCGGGCGTGCGGCGTGACGCTGCACGTCAAGGGGGAGGGCACGCGCGACGGCGTCGGTGCGGCGCTCGGCAGGGCCGTCGTGCTGGCGACCGGGGGAGTGGGGCAGATCTTCCGCTCCTCGACCAACCCCCCGCAGGCGACCGGCGACGGGATCGCGGCGGCGCTGCGCGCGGGCGCGACGCTCGGCGACCTGGAGTTCGTCCAGTTCCACCCGACCGTGCTGTGGCTCGGGCTCGGTGCGAAGGGACAGCTCCCGCTGATCTCCGAGGCGGTGCGCGGCGAGGGCGCGATCCTCCTCGACACCGAGGGCCACCGCTTCATGCCGTCGCAGCACCCGATGGCGGAGCTCGCACCGCGCGACGTCGTCGCGCACGCGATCGTGCGGCAGATGACGGCGACCGCGTCCGACCACGTGCTGCTCGACGCCCGCCACCTCGGTGCCGACTTCCTGCGTGCCCGCTTCCCGACGATCACCGAGCGGCTCGCCGACCACGGCATCGACTGGACCGAGGAGCCCGTGCCGGTCGCGCCCGCGCAGCACTACCACTCGGGCGGCGTGGTCACGGACCTCCACGGCCGCTCGTCGGTCGACGGCCTCTACGCGGTCGGCGAGGTCGCGTGCACCGGGGTGCACGGGGCCAACCGCCTCGCGTCGAACTCGCTGCTCGAGGGCCTCGTGTTCGCGCACCGCGCAGCGCACGACATCGCGTCGCGCGTCGCCGCCGGCGAGCTCCCGGTCGGGGAGCCGGCGCCGCGACCGGGGTCGTCGGCGCTCGTCGCCGCCGCCGCGCGCTCGCGCATCCAGACCGTCGCGTCCGAGGGGCCGGGCGTCGTCCGGGACGGCGAGGGTCTCGCCGCCGCGGCGCGCCGCCTCGCCGCCGTCCGCTCCGACGCGCACGAGGCGAGCGACGTCGTCGCGCAGCCGCAGGCCGCGGAGTGGGAGACCACGAACATCCACCAGGTCGCGACGGCGCTGACGGCCGCGGCGACGCTGCGGACGGAGAGCCGCGGGGGCCACTTCCGTACCGACTTCCCCTCGACGGACCTCGCGTGGGAGCGCCGCGTGCTCGTCTCGCTCGACGACGACGGCTCCCTCGACGTGCGCTGACGCGGCCGGTGACCGACGGGATACCGTGGGCGACCGTGAGCACCCCCGAACCGGTCGACGGATCCACCGGCACCACGTCCGACGGCGCGGCGCGCCCCGACCTCCCGTCGCACGTCGAGCCCGCCCTCGACCCCTTGTGGATCGCCGACACCGTGGCCCGCGCGCTCGACGAGGACCTCGGCCCGGCCCCGGGCCGGGACGTCACGACGCAGGCGACCGTCCCGGCGTCGGTGACCGGCACGGCCCATCTCGTGGCGCGCGCGGACGGGGTCGTCGCGGGGCTGGTCGTGGTGGAGGAGGTCGTGCGGCAGGTGGCCGCGCGCCTGGGCCTGCCGGAGGTCGAGGTGACGTTCGCGGCGCGCGACGGCGAGGCCGTGGGCCGTGGGCGCGTGCTCGCCGCGCTCACCGGTCCGGTGCAGGTGCTCCTCGTCGCGGAGCGCACGCTGCTCAACCTCGCGAGCCGCGCGTCGGGCGTCGCGACGGCGACCCGTGCGTGGGCGCGCGAGCTCGCCGGCACGGGTGCGCAGGTGCTCGACACCCGCAAGACGACGCCCGGGCTGCGCGCGCTTGAGAAGTACGCCGTCCGGGCGGGCGGCGGGACGAACAAGCGCATGGGCCTGTACGACGTGGCGATGGTCAAGGACAACCACGTCGTCGCGGCCGGGTCCGTGAGCGCCGCGATCGCCGCGATCCGCCGGACGTTCCCGGACGTGCTCGTGCAGGTCGAGGCCGACACGACGGCGCAGGCGCTCGAGGCGCTGGACGCGGGCGCGGACTTCCTGCTGCTCGACAACATGCCGACGCCGGTGCTGGCCGAGACGGTCGCGGCCGTCCGTGCGCGCGAGGGCCGCGACGGCGTGCCCGCGAAGGTCGAGCTCGAGGCGACGGGCAACCTCACGCTCGACCGTGCGAGGGAGGTCGCCGCGACCGGCGTGGACTTCCTCTCGGTCGGCGCGCTCACCCACTCGGCGCCGATCCTCGACCTCGCGCTCGACCTCCAGCCCGGGCTCCCGAGGTAGAGCTCTGGTCCGGCGCCACGTCGCGGGGCGTGCGGACGGCCCGCCGCGGGGCGTCGGTAGAATCGCCGGTGTGACTTCCCCCGCCGGTACCCCTGATCCTGCTGCGCCCGAGAACGGCCCCGTCGGCGACGCGTCGACCGCGGACGACGTCCCTGAGCAGATGCAGGTCCGCCGCGAGAAGCGGGAGCGGATCCTCGCGCGCGGCGACGAGGCGTACCCCGTCTCGGTGCCCCGCACCCACACCGTCGCGGAGGTCCGCGCCGCCTACGCGCACCTCGAGGCCGGCGAGGAGACGCAGGACGAGGTCGGCGTCGCGGGGCGGGTCGTGTTCCTGCGCAACACCGGCAAGCTGTGCTTCGTCACCCTGCAGGACGGCGAGGGGAACCGGCTGCAGGTGATGCTCAGCCAGGCCGTGGTCGGCGAGGAGTCGCTCGCGGACTTCAAGGCCGACGTCGACCTCGGGGACCACCTGTTCGCGCACGGGCGCGTGATCAGCTCCCGTCGTGGTGAGCTGAGCGTGTTCGCGGATTCCTGGAAGGTGGCGGCCAAGGCGTTGCGCCCCCTTCCCGTGCTGCACAAGGACCTGTCCGAGGAATCGCGTGTCCGACAGCGTTACGTCGACCTCATCGCACGTCCCGCGGCGCGCGACATGGTGCGTTTCCGTGCGGCCGTCGTGCGTTCTCTGCGCGACAACTTCCACCGCCGCGGATATCTCGAGGTGGAGACCCCGATGCTGCAGACCGTCGCCTCCGGCGCGGCGGCCCGTCCATTCACGACGCACATGAACGCGTACGACATGGACCTGTTCCTGCGCATCGCCCCGGAGATCTTCCTCAAGAAGGCCGTCGTGGGCGGCGTGGAGCGCGTCTTCGAGATCAATCGGAACTTCCGCAACGAGGGCGCCGACTCCACGCACTCGCCCGAGTTCGCGATGCTCGAGGCGTACGAGGCGTACGGCGACTACGACACCATGGCGGCCCTCACGCAGGACCTCGTGCAGACCGCGGCGCAGGACGCGCTGGGCACCACGACCATCTCCCTCCCCGACGGCTCCGAGTACGAGCTGGGCGGGGAGTGGGACACGATCACGATGTACGGCTCGCTGTCGCAGGCCCTCGGCGAGGAGATCACTCCCGGGACGCCGGTCGCCGCGCTGACCGCGATCGCGGACCGCCTCGAGGTGGCGTACGACGCGAAGCGGGCGAGTCACGGCAAGCTCGTCGAGGAGCTGTGGGAGCACCAGGTGGGCGACGCCCTCGTGGCCCCGACGTTCGTGCGGGACTTCCCGGTCGAGACGTCGCCGCTGACGCGCGACCACCGCAGCGTCCCGGGCGTCGTCGAGAAGTGGGACCTGTACGTGCGCGGCTTCGAGCTCGCGACCGCGTACTCCGAGCTCGTCGACCCCGTGGTGCAGCGCCAGCGGTTCGAGGCGCAGGCGCTGCTCGCCGCGGCCGGCGACGAGGAGGCCATGCGGCTCGACGAGGACTTCCTCACCGCGATGGAGCACGCGATGCCGCCGTCGGGCGGCATGGGCATGGGCATCGACCGGCTGCTCATGGCGCTGACCGGCCACGGCATCCGGGAGACCATCCTGTTCCCGCTCGTCAAGCCTGCGCAGCAGGCGACGGAGCGCAGGGAGGACGCATGAGCGACGTGCTGCCCGCCCTCGCCGCGCTCGTCCCGTCGGTCGGCGTCGGCCTGCTCTTCTGGGTCGCCATGCGCTACATCGTGCGCGCCGACCGCAACGAGCGTGCCGCGCTCGCGCGCCTGGACGCCGAGGAAGAGGCGTCCGAAGGAGCCGTGCAAACGTCGTCGGCGGTGAACCCGGACAACCGTGCGGAACAAAGCTGACGCAGAATTCGGCCGCCGCTTCCCGTAAATTGCTCGGTCGCACGGCCGCGTCAATTGACGTCGTTGTTGACCGCTGGCATCCTGACAGGGCAATCTCTTTCCGGTGAAGCGTGAGGAAACCACAGTGGCCCAGAAAGTCCAGGTAATTCTCGTGGACGACATCGACGGGGGAGCGGCCGACGAGACCGTGACCTTCGCGCTCGACGGTGTCTCCTACGAGATCGACCTCAGCACGAAGAACGCGCAGGACCTGCGCGACGCGATGGCGACGTGGGTCGGGAACGCACGAAAGGTGTCCTCCCGACCGTCCTCCAAGCCGGCCCGACGCGGGCGCAGCACGGGCGCGGCGCGCGCCACCGAGATCCGCGAGTGGGCGCGGGAGAACGGCTACCAGGTCAACGACCGCGGCCGTATCTCGCAGGAGATCCAGACCGCGTACGACGCGGCTCACTGATCAGCAGGACGTCCCGGAGCGCGCTGCTGCCGGACGTCCCTCCACGACGCCGGGGCGCTCGCCCGACGGTCCGCCGACCGTCGCGCGGGCGCCCCGTCGTCGGTCCGGCGAGACGGCGGGGGAGAACTAGGCTCGGGGGATGACCGTCGCGACGCACGCCCTGTGGATCGGCACCTACCCGCACCCTGCGGCGGACCGTCCCGAGGGCGTGTGGCACGTCGAGCTCGACGCGGGGCAGGGTGCGTTCACGCGAGCGCGCCTCGCGGTCGAGACCCCGTCCCCCTCGTTCCTCGCGGCCGCGGCCGGCGCGGACGCGGGTCCGGGCGGCGGCACGCTGTACGCGGTCGACGAGCGCGAGCACGGTGCCGTGTCGGCGTTCGCCGTGGGCCTCGACGGCACCCTGTCGCCGCGAGGTGCGGCGGTGCCGAGCGGGGGCTCGTCCCCGTGCTACGTGCTCGCCCGCGACACGCAGGTGCTCGTCGCCAACTACGGCGACGGCGTCCTGGGGGTCGTCGCCACCGAGGGGTCCGGCGCGCTCGCCGGCCCCGCGCACCCGCAGCCTCACTCCGGTTCGGGCCCCGACGTCGAGCGTCAGGACGGCCCGCACGCCCACTACGTGCTCGACGACGGCCGCGGCGGCGTGCTCGTCTCCGACCTCGGTACCGACGCGCTGTGGCGCCACGCCGTCGACGCGCACGCGGACTCGCCCGGCGGCGCCCCGCCGCGCGTGGCCGCGACGCTCCCGCCGGGCACCGGGCCGCGCCACGTCGCCGCGCTCCCCGGCGGGCACCTCGTCGTCGTCGGCGAGCTGGACCCGGCGCTCTTCGTCCTCTCCCCGGTGGCGGACGGCTCCTACGACGTCGTCGCCCGCCACGAGGCGACCCGCGCCCCGCAGGGCTCGCGTCGTCAGCCCTCGCACGTCGAGGTCACGGCGGACGGCACGCGGGTGCTCGTCGCGGTGCGCGGCGTCGACGTGCTCGCCGTGCACGCCGTCGTGCCCGCTCCCGACGGCGGCGCCGCGGTCCTCGAGCACCTCGCCGACAGCCCGGTGGGCGGGGCGTGGCCGCGGCACTTCGCGGTCCTGACGGGCCCGGGGAGGGACGTGGACCACGACCTCGTCGTCGTCGCGAACCAGGAGGACGACCCGGCGCGCGCCGGCGACGGCCCGACGTCGGGCCTCGCGCTCCTGCGTGTCGCGCGCGCGGACGGCACCGCCGAGCTGCTCGACGTCCTCGAGCTGCCCGCGCCCGCCTGCGTCGTCGAAGTGCCCCGCGCGTGACCGACGACCGGACGGCCCCGCCGTCGAGCGGCCTGCGCGTGGCGATGCTGTCCGTCCACACGTCCCCGCTCGACCAGCCGGGGACGGGTGACGCCGGCGGCATGAACGTGTACGTCACCGAGCTGTCGCGGGCGCTCGCGCGCCAGGGCGCACAGGTGGAGATCTTCACGCGCGCGACGTCGTCCGCGCAGGAGCCGTGCGTCGAGGTGGCCGACGGCGTGAGCGTGCGCCACGTCGTCGCGGGCCCGTTCGAAGGGCTCGACAAGAACGACCTGCCCGGCCAGCTCTGCGCGTTCACCGCGGGCGTCCTGCGGGCGGAGGCGCACCGGCACGTCGGCTGGTACGACGTCGTGCACACCCACTACTGGCTGTCGGGGCAGGTGGGCTGGCTCGCGGCCGACCGCTGGGACGTGCCGCTCGTCCACACCATGCACACCCTCGCCCGCGTGAAGAACGCGGCCCTCGCACCCGGGGACGCGCCCGAGCCGCTGGGCCGCATCATCGGCGAGGAGCAGGTGGTCGCCGAGGCCGACGCCCTCGTCGCCAGCACCGAGGCGGAGGCGCAAGACCTCGTGCGCGACTACGCCGCCGACCTCGCGCGCGTGCACGTCGTCCCACCGGGGGTCGACCTCGACCTGTTCTCGCCCGGCACACCGTCCGGCGCGTCGTCCCGCGCCTCGTCCGGGGGCGCGGGCGACCCCGCGGCCCGGGCGGCACGGCGCCGGGCCGTGCGCGCGGAGCTCGGCCTGCCCGTCGACGGCGGCCTCGTGCTCTTCGCGGGGCGCGTCCAGCCCCTCAAGGCGCCGGACCTGCTCGTGCGCGCCCTCGGCGTGCTCGCGGACCAGGGCCGACCGGTGCCCACGCTGGTCGTGCTCGGCGGGCCCAGCGGCCGGCGGACCGCCGTGCGCGAGCTCGAGGCGCTCGCCCACCAGGCCGGCGTCAGCGACCGTGTCGTCACGCGCCCGCCCGTGCCGCGCGAGGAGCTCGTGCGCTACTACCGTGCCGCGGACGTCGTCGCGGTGCCGTCCCACAACGAGTCGTTCGGGCTCGTGGCCGCCGAGGCGCAGGCGAGCGGGACGCCCGTGGTCGCGGCCGCCGTCGGCGGGCTGCGGTCGGTCGTCGAGGACGGCGTCTCCGGGGTCCTCGTGCCCGACCACGACCCGTCGACGTGGGCACGCGCCCTGGGCGACCTGCTCGCGGACGACGCGCGGCGCGACGCGCTCGGCGTCGGCGCGCGGCGCGTCAGCGAGCGGCTCGGCTGGGACGAGGTCGCGCTGCGGATGCTCGACGTCTACGCGCAGGCGAGGAAGGTCCGCGCCGCCCGCTGAGGTGGCGGGTCAGTCCGTGCGCTCGAGGACGAGGACCGGGATGCGGCGCGACGTCTTCTCCTGGTAGTCCGCGTACGGCGGGTAGGCCGCGACGGCGCGCTCCCACCACAGGTCGCGCTCGTCGCCCTCGACCTCGCGCGCGGCGTACTCGTGCTTCTCCGGGCCGTCCTGCAGCTCGACCTCCGGGTGGGCGACGACGTTGTGGTACCAGACGGGGTGCTCCGGCGCGCCGCCGAGGGAGGCGATCACCGCGTAGTCCCCGTCGTGCTCGACGCGCATGAGCGGCGTCTTGCGGACCTTGCCCGTGCGGCGCCCGAGCGTCGTCAGGACGACGACCGGCATGCCGCGCAGCGTCGTCGCGTCGGTCCCTCCCGACTCCTCGTACCGCTCGGCCTGGCGGCGTGCCCAGTCGCTCGTGCTCGGTGCGTACTCTCCGTGGATCGGCATGCCAGCGGGAACCACGTCGCAGCGCCGGTGATTCCCACCGGGACGCGGCCGGGTCCTTCGTCCCCTCGCGGCGGCGGACCGTCACCACGGGGTGGGACGCGCGTGCCCCGGGAGGGGGCGGTGCGGCAGGATGGAGCCATGACCTACACCCTCGTGCTGCTCCGCCACGGCGAGAGCGACTGGAACGCGAAGAACCTGTTCACCGGCTGGGTGGACGTGGCGCTGTCGGAGAAGGGCGTCGAGGAGGCGAAGCGCGGCGGCACGCTCCTCGCCGAGTCGCAGATCTCGCCCGACGTCGTCCACACGTCCCTGCTGCGCCGGGCGATCTCGACCGCGAACCTCGCGCTCGACGAGGCCGACCGCCACTGGATCCCGGTCAAGCGCTCGTGGCGGCTCAACGAGCGCCACTACGGCGCCCTCCAGGGCAAGAACAAGAAGCAGACGCTCGAGGAGTTCGGCGAGGAGCAGTTCATGCTCTGGCGCCGCTCCTACGACGTGCCGCCGCCCGAGATCGAGCTCGGCTCGGAGTTCTCGCAGGACACCGACCCGCGGTACGCCGACGCGCCCGTCGTGCGCACGGAGTGCCTCAAGGACGTGCTCGAGCGCGCGCTGCCGTACTGGGACGGCGAGATCGTCCCCGACCTGAAGGCCGGGAAGACGGTCCTCGTGGCAGCGCACGGCAACTCGCTGCGCGCGCTCGTGAAGCACCTCGACGGCATCTCGGACGAGGACATCGCGGGTCTCAACATCCCGACCGGCATCCCGCTGCTCTACGAGCTCGACGAGGACTTCCAGCCCGTCACGCGCGGCGGTCGCTACCTCGACCCGGAGGCCGCGAAGGAGGCCGCCGCGGCGGTCGCGGCGCAGGGCCGCTGAGGAGTCTCACCGGGGCGTGACAGCACGAAGGAGGCGCGGATCGACGATCCGCGCCTCCTTCGTCGTGCTGCGGTCAGGCGGTCGCGCGCTGGCCCGTCGGTGCGCCGCGGTCGTCGGCGAAGTCGCCCGTGACGAGGTACGTGACGCGCTTGGCGATCGAGACGCCGTGGTCGCCGAACCGCTCGTAGTAGCGGCCGACGAGCGTGACGTCGACCGTCTCCTGCGCCGTGCCCGACCACGAGCTGTCGAGGATCGCCGTGAACGTGTCCTGGTGGAGGCGGTCCAGCAGGTCGTCGTCGCGCTCGATGTTGGCCGCGACGGTGAGGTCGCGCGTCGTGAGCAGCGTCGTCGTGCGGCGTGCCACGCGGTCCGCGGCCTCGTTCATCTGCTCGAACGTCCGGTGCGCGGCGGGCGCGATCGCGCGCGCCGGGTAGCGGCCCCGGGCGACCTGCGCGATGTGGCGGGCGAGGTCGCCCATGCGCTCGAGGGTCGCGCTCATCCGCAGCGCGCTCACGACGACGCGCAGGTCCGTCGCGACCGGCTGCTGCTGGGCGAGCAGCAGCACGCACCTCTCGTCGAGCGCGCGCTCGAGGGTGTCGATGGCGTGGTCCGCCGCGATGACCTGCTGCGCGAGCTGCAGGTCGGCCGTGAGCAGCGCCTGCCCGGCGCGGCTGATCGCCGACTCCACCAGCCGGCTCATCTCGGTCAGGTCGTCACCGACCTGCTTCAGCTCGGCCTCGAAGATCTCCCGCATCGCATCCCTCTCGTCGTGACCGGGCGGGTGCCGTGGGGCCCCCGCCCGTGGCGCACCGGACCGCCCGGGCGGGCGGGTGCGTCGTCGGCTCGGAGCAGCCTCGCAGGCGCGGTGGTCCGCGCGGTGAACGCCAGTGCGCCGCGAGGTGAACACTTGGCGGCGCGGGGCCCGCGAGACCCCCGGAGGGCCGGGGAGGGAGCGCGCCGACCGTAGGCTGGGCCCGTGGAAGCCGAGAGCCTCATCGAGGGCGCGACCGTGCTGCTCGCGGGCATCGTGGGCGTCGTGGTCGGCGTCGTCGCGGCCGTCGCCTTCCGCGTGAGCGAGCGCGCGCAGAAGGGTGCGGCCGCGGAACCGGCGCGCGAGCTCGACGAGGGTCTCGTGCGGGTGCTCGCGGTCCTGCGCTCGGCGGCGGTCGTGCTCGACGACGAGGGCGAGGTCGTGCGGGCCAGCCCGCCGGCGTACGCGCTGGGCGTCGTCCGCGGCGACATGGTCGCCCACGCCGCGATCCGCGACATGATCGACGACGTCCGCCGGGACGGCGTGATCCGCGACGAGGAGCTCGAGCTGCCCCGCGGACCCGTCGGCCGGGGGACCGTGATGCTCCAGGTCCGCGTCGCGCAGGTCGGCCCCGAGCACGTGCTCGTCCTCGCCGAGGACCGGACGGAGGCGCGCCGCGTCGAGGCGATCCGCCGGGACTTCGTCGTGAACGTCTCCCACGAGCTCAAGACGCCCGTCGGCGCGCTCGCGCTGCTCGCCGAGACCGTCCAGGACGCCGCCGACGACCCCGTCGCCGTGCGCCGGTTCGCCTCCCGCATGCACGCCGAGGCGACGCGCCTGTCGGCGCTCGTGCACGAGATCATCGAGCTCTCGCGGCTGCAGGTCGCCGGCGCGCTCCAGCAGGTCACGGTGGTGCCCGTGCGCGGCGTGGTCGAGGAGGCCGTGGACCGCGCCCGCACGACCGCGCAGGGCAAGGGCATCACGCTCACGACCGGCGGTGACCTGGACGCGGCGGTGTACGGCGACCACGCCCTGCTCGTGACGGCGGTGCGCAACCTCCTCGACAACGCGGTCGCCTACTCGGGCGAGAACACGCGCGTCGGCGTGGGGGTGAGCCGCGCCGGCGAGCTCGTCGAGATCGCGGTCGTCGACCAGGGCATCGGCATCGCGGCGGACGAGCAGGCGCGCGTGTTCGAGCGCTTCTACCGTGTGGACCCCGCGCGCTCGCGCGACACGGGAGGCACGGGCCTGGGGCTGAGCATCGTCAAGCACGTCGCGGCCGACCACGGCGGCGAGGTGACGATGTGGTCGGAGCCCGGACGCGGCTCGACCTTCACCATCCGCCTGCCCGCGGCGGAGTCGCCACCCGGTACCGGCGGCCCGATCGGCCCGCCGGAGACGGGCACCACCGGCGACGGAGCCGAGCAGGACCAGCGTGACGAGAGCACGGACGAGGCACGGAGCAAGGAGGTAGGCGCGTGACGCGCATCCTGGTGGTCGAGGACGAGGAGTCGTACCGAGACCCGTTGACGTACCAGCTGCGGCGGGAGGGCTTCGACGTGGTCGAGGCGGCCACGGGGACGGAGGCGCTGGAGCACTTCGACTCGACGGGCGCCGACATCGTCCTCCTCGACCTCATGCTCCCCGGCCTGAGCGGGACGGAGGTGTGCCGCGAGCTGCGCCAGCGCGGTGACGTGCCCGTCATCATGCTCACCGCGAAGGACTCCGAGATCGACAAGGTCGTGGGGCTCGAGCTCGGAGCCGACGACTACGTGACGAAGCCGTACTCGTTCCGCGAGCTCCTCGCCCGCGTGCGCGCCGTCCTGCGGCGCAAGGGCGGTGAGAGCCACGGCGAGGCGGAGGAGGACGGCACCCTCGAGGTGGGACCGGTCCGGATGGACGTGGAGCGTCACACGGTCACGGTGGACGGCGCGGACGTCGCGTTCCCGCTCAAGGAGTTCGAGCTGCTCGAGCTGCTGCTGCGGAACGCGGGGCGCGTGCTGACGCGAGGGCAGCTCATCGACCGCGTGTGGGGAACCGACTACGTCGGCGACACGAAGACGCTGGACGTCCACGTCAAGCGCATCCGCTCCAAGATCGAGCCCGAGCCGGCGACGCCCCGCTACCTGCTCACCGTCCGCGGGCTCGGCTACAAGATCGCGGACGGAGACAGCGCGGCGTGAGCCGTCACCGGGAGCCGTCCCGCCGACGCGACGGCTCTCGGGAAAACGTCTGTGCACTGTTCATGCTGCGTTCATCCTGACTCGGCGCGCGCGTCACTCGGCGCTTCTAGCGTCCTGGACGTCGCCGGCACTCGCCGGTGCCTCGCACAGCTTCGAACAGGATGGATCGACTCGTGAAGCTCAGCCGAATCTCCCGCGCCGGTACCGCGGTCATGGCGGGGGCGCTCGCCCTCACGCTGGCTGCTTGCAGCTCCGACGCCGAGAGCTCCGACACCGAGCCCGGTGGCACCGAGAGCTCGTCGGGGTCCGACCTCGAGAGCCTCAGCGGCGAGCTCGCCGGTGCGGGCGCCAGCTCGCAGGAGAACGCCGTGGCCGGCTGGATCGCCGGGTTCAACGACATGGCCCCGGGCGTGACCGTGACGTACGACGCCGTCGGCTCCGGCGGCGGCCGCGAGCAGTTCATCGCCGGCGCGACGCAGTTCGCCGGCTCGGACGCGGCGCTCGACGAGGAGGAGCTGGCCGACGCGCAGGAGCGCTGCTACGGGGGCGACGTCCTCGAGCTCCCGCTCTACATCAGCCCGATCGCCGTCGTCTACAACCTCCCGGACGTCGACGCCGAGAACATCAACATGTCCGCCGAGACGCTCGCCAAGGTCTTCAACGGCGACATCACGTCGTGGGACGACCCCGCGATCGTCGCCGAGAACCCGGACGTCGAGCTCCCCGCGATCGACATCATCCCGGTGCACCGCTCCGACGAGTCGGGCACCACGGAGAACTTCACCGAGTACCTCGCGGCGGCCTCGAACGGCGCCTGGCCGCACGAGGCGAGCGGCGACTGGCCGGTCGAGGGCGGCCAGTCCGGCGCCCAGACGCAGGGCCTCATCGACACCGTCACGGGCGCCGAGGGCGCCATCGGCTACGCCGACGCCTCGCGCGCCGGTGACCTGGGCACCGTCGCGGTGAAGGTCGGCGAGGAGTACGTGCCGTACTCGCCGGAGGCCGCTGCTGCGGTCGTCGACGCCTCGCCGCGTGCCGAGGGCGCGACCGACACCCAGCTGGTCGTCGAGCTCGACCGCACGACGACCGAGTCGGGCGCGTACCCGATCGTCCTCATCTCCTACTCCATCGCGTGCGGCACGTACGAGGAGCAGGCCGACGTGGACAACGTGAAGGCGTACCTCGGCTACGTGGCCAGCGAGGAGGGCCAGTCGCGCGCCGCCGAGCCCGACGTCGCCGGCTCCGCGCCGATCTCGGACGAGCTGCGCGCCGAGGTCGAGGCCGCTCTCGACAGCATCACCGTCCAGGGCTGACACCCTTCACGAGCGGGCAGGGGGCCTCCGAGGTCCCCTGCCCGCTCGTGGCGGTTCCCCGCACACCCCCACACCCGACGGAGCACCAGTGAGCGTCACCAGCCCACCCCGGCAGAGCACGGAGCCGACCACGGCGCGGCGTGCCGGCGGCCCCACGTCCGGCCTCGGCGGCAAGATCTTCTCCGGTCTCGCGCACGGCGCGGGCATCCTGATCCTCGTCACCCTCGCCGCGGTGGCGGCGTTCCTCGTCATCGAGGCCTGGCCCGCCCTCACCGCGAGCCCCGAGGAGCTCGCGGAGATCTCCTGGTTCTCCGGCGGGTCGCTGCTCGCCTACATCGGGCCGCTCGTGTTCGGCACCGTGCTCGCCTCGGTCCTGGCCCTGCTGCTCGCGGTCCCCGTGTCCGTGGGCATCGCGCTGTTCATCTCGCACTACGCCCCGCGCCGGCTCTCCCAGGGTCTCGGCTACCTCGTCGACCTGCTCGCCGCCGTGCCGTCCGTCGTGTTCGGCCTGTGGGGCGCGCTCTGGCTCGCGCCGATCCTCGACCCGTTCTTCGAGTGGCTGACGACGACGCTCGGCTTCATCCCGCTGTTCGAGGGGTACCAGGCGCCCGCGCGCAACATCCTGACCGCCGCCGTCGTGCTCGCGGTGATGCTGCTGCCGATCGTCACCGCGGTGTCGCGCGAGGTGTTCCTCCAGACGCCCACGCTCCACGAGGAGGCGTCGCTCGCCCTCGGCGCGACGCGGTGGGAGATGATCCGGCAGGCCGTCATCCCGTTCGGCCGCTCCGGCGTCATCAGCGCCGCGATGCTCGGCCTGGGGCGCGCGCTCGGCGAGACCATGGCCGTGCTCATGGTCATCTCGCCCGGGCTGCTGTACTCGTTCTTCCTGCTCAAGCCGGGCCAGCACCAGACCATCGCGGCCAACATCGCGGCGCAGTTCCCCGAGGCGTCGGGGCTGTCGGTGAGCGTCCTCATCGCCACCGGCCTGGCCCTGTTCGTCATCACCTTCGCCGTCAACTTCGCCGCCCGCGCCATCGTCGCGCGGCGCAAGGACTTCTCGGGAGCCAACTGATGACCGCCACCACGCCTGTGCAGGAGACCGCCCTGCAGCTGACGGCGAGCGGGGTGCGCCTGCCGCGCTGGGCGCCGTACGCGTTCGTCGCGGGCTCGCTCGTCGTCGCCTTCCTCGTCCTGCTGGTCGTCGGATCGCCGACGATCGCCGGCGTCGTGGGTCTCGGCGCCGTGCTCTACGCGGTGGGCCTGACCATCACCTCGCGCGTGGTCGAGGGCGGGCGCTACGCCACCGACCGCCTGGCGACGACGCTCGTGACGTTCGCGTTCCTGCTCGCGATGATCCCGCTGGTCTCGCTCGTGTGGACGGTCGTGTCGTACGGCGCGACGCGGTTCAGCTGGGACTTCCTCAGCACGGACATGATGGGCGTCTACGGCTCGATGACGAGCGGCGGCGTCTACCACGCGATCATCGGCACGCTGCTCGTGACGCTGGCGTGCGCCGCCATCGCCGTCCCCCTCGGGATCCTCACGGCGATCTACCTCGTCGAGTACGGGCGGGGCCACCTCGCGCGGGGGATCACCTTCCTCGTCGACGTCATGACGGGCATCCCGTCCATCGTCGCCGGACTCTTCGCCTTCTCGCTCTTCACGCTGATCCTCGGGCCCGCGTACCGTGCCGGCATCATGGGCGCCGTCGCGCTCGCGGTGCTCATGACGCCCGTCGTCATCCGGTCCGTGGAGGAGATGCTCCGGCTCGTGCCGAACGAGCTGCGCGAGGCGTCGCTCGCGCTGGGCGTGCCGAAGTGGCTCACCATCGTCAAGGTCGTCCTGCCGACGTCCATGGCCGGCATCGTCACCGGGGTCATGCTCGCGGTCGCCCGCGTCATCGGCGAGACGGCTCCGCTGCTGCTCACCATCGGCCTCGTCAACCAGGTCAACTGGGACCTGTTCGACGGCCGCATGGCCACCCTGCCCGTCTTCGCCTACCGCCAGTGGGCGCAGGGCGGCACGGGCGTGGACCGCGCCTGGGCGGCGGCGCTCACCCTGATCATCATCGTCATGCTCCTCAACCTGGTGGCTCGACTCATCAGCCGCTGGTTCTCGCCCAAGAAGGCCCGATGAGCACCCCGGAAGGACCGAACGCCATGAGCAACCGCATCGACGTCAAGGACCTCAACATCTACTACGGCGACTTCCTCGCCGTGCAGGACGTCAGCATGACGATCGAGGCGAAGTCGGTCACGGCCTTCATCGGCCCGTCCGGCTGCGGCAAGTCGACGTTCCTGCGGACGCTGAACCGCATGCACGAGGTCATCCCGGGTGCGCGCGTCGAGGGCGCGGTCGCGATGGAGGGGGTGGACCTGTACGGCAACGACGTCGACCCCGTCGCCGTGCGCCGCCAGGTCGGCATGGTCTTCCAGCGGCCGAACCCGTTCCCGACGATGTCCATCCGGGAGAACGTCCTGGCGGGCGTGAAGCTCAACAACCGCCGGATGTCGCGCAAGGACGCGGACGAGCTCGTCGAGTCGTCGCTGCGCGGCGCGAACCTGTGGACCGAGGTCAAGGACCGTCTCGACCGTCCCGGCTCGGGTCTGTCGGGCGGTCAGCAGCAGCGGCTGTGCATCGCGCGGGCCATCGCCGTCAAGCCCCAGGTCCTGCTGATGGACGAGCCGTGCTCCGCGCTCGACCCGATCTCCACGCTCGCGATCGAGGACCTCATCGCCGAGCTCAAGGACCAGTACACGATCGTCATCGTGACGCACAACATGCAGCAGGCCGCGCGCGTCAGCGACCGCACCGCGTTCTTCAACATCGCGGGCACGGGCAAGCCCGGTCGTCTGATCGAGATGGACGACACGGCGACGATGTTCTCCTCGCCGTCCGAGCAGGCGACCGAGGACTACATCTCCGGCCGCTTCGGCTGACGAGGCGACCGCGGGCCTCGTGAGGTCCCGCGGCCGGCCCACGCACGACGACGGCGCCGCCCCTCGCAGGGGGCGGC
>NZ_JBHUUP010000022.1:0-37498 GCF_042670945.1 Cellulosimicrobium sp. NPDC057127
GGGCACCCCGGAGGGTGCCCCGCGCGTCGGACGGTGTCGAGGAGGCGTCAGGAGGGCCGCTTCTGCGGCGCGCCCTCGGCCGTCTTGCCCGCGTCGCGCTCGACCACGTCACCGAGCGTCTCGTCGATGCGAGCCATGAGCTCGGCCGGGATCGTCACGCCCGACGCCTTGACGTTCTCCGCGACCTGCTCGGGCCGGGACGCGCCGACGAGCGCCGCGGCGACGTTGTCGTTCTGCAGCACCCAGGCGATCGCGAGCTGGGCCATCGACAGGTCGAGCTCGTCGGCGACCGGCTTGAGCTGCTGGACCCGGGCGAGCACGTCGTCGGTCATGAAGCGCTGGATCATCCGCGCGCCGCCCTTGTCGTCCGTGGCGCGCGAGCCCTCGGGCAGCGGCTGACCGGGGACGTACTTGCCGGACAGGACGCCCTGAGCCATCGGGGACCAGACGATCTGCGACAGGCCGAGCTCCTTCGAGGTCGGCACGACCTCGTCCTCGATGACGCGCCACAGCATCGAGTACTGCGGCTGCGAGGAGATCAGCTGGAAGCCGAGGTCCTTCGCGAGCGCGTGACCGGCGCGGATCTGGTCGGCGGTCCACTCCGAGACGCCGATGTACAGCGCCTTGCCCTGGCGGACGATGTCGGCGAACGCCTGCATCGTCTCCTCGAGCGGCGTCTCGGTGTCGAAGCGGTGCGCCTGGTACAGGTCGACGTAGTCGGTGCCGAGGCGCTTCAGGGAGGCGTTGACCGACTCCATGACGTGCTTGCGCGACAGCCCCGAGTCGTTGGGGCCGGCGGGACCGGTGGGCCAGTAGACCTTGGTGAAGATCTCGAGCGACTCGCGGCGCTGCCCCTTGAGGGCGTCGCCGAGGACCTGCTCGGCCTTCGTGTTCGCGTAGACGTCGGCCGTGTCGAACGTCGTGATGCCGGCGTCGAGGGCGGCGTGGACGCACGCCGTCGCGACGTCGTTCTCGACCTGGGAGCCGTGGGTGAGCCAGTTGCCGTAGGTGATCTCGGAGATCTTGAGACCGGAGTCACCGAGGTAGCGGTAGTGGGGCATGGCCCCAACCTATCCGGCGATCGGTTGCCCCGGGAACCGGAAAGGGTGGCGTACGGAGTCCGGGGGACCGGTCAGCTCGGGTAGACGCCGTGCTTCTTGTGCAGGGGCTTGGGCAGGCGCGCCCGGCGCAGCTGGAACGCGCGCATCACCGCGTACATGACCGTGCCGCGCGGGACCTCGCCGAACTTCGCGACGATGCGCTTGCGCAGTCCCCGCCACATGACGAACGCGTCGACCACCGTGAGCAGCACGATGGCGTACAGGGACATCACCGTCGCGAGCGCCAGCGCCTGGTTGTTCGCGGTGAACAGCGACAGCAGGATGAACACGAGCGCCACCGGGAGGAAGAACTCGCCGAGGTTCCAGCGTGCGTCGACGTGGTCGCGCACGTACCGCTTGACCGGCCCCTTGTCCCGCGGCGGCAGGTACCGCTCGTCGCCGGTCTGCATCGCCTGGTACTGCCGGTCGCGCATCTCGCGCTGCTTCTCCCGGGCGGCCTTCGCGGCGGCACGCCGGTCGTTCGGCACGAGCGGGCGCTTGTTCGCCGCCTCGGCGACCCGGCGCTTGGGCGTCGGCCGTCCCTTGCTGGTCCCGCGCTCGATCTCCGCCGCCGCCTCCTCGGGAGCGGGTGCGTCGGAGGTCGGCGTGGGGGCGGAGGAGCGGTTGCGGGAGAACACAGGTCCAGGGTAGTCGAGCGCGGGCGCCTCCCTCACCTCCCGCGTCCCCCCGCCCGCACCTCCCGCGCCCCGGGCCGTGGCGTACGGTGCACGCGTGACGAACTCACCCGAGAACCCCGAGCAGGCAACCACCCCCGCCCCGGCCGGCTCCGCGTCGCACGCGGCGCTGCGCGAGACGGTCGCAGGGCTCTTCCCGGCGCTGCGCGCGGACCTGGAGGCGCTCGTGCGCATCCCGAGCGTCTCCAACGCCGCGTTCGACGCGTCGTCCGTCGCCGCGAGCGCGGACGCCGTCGCCGCGCTCCTGCGCGACGTCGGGATGCCGGAGGTGCAGGTGCTGCGCGCCACGTCGGCGGACGGCCGCGAGGGTGCGCCGGCCGTCGTCGCGCGCCGACCCGCGCCCGACGGCGCACCCACCGTGCTGCTGTACGCCCACCACGACGTGCAGCCGCCCGGGGCCGCGTCCGGCTGGGACACCGACCCGTTCGAGCCGACCGAGCGCGACGGGCGCCTCTACGGTCGCGGCGCGGCCGACGACAAGGCAGGGGTCGTCGCGCACGTCGGTGCGCTGCGCGCCCTGACCGCTCTCGGCGAGCTCCCGGTCGGGGTCACGGTGTTCGTCGAGGGCGAGGAGGAGGTCGGCTCCCCGACCTTCCTGCCCTTCCTCACGCAGTACCGCGACCTCCTCGCGGCGGACGTCATCGTCGTCGCCGACTCCTCGAACTGGAAGGTGGGCGTGCCGGCGCTCACGACGTCGCTGCGCGGCCTCGTCGACTGCGAGGTGGAGGTCGCCGTGCTCGGGCACGCCGTCCACTCGGGCATGTACGGGGGCCCCGTGCTCGACGCCGTCACGCTGCTGTCCCGCCTGATCGCGACGCTGCACGACGACATGGGGAACGTCGCGGTCGAGGGCCTGGTCGTCGCCGACGAGCCGGCGGTCGACTACGCCGAGACCGACTTCCGCGCCGACTCCTCGATGCTCGCGGGCACGACGCTCGCGGGCGAGGGCTCCATCGCCGGACGGCTGTGGACCAAGCCGGCGATCGCCGTCATCGGGCTCGACGCGCCGAGCGTCGCGCACGCCTCCAACACCCTGACCCCGGCCGCGACGGCCAAGCTGTCCGTGCGGCTCGCCCCGGGACAGGACCCGGCGGCCGCGGCGGCGGCGCTGCGCACGCACCTCGAGGCGCACGCGCCGCTCGGTGCGCGCGTCACCGTGCGCGACGGCGAGCAGGGCAAGCCGTTCCTCGCGCCCGGTGACTCCGAGGCGATGCGCGCCGCACGCTGGGCGTTCGCGACGGCGTGGGGGACCGACCCCGTGGACATCGGCGTCGGCGGCTCGATCCCGTTCATCGCCGACCTGCTCGAGGTCTTCCCCGACGCGGCGATCCTCGTCACCGGCGTCGAGGACCCGGACTCGCGCGCGCACGGCGCGAACGAGTCGGTGCACCTCGGCGAGCTCGAGAAGGTCGTGCTCGCGGAGGCGCTGCTGCTCGCCCGGCTCGGGTCGACCGCCCGCTGAGGCCGCGTCGGCCGCGGTGCGAACGGGCCCCGCGGCCGACGCCTACGACCCGGCGACCGGTGCGTCGCGGTGGGCGACGTCGACCGCGCGTGCCCAGGCCGCGACGTCGTCCGCGAGGGCGGGGGAGACCGGCTCGCCCCCGAGCAGGCCCACCACGGCCGGCGCCGGCACGCGCTCGCCGGTGCCGCGCTCGAGGAAGCGCCCGGCCACCAGGCCCCGCGCGCACAGGTCGCCGCGGCGCGTGAACACCTGCTCGAGGTAGACGACGCGCTCGTCCCACCCGAGCACGCGCGTGGTGATCTCGAAGCGGTCCCAGAGGCGCAACGACCGGCGGTACTTCACGGTCGACGCCGCGACGACCGGGTACCAGCCCTTGTCCTGCAGGAGCGGGAACCCGCCGAGGTCCGCGATGTAGTTGCTCCGTGCCACGTCCATCATCTGGAGGTACACGCCGTTGTTGACGTGCAGGTAGAAGTCGAGGTCGCCGGGGCGCACGCGCATGCGCGTCACCGAAGGGTCGAGCACGGAGCGGCCGGGGACCGCCCGGCGCGGCATGGTGCTGGCGGCGAGGAGCTGGAGCTGGCGGGTCACCGTCGAAGGCTACTGTCCCGGACGGGCGGTACGGGGTACCGCCGACGGCGACGCGCCCGTGGCGGAGCGCCCAGCCGCCTGTGCGAGGATGCGCCCCGTGACGACGACGAGCCCCGCCCCTCGCCCCACCGCCACCCCGGGCCCCCGCGATCTCCGGGCACGGCACCCGTTCGTCGTGCGCGCCTTCCGCGCCGTCGCGGTCGCCGAGGCGTTCTCCTGGGCGGGCCTGCTCGTCGGGATGTACCTCAAGTGGGTCGCGGGCACGACGGAGCGCGGGGTCGAGGTCTTCGGGCCCGTCCACGGCGGTCTCGTGCTCGTGTACGTCGCCCTCGCCGTGCTCGTCGCGGTGCGGCTGCGATGGTCGCTGTGGACGACGTTCCTCGCGCTCGCCGCGACCGTCCCGCCGTTCTGCACCGTCGCGTTCGACGTGTGGGCGCACCGCTCCGGCCGCTACGCCCGCCGGGCCGGCTGACCCGCGTCCGGCGGACGTGCCGCCGGAACCGTGCTCAGATCCCCGGCAGCGCGAGCATCTGGTCGAGCGCGACGCGCGCCCAGTGCGCGTCGTCCGCGTCCACGACGATCCGGTTCACCACGCGGCCCGCGGCGAGCGACTCCATCGCCCAGACGAGGTGCGGCAGGTCGATGCGGTTCATCGTCGAGCAGAAGCACACCGTCGAGTCCAGGTAGTGCACCTGCTTGTCCGCGTGCGCGCGCGCGACACGACGCACGAGGTTGAGCTCGGTGCCGATCGCCCAGGACGACCCCGGCTCCGCGGCGTCAAGCATCTTGATGATGTACTCCGTCGAACCCACGAAGTCGGCGGCGGTGACCACCTCGTGCTTGCACTCGGGGTGCACGAGGACGTTGACGTCCGGCACCGCCGCGCGGATGTCGCTGACGTTCTTCGCCGAGAACCGCCCGTGGACGGAGCAGTGGCCGCGCCACAGGATCATGCGGGCGTCGCGCAGCTGCGCGTCCGTCAGCCCGCCGTTCGGCCTGCGCGGGTCGAACACCACGCAGTCGTCGAGCGACATCGCGAGCTTGAGCACCGCCGTGTTCCGGCCGAGGTGCTGGTCGGGCAGGAACAGGACCTTGCCCGTGCCGTCGACCCCACCCACCTGCTCGAACGCCCAGCGCAGCGCGACCTCCGCGTTCGACGACGTGCAGACCGTCCCGCCGTGGCGCCCGGTGAACGCCTTGATCGCGGCGGAGGAGTTCATGTACGTCACCGGGATCGTCGAGTCGGCGATCCCCACCTCCTCGAGCACGTCCCACGCGTCCTCGACCTGGTCGATCGCCGCCATGTCGGCCATCGAGCAGCCGGCCGCGAGGTCCGGCAGGACGACCTGCTGCGCGTCCGACGTGAGGATGTCCGCGCTCTCGGCCATGAAGTGCACGCCGCAGAAGAGGATGAACTCCGCCTCGGGCCGCGCGGCGGCCTCGCGGGCAAGCTTGAACGAGTCGCCCGTGACGTCGGCGAAGTCGATCACCTCGTCGCGCTGGTAGTGGTGCCCCAGCACGAACGCGCGATCACCCAGGGCTGCGCGCGCCGCCCGCGCCCGTTCGACGAGGTCCGGGTCGCTCGGCGCGGGCAGCTCGCCCACGCACTCGACACCGCGCTCGGACGCCAGGTCGCGACCCTGGCCCAGGAGGAGCAGGGGCGAGGACGCGGGCTCGACGAAACCCCCGCCGTCGCGGCGCGGGGCGTCGGGTCCGGACCGGCCGGACTCCAGCAGGGTGCTACCGGTGCTCACGGCACCATGGTCGCACAACGGACACCGGCTCCGGCCGGGCTGGCACAATCCCCGCATGCGCGTCCTCGTCACCGGCTCGGCGGGCCCCGTCCAGCCCGACGGCGCCTGGCCGGGCCCACGCGACCCACGAGCGCCCGAGCCCGCAGCCGCCGGGGGAGGGACGCACGCCCCGACGCCGCGCGAGGTCGCGACCTGGTGGTTCCCCGGCCGCGCCGACGCCGCGGGGGCGACCGGCGCGACGGCCGTCCCGGTGGCGCTCGCGGCCTCCAGGCCGGCGTTCCTCGACGCGCTCGCCGGGGTCGCGCCGGAGCTCCTCGCCGCCGTCGTGCCCGGCGAGGACGGCACGGACGTACCGGTCGCCGTGCGCCGCGACCCGCGCACCGCCACCGTGTACGTCGACGCCTCCCAGGTACCCGCCGTCGGTGGAACCACCCCCGCGCCGCGGTCGTCCGCCGCCCTCGGGCACCTGCTCGCGCACGCGGCCGACGCCGCCCGCACGCCCGACGGCCGGCCCGGCCGCGTCGTGGTCGCGACCGGAGGGGCGCGCAGCCACGACGCCGGCGCCGGGCTGCTCGGCGCCCTGGCCGGCCGCGTGCCGTCAGGTCACGGCCCGACGACCGCCGAGACGCTGCGGTCCGCGCGCTCGACGCTCGGTGGCGCGGCGCTCGTCGCCGCGGTCGCGACGGACGCGCCCCTGCTCGGCCTGCACGGGACGAGCGCGGCGCTCGCGGCCCGCGGCGTCGACGACGCCGTCGCGCAGGACCTGGAGCGGCGCCTCGGCGCCGTGGCGCACGACGTCGGCTCCGCCGTCGAGACGCTCGACCGCGAAGGCCTCGGCGCGGTCGCGGGCCGCGACCTGCTCGCCGCGTCGTCGTCGCGGCGGCTCGCGACGGTGCCCGGCACCGGCAGCGGCGGCGGCGCGGCCTTCGCGCTCGCTGCGCTCGGCGGGCGCCTCGTCCCCGCTCTGGCCGTCGTCGCGGACGCCGTCGGCCTGGACGCGCACCTCGCCGCGGCCGACCTCGTGGTGGTGGTCGTCGACGAGCTCGCGGCGCACGAGCTGGGGGAGGGCGTCGTCCACGAGGTCGCGCGCCGGGCCGCGCGGCACGCCCTGCCGGTCGTGGTCGTCGCGCGCACCGTCGTCGCCGGCCGGCGCGAGCAGGCGGCCGCGGGTCTCAGCGGCGCCCACGCGTGGGGCGACGGCTCCGCGCGGGCGCTCGTCGAGCGGGTCGCCCGCACGTGGTCGCGTGCCTGACGCCGACGCAGGTCCGACGGCGCCGGCCGGGACCTCGGACGGGCCGCACCACGGCCGGCTCGACCCTGCGCCGCCGACGCGTCGTAGACTCGGCATCACGACCGGGCCCTCGGGAACACGACCGGCACGTGTGGTGTTGAGGACCTGACGGGAGATCCGGAGAGAACCGCTCCGGGAGAGACCCGGGAACGCCGGCCACCACCGGGGCAGCGCGCCTGCCCCCGACAGCGCGGAGACGAGATGAGCGAGACCACCGAGACTGCCACCCACGGCGTCAACCTGACCGACGGGGCCGCGGACAAGGTCCGCACCCTCCTCGAGCAGGAGGGTCGGGACGACCTTCGCCTGCGCGTGGCGGTGCAGCCGGGCGGCTGCTCCGGCCTGATCTACCAGCTCTACTTCGACGAGCGGCTGCTCGACGGCGACGCCCTGCGCGACTACGACGGGGTCGAGGTCGTCGTCGACAAGATGAGCGTCCCCTACCTCGAGGGCGCGACGATCGACTTCGCCGACACCATCGAGAAGCAGGGCTTCACGATCGACAACCCCAACGCTGGCAGCGCCTGCGCGTGCGGCGGCTCGTTCAGCTGACCCCGCCACGGCCCGTACGAGGCCCGGTCGCCGGAACGGCGGCCGGGCCTCGTCGCGTCAGGAGAACGGGCCGAGCTCGACGGTGATCGACCAGGTCGTCCGCGTCTCGTCCTGGTCGCCACCGTTCCCGTCACCACCGTTCCCGTCGCCACCCTCGGCTGGCAGCGTCTCCTCGCCCACCACGCGGTGCCCGCGCATGCGGGCCCACGCCGGCACGTCGTGCCGGGCCGCCGGGTCCGTCGACCAGACGACCAGACGCTCGCCCGGGGGGCGGTCGCGCGCCGCGGCTGCGAGGCGCACGACGGGGAGCGGGCACCGCAGGCCGCGCGCGTCGACGACGACCGGCGCCCCGTCCCCGGACGGGCGCCCCGGCTCCACGGGCCCGCTCACAGCCCCTCGACGCCGAGGGCGGACCGCACCCGCGCCACGGCACCCGGGAGCACGGCGAGGAGCCGGTCGACGTCGTCGTCGGTCGTGGAGCGGTCCAGCGCGATCCGCACGTTCCCGTGCGTGAGCACGCCCATGGCCGAAAGCACGTGCGACGGCTCCAGGCTGCTCGACGTGCACGCCGACCCGGACCCGACCGCGATCCCCTCGCGGTCGAGCTCGGCCAGCAGCGCCTCGCCGTCCACGTAGAGGAACGAGAACGTCGCGACGTGCGGCAGGCGCGCGACCGGGTCGCCCACCACCTCGACGTCGGGGACGGTGGCCACGGACGTGCGCACCCGCTCGACGAGCGCGCGGCGCCGGGCGTCCTGCGCGTCGCGGTCGGCGAGGACGGCCTGCAGCCCGACCGCGGCGGAGAACGCCGCGGGAACGCTCACCCCGCCGGGCACGAGCGCGCCGGGGTCCTCCGGGAACGGGCTGCGCCGGCGCACGCGCGAGCGCAGCGCCAGGACGCCGACGCCCGGTGCCCCGCCCCAGTCGCCCGGGTCGGCGGCGAGGACGTCCCAGGTGTCGGGCACGGGAGCGTGCCCGAGGCTCGCGCCGGCGTCGACGAGGATGGGGACGCCCGCGTCGCGAGCCGCCTCGTGCACCGCCTCGACGGGCTGGAGCGTGCCGACCTCGCCGTTGGCGTGCTGGAGCGCGGCGAGCGCCGCGCCGGGTCGGGCGAGGGCCTCGCACATGGCCGCCTCGTCCACGCGACCGGACCGGTCGACGTCGACGACGTGCCGCTCGAGCCCGCCGTGGCCGGCCGCGTGGAGCACCGCCGCACGCTCGACCGCGCCGACGACGACGCGCGTTCCCGCCCGGCGCCTCCCGGCGGCGGCCGCCGCCACCGCGGTGTGCAGCGACGCCGTGTGGGAGGGCGTGAACACGACCTCCTCGGTGCGCGCGCCCAGCGCCGCGGCGACCGCCTCCCGTGCGCCGGACAGCAGCGCCGCCGCGCGGCGCCCCTCGGCGTGCAGACGCCGCGGGTCCGCCCAGCCGTCGTCGAGCGCCTGCTCGAAGGCCTGACGGGCGAGGGGGTGCCACGGGGCGCGCCCGCCGTTGTCGAGGAGCACGCGGGAGCGGGTGGTGTGCGTCACAAGGCCTCCGGCGTCGGGCGCGGGCGTCAGCCGGGGCGGTCGCGGGACGGTCCGTCGCGCTCTCGCACGACGTCGCGGGCCGGCGACACCGGCGGAACCGTGCGCTGGCGCGGAGAACCCCGGTCGCGCACGCGGGACACGAGCACCGTACCGCGCCCTCGGCCCGGGGCGACGGGGCGAACGATCTGACACAGCGAGCAGGGGTGTGCCGAACCTGGGGCGAGCCGCGCGGACGTGGTGCGGATCTCCCCCCGCGAGGACGCGCCGCGGGCCACGGAGCGCGGATCGGCGCGCTAGGCTTCGTGTGTCGAGGACGAAGGTCCTGTGCTGGGCTCGTGGAGACGGGTCCGGTGCCGGACGTGACGTGAAAGGCCCCCCTTGCACTCGCAACCCCCTAGCCGCACACGGCGCACCATCCTGCGGGCGACGGCTCTCGCCGTCGCCGTCGGCGCGGTGGCGTCCGGCTGCGCCACCGACTCGGTCCAGCGCGGGTTCCTGCCCGGTTACGAGGGCGGGGAGGTGACCAACCAGACCGATCGGATCACGTCGCTGTGGACCGGCTCATGGATCGCGGCGCTGCTCGTCGGCATCGTCACGTGGGGCCTCATGCTGTGGTGCGTCGCCGCCTACCGCAAGCGCAAGGACGACCACGTGCTGCCGGTCCAGACCCGGTACCACCTGCCGCTCGAGATCATGTACACGGCGGTCCCGATCGTCATGGTGCTCGTGCTCTTCGTCTACACGGACCGCGACATGACGGCCATCCAGGACCGCGACGTCGAGTCGGACATGACGATCCAGGTCATCGGCAAGCAGTGGAGCTGGGACTTCAACTACCTCGACGAGGACGTCTACGAGTCGGGCATCCACCTCGACGACGTCGGCGAGACGCTGACCGAGGAGGCGGAGATCGACGGCGCGCCGGGCACCGGCGAGGTGCTGCCGACGCTGTACCTCCCCGTGGGCGAGAGCATCCGCTTCGAGCTCGAGTCTCGCGACGTGATCCACTCCTTCTGGATCCCCGCGTTCCTCTACAAGCAGGACATGATCCCGCACCGCACCAACGTGTTCGTCGTGACCCCGACCCGCGAGGGCGTCTACGCCGGCAAGTGCGCCGAGCTCTGCGGCGAGCACCACTCCGGCATGCTCTTCAACGTCGAGGTCGTCGACCGCGCCGAGTTCGACGAGCAGATGGACGCGCTGCGTGAGCGGGGCCAGGTCGGCTCGATCCCTGTCGCGGGCTTCAGCCGCCTCCAGGACCCCAACCCCGTCACCGCTACCACGGAGGGTGAGAACTGATGGTCGCGCAGGCCGAAGTCGTCCCCGGTCTCGCCCCTCGGCGTCAGACCCTCGGGCGGACCGTCATCAAGTGGGTGACGTCCACCGACCACAAGACGATCGGGTACATGTACCTGATCACGTCGTTCATCTTCTTCTGCATCGGCGGCCTCATGGCCCTGGTGATCCGGGCGGAGCTGTTCGAGCCCGGCATCCAGCTCGTGCAGAGCAAGGAGCAGTACAACCAGCTCTTCACGATGCACGGCACGATCATGCTGCTGCTGTTCGCCACACCGCTCTTCGCGGGCTTCGCGAACGTCATCATGCCGCTGCAGATCGGCGCGCCGGACGTCGCGTTCCCGCGCCTCAACATGTTCGCGTACTGGCTCTACCTGTTCGGTGGGCTCATCGCCTCTGCCGGGTTCTTCACGCCGCAGGGCGCCGCGTCCTTCGGGTGGTTCGCGTACGCACCGTTGTCGAGCACGACCTTCAGTCCAGGGCTCGGGGGAGACCTGTGGGTCTTCGGGCTCGCGCTCGCCGGCTTCGGCACGATCCTCGGCGCGGTCAACTTCATCACGACGATCATCACGATGCGTGCTCCCGGCATGACGATGTTCCGGATGCCGATCTTCACGTGGAACACCCTCGTCACGAGCCTGCTCGTGCTGATGGCGTTCCCGCCGCTCGCCTCGGCGCTCTTCGCCCTCGGTGCGGACCGACGTCTCGGTGCCCAGGTCTTCAACCCGGAGAACGGCGGCGCCATCCTCTGGCAGCACCTGTTCTGGTTCTTCGGGCACCCCGAGGTCTACATCATCGCGCTGCCGTTCTTCGGCATCGTCACCGAGATCCTCCCGGTCTTCAGCCGCAAGCCGATCTTCGGCTACAAGGGACTGGTCTACGCGACCGTCGCCATCGCCGCGCTGTCCGTCACCGTGTGGGCCCACCACATGTACGTCACCGGCGCGGTGCTGCTCCCGTTCTTCGCGTTCATGACGATGCTCATCGCGGTGCCGACGGGCGTGAAGTTCTTCAACTGGATCGGCACGATGTGGCGCGGGAAGCTCACGTTCGAGACGCCGATGCTGTGGTCGATCGGCTTCCTCGTCACGTTCCTCTTCGGTGGTCTGACGGGCATCATCCTGTCCAGCCCGGCGCTCGACTTCCACCTGTCGGACTCCTACTTCGTGGTGGCGCACTTCCACTACGTGGTGTTCGGCACGGTCGTGTTCGCCATGTTCGCGGGCTTCTACTTCTGGTGGCCGAAGTTCACGGGCCGCATGCTCGACGAGCGCCTGGGCAAGCTGCACTTCTGGCTGCTGTTCGTCGGGTTCCACACGACGTTCCTCATCCAGCACTGGCTCGGTGTCGAGGGCATGCCGCGCCGCTACGCGGACTACGCCGCCTCGGACGGCTTCACGTGGGAGAACCAGGTCTCGACCATCGGGGCGTTCATCCTCGCGGCGTCGACGCTGCCGTTCCTCTGGAACGTCTACACGACCTGGCGCAACGCACCGAAGGTCACCGTCGACGACCCGTGGGGCTACGGCCGCTCGCTGGAGTGGGCGACGTCGTGCCCGCCCCCGCGGCACAACTTCACCGCGCTGCCCCGCATCCGCTCCGAGTCGCCCGCGTTCGACCTCCACCACCCCGAGGTCGCCGCGATGGACCACGCCGAGCCGAGCCCCAACGTGCTCGAGCAGGTGTACGGCGAGGCGGACCGCCGCGGTGAGAAGAGCGTGGCGCTCGACCGGCTGAGCGGCAGCTCGGAGGCCGGTCACTCGACCACGACGACGATCATCGACGAGCCCGGGACCTCGGGTCCCGTCGACGAGAGCGAGGACGGCAAGTGAAGATCGAGTACAAGCTCTTCCTGCTCGGCACGCCGTTCTTCGTGCTCGCGGGCGTCGTGTACGGGTTCATGAGCGGCTGGGAGCCGGTCGGATCCGTCGCGCTCCTGCTCACCGCCGGGCTCGTCGCGATGATCGGCGCCTACCTCCGGCTCACGGCACGTCGGATCGACTCGCGACCTGAGGACGACCCGGACGGTCTCATCGAGCAGGGCGCGGGGGACCAGGGCGTCTACGCGCCGTGGAGCTGGTGGCCGCTCGCCATCGGCGCCACGGGTGCCATCACGTTCCTCGGCCTCGCGGTCGGCTGGTGGCTCGTCTACGTGGGCATCGCCCTCGGCGCCGTGGCGCTCGTCGGCTGGGTCTTCGAGTTCTCCCGCGGCCAGCACGCGCACTGAGCCTCTGCGGCACGTGGCGGCCACCGGATCGGTGCCGTCAGGGACTGTACAGCGCGGTTGCACGCGCGCTGGATGACATCACGAAGGGCCCGGACCTCCTCTCGGAGGTCCGGGCCCTTCGTCGTCCCACCGGGCCCCGCCGCAGCGTGGGTTCGGTGCGTGTGGGGGCGGGGTGTCAGGCGGGGACGATGAGCCCGGCGGTCTGGGTGCGGGCGCGCTGGAGGCGGGCCTCGGCGTCGGACCAGTTGACGAGGTTCCACCAGGCGGTGACGTAGTCGGCGCGCACGTTCTGGTAGTCGAGGTAGTAGGCGTGCTCCCACACGTCGAGCAGGACGATGGGGGTCAGGCCGAGGGCGATGTTGCCCTGCTGGTCGTAGAGCTGGACGGTGACGAGCTTTTGGCCGATGGAGTCCCAGGCGAGGATGGCCCAGCCGGAGCCCTGGACGCCGGCGGCGACGGCGGCGAACTGCTTCTTGAAGGCGTCGAAGGAGCCGAAGTGCTCGTCGATCGCGGCGCCGATCTCGCCGGTGGGCTCGCCGCCGCCCTCGGGGGAGAGGTTGGTCCAGAAGGCGGAGTGGTTGACGTGGCCGCCGAGGTTGAACGCGAGGTTCTTCTCGTGGAGGTTGATGGCGGCGAAGTCGCCGGACTCGCGGGCCTCGGCGAGCTTGTCGAGGGCGGTGTTGGCGCCGGTGACGTAGGCCTGGTGGTGCTTGGAGTGGTGCAGCTCCATGATGCGCCCGGAGATGTGCGGCTCGAGCGCACCGTAGTCGTAGGACAGGTCGGGCAGCGTGTAGACGGGCATCGGGACGATCCTCCTGGTCGGGCCACCCGGCCCGCGGCGCGGCGAGGTGGCTGGTTGCACGAGCACGGGGACGCGACCGGGGTCAGGTCCCCGGAAACGCCGACGACCCGCGACACGTCCTCTCGGAGATCCGAGAGAACACGTCGCGGGTCGTCACCGTCCTACTGTGCAGGAACGTCAGGGCCGACGCTCGTCGGCACCGCCCTCCGGCTCGACGAGGTCACGGCGACCGCCGACGCCCGCGCCTGCACCGGCCTCGACCTGTGCGTGCCCGGCGCCCTCGAGGGCGTCGTGCTCGCCGTGCGAGTGCGCCGCCGCGAGCTCGGCAGGCGTCACCGGCTCGACACGGTCCTCGTAGAAGAACCGCGACAGCTGCTGGAGCCGCTTGTCCTTCTTGTAGCCCTTGCGGCGCACACCGCGCGCGTCCGTGGCCGGCTCGATCTCGAGGGGGGCGTGGGCGGGGTAGTTGACCCGCAGCCAGCGCTCCTGCTCGTCCAGCGGCCGGTGGACCTCGATGTACTCACCGTGCGCGAAGCGCACGATGCGACCCGTCTCGTGCCCGTGGAGGACGAGCTCGCGGTCCTTGCGCTGCAGGCCCAGGCAGATGCGCTTGGTGATCCAGAACGCGAACCACGGGCCGACGAAGAACAGGATCCGGAACACCCACGTGATCGCGTTGATCGACATGTGGAAGTGCGTCGCGATGAGGTCGTTCGACCCGGCCAGCGCCAGGATGATGAACGCCGTGAGGAAGGCGACGCCGAGGCCCGTGCGGACGGGGACGTTGCGCGGGCGGTCGAGCACGTGGTGCTCGCGCTTGTCCTTCGTGACCGCCGCCTCGATGAACGGGTAGGCGAAGAGGAACGTGAACAGCAGCCCCGGTACGACGACCGCGGGGATGAGCACGTTGAGGGGCACGGTGAAGTCGCCCCACGTGACGAACTCCGCCCCGCCCGGCATCAGTCGGAGCGAGCCCTCGAGGAACAGCATGTACCAGTCCGGTTGGGCACCTGCCGACACCGGGGACGGGTCGTAGGGGCCGTAGTTCCACACGTTGTTGATCGCCATCGTGCCGCCCATCAGGGCGAGGATGCCGAACACGACGAAGAAGAAGCCGCCGGCCTTCGCGACGTACACGGGGAACAGCGGGAACCCGACGACGTTCTTGTCCGTGCGGCCTCCACCCGGGTACTGCGTGTGCTTGTGGAGCACCACGAAGAACAGGTGGAGCGCGACGAGGGCGAGGATCAGGCCGGGAACGAGCAGGATGTGCACCGTGAACAGGCGCGGGATGATGTGCTCGCCCGGGAACTCGCCGCCGAAGATGAAGTACGACAGGTACGAGCCGATGATCGGGATCGACTTCACGACACCGTCGGTGATGCGCAGGCCGTTGCCGGACAGCACGTCGTCGGGCAGGGAGTAGCCGGAGAAGCCGGCGGCGAGGCCGAGGATCATGAGCAGCATGCCGACGAGCCAGTTGAGCTCGCGCGGCTTGCGGAACGCGCCCGTGAAGAAGACGCGCATCATGTGCGTGACGATCGCCGCGAGGAAGATCAGGGCCGCCCAGTGGTGGATCTGCCGCATGAGCAGACCGCCGCGCACCTCGAACGACATGTTCAGGGTGGAGGCGAACGCGTCGGACATGAGCTGCCCGTCCATCGACGCGGGCGGGCCGTGGTACGTCACGAGCGACATGCTCGGGACGAAGAACATCGTCAGGAAGATCCCCGTGAGGATCAGCACGACGAAGGAGTAGAGGGCGATCTCGCCGAGGAGGAACGACCAGTGGTCGGGGAAGACCTTGCGCGCGAACTCCTTGACGGCCGAGCCGACGCTCGTGCGCTGGTCGAGGTAGTCCGCGGCCTTGCCCGCGCGGGTCGTGGGGGCGGCGTTGCCGGTGCTGGTGGTCACTTCAGACGCTCCCAGAAGCTCGGACCGATGGGCTCGTGGAAGTCGCTCTGGGCGACCAGGTAGCCCTCGTCATCAACGGTGATCGGCAGCTGCGGCAGGGGCCGCTTCGCGGGGCCGAAGACCACCTTGGCGCCGTCGGCCACGTCGAACGTCGACTGGTGGCAGGGGCACAGGAGGTGGTGGGTCTGCTGCTCGTAGAGCGCCACGGGGCAGCCGACGTGCGTGCAGATCTTCGAGAAGGCGACGATGCCGTCGTAGGCCCACGTCTCGCCCTCGGGAGCCTGCGTGTCGACGATGTCGCGCGGGTCGAGACGCACGAGCAGCACCACGGCCTTGGCCTTCTCGGTGATCCACTCGTGCGACTGACGCTCTTCCGCGCTGACGTCGGGGATGACGTGCACGACCGAGCCGATCGTGACGTCCGCGGCCCGGATCGGTCGTCCGGACGGGTCGATGGCGAGGCGCATGCCGCGCTTCCACATCGTGTGCTTGAACTTCGACACGTTCCAGTCGCCACCGACGCTGCTGACGAGCGGCACGGCGATGGTCAGCGGGAAGAGGGCGAGCGCCGAGATGACCGCGCCCTTGAGGACGCCGCGCCGCGCGATGCCGGAGTCCTTGGCGCCTGCCTCGAGCTCCTGCACGGCCACGGCACGCGTCTCGGCGTCGCTCGCGACGGGGTGGCGCTCGTCGACCTTCTCGTGGTCGGACATGAGCACCTTGGCCCAGTGCACCGCGCCGATGCCGATGCCGAGGAGCGCGAACGCGATCGCGACGCCGAGGGACAGCGTCGACAGGCGCACGCCCTCCGTCGTGCCGTCCGGCGGCAGCGCGAAGTAGACGACCATCGCGGCGATGGTGCCGAGCACGGAGAGGCCGAAGAGGAACGAGACCTGTCGCTCGCCGCGCTTGGCGGCCTGCGGGTCGCGGTCGGCCATCCGGGTCTTGTGCTCCGGCAGCCCCGGGTCCGGGAACCTCTCGAGGGTTCCGTGCTCCTCGCGGTGCCCGACCTCGCGGGACGAGCGCTCCGGGGAACGAGGGTTCTGGTAGTCGCTCACGAGGACTTCGCTCCGATCCACACCGCGGCCCCGATGAGGAGGCCCATGCCCACGATCCAGGCCCACAGACCCTCGCTGACGGGCCCGAGGGACCCGAGCGAGAGACCGCCCGCAGAGCCGTCGCGCTGCTCGACGAGGTAGGCGATGATGTCGCGCTTCTCCTCGGGCGTGACGGTCGCGTCGTTGAACACCGGCATCGACTGCGGTCCGGTGAGCATCGCCTGGTAGATGTTGCGCTCCGAGACGTCCCACAGCGGCGGGGCGAACTTGCCCTCGGACAGCGCACCACCCGCACCGACGGCGTTGTGGCACATCGCGCAGTTCGTGCGGAAGAGGGCGGCGCCGTTCGAGATGTTGCCCTCGCTCGCGTCGACCTGCTCGTCGGTCGGGATCATCGGGCCCACGCCGAGGGAGGCGACGAACGCGGCGAGCTGGGCCGTCTGCTCCTCGTCGAACTGGCGCGGCTTCTCGAGCGCCTGCGGGCCGTTGGCCTGCATGGGCATGCGGCCGGTCGACACCTGGAAGTCGACCGACGCGGCGCCGACGCCGACGAGGGACGGCGCGGAGTCCGTCCCCGTGGCGTCCGGGCCGTGGCACGTGGCGCAGTTGGCCTGGAACAGCTTCTGGCCGGTCTCGATGTCCTCGGTGCTGGCGGTCTCGGCGTTCGCCGGTGACGGTGCAAGGGCGGCGTAGACGCCGCCGGTGACCAGCAGCGCCAGCAGCAGCAGCACGACCGGCGCGAGGCGGTGGTGTCTGCGGGCGGCGAGTGCCTTCACGAAATGATCCTCGTCTCGCAGGTGGGGGAGCAGGGGCGGGAGGGGCTGAGGGAGCGGGCCGGGGCGGCCCCCAGACCTCGTCAGCGCAAGATGTAGATCACGAAGAACAGCGCGATCCACACGACGTCGACGAAGTGCCAGTAGTAGGACGTCACGATGGCCGTCGTGGCCTCGTGGTGCCCGAAGTTCTTGGCCGAGAACGAGCGGCCGAGAAGGAAGAGGAACGCGATCAGTCCACCGACCACGTGGAGGCCGTGGAAGCCGGTCGTCAGGTAGAAGACCGAGCCGTACGGCGTCGAGGAGATGGTGACGCCGTGCTCGACGAGCTCGGCGTACTCGAAGACCTGGCCGCCGATGAAGAACGCGCCCATGAGGAACGTCAGCGTCATCCAATCGTTCATGCCCCAGCGGTTGACCTGGAGCAGCGAGCCGGTGCGCACGGGCTGGAAGCGCTCCGCGGCCCACACGCCCATCTGGCACGTCACCGACGACAGCACCAGGACGGTCGTGTTGATCATCGCGAACGGCAGGTTGAGCGCGCCGGCCTCGGCGGCCCACTCCTCCGCGGGCATGACGGAGCGCACCGTGAAGTACATGGCGAACAGGCCGGCGAAGAACATGAGCTCGCTGGCCAGCCACACGATCGTCCCGACCGAGACGGGGTTCGGTCGGTTGACGCTCACGTGCTGATGGGCGTGGGGGGCAGCCGTTGCGGTCGACACATCAGCCATTATGGCCGACGTCGGCCACGAACGTGGCACCCGGGCGCGGGCGGCGGGGCGGGGAATCTCACAATGTCTCCAGATCCTCTGCGGCAGACCTGCACTTGATGACGGATCGCTGGCAAGTGCCATGAAATCGGCGGCCGGGCGCCCGTCGCGCGCCCCGTCGGCCGTGGCGGGTGCCCGATCGTCCACGGGCGTGCCAAGATGCCTGCGTGGGACGGCCGCAGAGGGCCGTCCGTGCCCCGACCGGCCAGGACGAAGGCGACGGTGACGACGATGACGACGACCGTGACGACGACGCACGGGGGCCCACGCACGGGCGTGGTGGAGCGGGACGACGCGGGGGCTCTCGACGCCCGTGCGCCGCGGATCCTGCTCTACAGCGACGACGTGACGGTCCGCGAGCAGGTGCGCCTCGCCGTCGGCCGCCGCCTGGGAGCGGGCCGGCCCGAGATCGCGTGGCGCGAGGTCGCGACCGCGGACGCGGTCGTCGCCGCGGCCGACGCGGGCGGGTGGGACCTGCTCGTGCTCGACGGCGAGGCCGACAAGGCGGGGGGCATGGGTCTGTGCCGCCAGCTGAAGAACGAGATCTACCGCTGCCCGCCCGTCCTGGTCCTCACCGGCAGGCCGCAGGACGGTTGGCTAGCATCGTGGTCGCTCGCCGACGACGCGGTGCCCCGGCCGTTCGACGCGGTCGTGCTGCAGCGCGCCGTCGCCGACCTCCTGGGTGCCGCCGGCACCCCGTGACCCCCGTCCCGAAGGGCAGGAACCCGTGAGCACGACCCCCCACCCCGTCTCGACCCCGGGAGCCGCGGGGGAGGGCGAGCGCTCGTGGCCCGCCCTGCTGACGGAGCTCGTGGCGGGGCACGACCTCGACGCCGCGCACACGGCGTGGGCGATGGACCAGGTCATGTCGGGCGACGTGTCGCCGACCCGGCTCGCGGCGTTCCTCGTGGCGCTGCGCGCGAAGGGCGAGACGGTCGAGGAGCTCACGGGGCTCGCCGACACGATGCTCGCGCACGCGCTGCGCTTCGAGGTCCCCGGCCCGTCGGTCGACATCGTGGGCAGCGGGGGCGACCGCGCGCACACGGTCAACGTCTCGACGATGGCGGCGGTCGTGGTCGCGGGGGCCGGGATCCGCGTGGTCAAGCACGGCAACCGCGCGGCGTCGTCGTCCTCGGGCTCGGCGGACGTGCTGGAGGCGCTCGGCATCCGGCTCGACCACGGCCCGGAGCGGGTGGCGCAGCTCGCGCAGGAGGTGGGGATCACCTTCTGCTTCGCGATGGTGTTCCACCCGTCGTTCCGGCACGCGGGCGTCGCGCGCAAGGAGCTCGGGATCCCCACGGCGTTCAACTTCCTCGGCCCCCTGACGAACCCCGCCCAGCCGCGGGCGACGGCGGTTGGCGTCGCCGACGAGCGCATGGCTCCGCTGGTCGCGGGCGTCTTCGCGAGCCGCGGCACGTCGGCCCTCGTCTTCCGCGGCGACGACGGTCTCGACGAGCTGGCCGCCACGGGTGCCGCGAGCCTGTGGGAGGTGCGGGACGGCGAGGTGAGCGAGCACCGGCTCGACGCCGTGCGCGACCTGGGCCTGCGCCGCATCACGGTGGGCGACCTGCGGGGCGCCGACGCCGCGTTCAACGCGGAGGTCGCGCGCGAGACGTTCGCCGGCAGCCACGGCGCGGTGCGCGAGACGGTGCTGCTCAACGCCGCGGCGGCCCTGGTGGCGGACGGCAGCCTGCCCGGCACCGGGTCGGGCACGCTGGTCTCGCGCCTCGGCGCAGGCGTCGAGCACGCGGCCCGCAGCGTCGACTCCGGCGCGGCGTCCGACGTGCTGCGCCGGTGGGCGGACGCCGCCGCGCGCTAGTCGTCGAGGCCGAGCGCGAAGGCCTGCTCGAGGTCGACGTGCGAGTACGCGCGGAACGCGATGAAGGTCTCCGTGCGCAGCACGCCCGACACCTTGCCGATGCGGTCGGCGATCACGTCGGCGAGGTGGTCGTGCTCGGCGACCCGCACCATCGCGACCAGGTCGGTCTTGCCCGTCACCGAGTACACCTCGCTCACGCCCTTGAGGTCCGCCACCTCGGCCGCCACCTCGGGGATGCGGGCGGGGTCGGTGTCGATCAGGACGATGGCGGTGAGCATGCTTCCTCCGGGGACGGGTCGTCGTCGTGCGCCCACTCTACGGCGGGCCCCGCCGCCGTGGCGTGCTGCACGTCGCCGTACCGCGCGACCTCCCGTGCCATCGCACCGGGAGCGGCATGGGCCCGGGCGGAGCGCACCGGCGACGTCCACGGTCCGCTGACGTCGACCAGCCGGACGTCCGGCTGCTCGAGCCACGCCAGGACGATCTCCGCCTCGTGCGGGTGGCACGCGGGTGCCGGCGGCACGGGTGCGGGCACGGTCTCGGCGGTGGCGACGAGCGCGTGCACGAGCGGCCACGGGTCCTCACCGGGACCGCTCACGCCCGTCGCGGCGAGCCTGGCGTGCCGCACGACGACGACCTCCCAGCCGCCCGCGCCCGCAGGGCGGGCGGCGACGAGCTCCTCGCAGGCGGCGAGCGGTGCGAGACGCTGCGCGCGCGCCGCGCCGGTGAGGAACGCCCGCAGGCGGTGGGTGAGGTCGCCCGCCTGCTCGAACCGTTCGTCCCGCGCGAGCGCCGCGATCCGCTGCCCGAGCTCCGTGACCACGGCGGACGGGTCGCCCTCGAACGCGTCCTGGACGGCGGACGCGACCGTCGCGTACCCGACGTCCGGCGTCGTCGCGGTGCACGGCGCGGAGCACCGGCCCATCTCGGCGAGCACGCAGGCCGACGCCGCCGTGGTGGCGACGAGCGGCAGTCGCCGCGTGCACTGCCGGAGGCGGAACGCGTCGTGGAGGGCGTCGACGGCCGCCTGGGCCTGGTGCCGCGACGAGAACGGGCCGATGTGCGGCGCGGGGGCCCGCACCTCGCGCACGACGGACAGCCGCGGGTAGGCCTCGTGCGTCAGCCGCACCCACGTCATGCGCTCGGGGTGGCGGGAGCGGCGGTTGTAGCGCGGTGCGTGCTCGGCGATGAGCCGCAGCTCCCGCACCTGGGCCTCGAGCGGTGTCGCGCAGACCACGGGCGTCACGGCGTGCGCGATGCGCACCATCTCCGTGATCCGTCCGCGCTTCTCGGAGCGCGTGAAGTACGAGCGTACGCGACGCCGGATCGACGTCGACGTCCCCACGTACAGGACCTCCTCACCGGGGCCCCGGAACAGGTAGACCCCGGGCGCGTCGGGCAGGCCGTCCGCGAGGTGCCGCTTGCGCCGGACGTCCTGCGGCACCGGGTCCGTCGCCGTGGCGAGGTCTTCGAGGTGGGTGACGCCGAGCGGTCCCAGGCGCCCGAGGAGGGCGTGCAGCACGTCGACCGTGGCGCGCGCGTCGGCGAGCGCCCGGTGCTCCGGCGTGACCGTGGCCCGGAACAGGGCGGCAAGCGTCGACAGCTTGTGGTTCGGTGCCTCGTCCCGGGTCACCACGCGGCGGGCGAGGGGCACCGTGTCGAGCACCTGGTTGCCCGGCCAGTCGTAGCCGGCGTTGCGGCACGCCGCCTTGAGGAACGAGACGTCGAACGGCGCGTTGTGCGCCACGAGCACGGCGCCCCGCACGAACTCGAGAAAGCTCGGCAGCACGGCCTCGACGGTCGGTGCGGTCGCGACCATGGCGGACGTGATCCCCGTGAGCCGTGCGACGAAGGCCGGGACCGGCCGGCCCGGGTTCACGAGCGTCTGGAACTCGCCGAGCACCTCGCCGCCGCGCACCTTCACGGCCCCGATCTCGGTGATGCCCTCGGCGGCGGGGGAGCCGCCGGTCGTCTCGAGGTCCACCACCACGAAGGTCACCTCGTGCAGGGGCGTGCCGAGGTCGTCGAACGAGTCCTGGACCGCCGTGCCTGCCGTCGCCGCCGGGAGCAGGTCGTCGCGCGGGGAGGACTGCAAGGAGCTCGGCGACATGCCCGGGACGCTAGCGACGACCACCGACAGCCCGGGCGCCCGCCGTGCGTGACGGGCGCCCGGGCTGCGGGGCTCAGCGGACCGGTGCCGGGCCGTCCGCGTAGAGGGACTCGATGTCGCCGGCGAAGTCCTTGAGCACCTCGGACCGCTTCACCTTGAGCGACGGCGTCAGGTAGCCGTTCTCCACGGTGAAGTCGGTCGTCAGCACGGTGAACTTGCGGATCGACTCCGCGCGCGAGACCGCCTGGTTGGCACGCGTGACGGCGGCGTCGAGCGCAGCGAGGACGTCGGGGTCCTTCGCGGCCTCCTCGACGGTCATCTCGCCCTTGCCGTGCATGCTCGCCCACCCGGGCAGGCCCTCGGGGTCCAGGGTGACCAGCGCACCGATGAAGGGCTTCTGGTCGCCGACGACGACGCACTGCGACACGAGCGCGTGCGCCCGGATGCGGTCCTCGAGCATCGCCGGCGCCACGTTCTTGCCGCCGGCGGTGACGATGATCTCCTTCTTGCGCCCGGTGATGCGCAGGTAGCCGTCGTCGTCGAGGGACCCGAGGTCGCCGGTGCGGAACCAGCCGTCGACGAACGCCTCCTGGGTCGCCTGCTCGTTGTCGTGGTACCCGCGGAACACGTGGTGGCCCTTGAGCAGGATCTCGCCGTCCTCCGCGATGCGCACGGCGCACCCGGGGAGCTGGGTGCCGACGGTGCCGATCCGGGTGGTGGCGGGCCGGTTCACCGACGTCGGCGCCGTCGTCTCCGTGAGGCCGTAGCCCTCGAGGATGCGCACGCCGATGCCGCGGTAGAAGTGCCCGAGGCGCTCGCCGAGCGGCGCGCCGCCGGAGACGGCGTACTTCGTCTGCCCGCCGAGCGCGTGGCGCAGCTTCTTGAACACGAGCGCGTCCGCGACCTTGTGCTGGAGCGTGAGGCCGACGCCCGGGCCCTTGGGGGTGTCGAGGGCGCGCGAGTACGCGATCGCGGTCGCGACGGCCCAGTGGAAGATCCGGAGCTTGCCGCCGGCCGCCGCCTTCTGCTCGGAGGAGTTGTAGACCTTCTCGAACACGCGCGGCACGGACAGCAGGTACGTGGGCCGGAACGTGCCGAGGTCCTCGAGCAGCGTCTTCGTGTCCGGCGTGTGGCCGAGCACCGTCCCGCCCGCGACGACGAGGACGCCGATGAAGCGGGCGAAGACGTGCGCGAGCGGCATGAACAGCAGCGTGCGCGCGCCCGGCTGCTTGAACACCTCCGGCACGGCCTCGACCGCGTTGACGGTCAGCGAGTAGAAGTTCTCGTGCGTGAGCTCCGCGCCCTTCGGGCGGCCCGTGGTGCCCGACGTGTAGATGATCGTCGCCACGTCGGCCAGGTCGGCGAGACCACGACGGCGGGCGATCTCGGCGTCGTCGACCCCGGCCCCCTCGGCGACGAGCGTCGCGACGGCTCCGGAGTCGATGGCGAGCACGTCCGTGAGCGACGGGGCGCGGTCGCGGACCTCCGCGACGGTCGCGGCGTGGTCCTCGGTCTCGACGACGAGGAGGCGGACGTCGGCGTCCGAGAGGATCCACTGCACCTGCTCGGCGCTCGAGGTCTCGTACAGCGGCACCGGCACGGCGCCCGCGGCCCAGGACGCCCAGTCGAGGAGCGTCCACTCGTAGCGCGTGCGGGACATGATGCCGACGTGGTCCCCGGGCTGGACCCCGCGCGCGACGAGCCCCTTGGCGACGGCGACGACCTCGGCGTCGAAGTCGCGGGCGCTGAGCGCCTCCCACGCGCCGTCCGGGCCGGTGCGGCGCTCGATCATCGGGGCCGACGGGTCGGCGGCGACGCGGCTCGCGAGCAGGTCGTTGAGGTTCCTCGACGGATCGACCTCGACGATCCGGGGTGCGCTGAACTCGTCCATTCTGGCTCCAGTGGCAGTAGTCGACGGTGGGAGAACACTACCCAGTTGCGGAGCGTGCCGGGGACGTCCGCGAGTCGGTAGGCTGCACTCGCTGTGCGCTGCTTGCGCAACGTTTCGCCCGTGCGAGGAGTTCCTCCGCGTTGCCCGAGGGCGCGGCCGCGGCTCTCGCGCCGTCGGCATCTGTTCGCCAGGACTTTCGCCAGGACTATCGAAGAGGACGGGACATGCACGCCATCGGTGTGGACATCGGCGGGACGAAGATCGCGGCCGGCGTCGTGGACGACGAGGGCAGGATCCTCGCCCAGACGCGTCGCGACACCGAGCCCGACGACGTGGCGAGCATCGACCGCGCGATCGCCGACGTGTACGCCGAGCTGTCGGCGAAGCACGACGTCGGGGCGATGGGCCTCGCCGCGGCCGGCTTCGTCAGCCCGGACCGCACGTCCGTGCTGTTCGCGCCCAACATCGCGTGGCGCGAGTACCCGCTGGCCCGCAACGTGCGCGAGCTGATCGACGACGACGACGTGTCGATCGTCGTGGAGAACGACGCGAACGCGGCCGGGTGGGCCGAGTTCCAGTTCGGCGTCGCGCGCGACGCCACGGACATGCTCATGCTCACCGTGGGCACCGGGCTGGGCGGCGCGGTGGTCGTCGACCGCGCGCTCGTGCGCGGCAAGTGGGGCGCTGCGGCCGAGGTCGGGCACATGCGCGTCGTCCCCGGCGGCCACTACTGCGGCTGCGGGCACGAGGGCTGCTGGGAGCAGTACGCGTCCGGCACCGCGCTCGTGCGCGACGCGCAGGGCGCGCTCATCGCCCAGGCGGACCGCGCGGAGCGCCTCCTCGAGCTCTGCGCGGGAGACCCGGCCAAGCTCACCGGGCCCCAGATCACGCAGGCGGCGCAGGAGGGCGACGCGCTCGCCGTCGAGCTGCTCGCGACCCTCGGGCGCTGGATCGGCGAGGGCGCGGCGTCGGTGACGGCCCTGCTCGACCCCGAGCTCATCGTCATCGGCGGCGGGGTCGGCGCGGCCGGCGACCTGCTCCTGCAGCCCATCCGTCGCGCGTTCGCCGAGCAGCTGTCCGCGCGCGGGCACCGGCCGGAGGCGCAGATCGAGCTCGCCGAGCACGGCAACGAGGCCGGCATCGTCGGCGCCGCCGACCTGGCGCGCCGCTGACGGCTCACACGACGGCGCCCGGACCGCGGTCGTCGTCGCGCCGGTGCGGCATGCGCCACAGCAGCACCGCGAGCCCGGCGAGGAACGCCGCCCCGCCCACCTGGGCGGCGACGACGGGGAAGGGGCGCGCCACGACGAGCAGCACGAGCAGGAGCACGGGCACGCCCACGACGAGCGACCACGCCATCGTCAGGAGCGGGTCGCGACCGAGCACGAGCGGGGGGTCGGGCGGCACGAAGTGGCTCTCGGCCTCCTCGATCGCCTCGACCTCCGGGGTCGCGGGCCAGTCCCGGGGACCGGACGAGCGCACCCACGGCGCGACCGGCACCGAGCCGAGCGGATCCCGGCCCGGGGCGCGCCCCGGACCGGACGTGGGTGCGTCGTGCGCGGGCGGTCCCGGTGCGCCGCGCTCGGCCCCGCGGACCTCGGCGTCGAGGTCGGAGAGCTCCTCGAGCCCCGCGACGATGCCGGCCCACTGGGTGTCCACGTCGACCGGTCCACGGTCGTCGCCGGAGTCGCGTGCGGCGTCGACGGGCTCGCGGTCGACCGGCGCGCCGCCCGCGGCGTCCGCGCGGTCGGACGGCGCCTCGTGGTCGTCCTGGGCCTCGTGGTCGTCCTGGGAGGGGTCGCCGACGGGCTCGGCGGACGGGCCGGGGACGTCGTCCGGCTCGTCCGGGTCCGGCAGGGCATTCGGTGCGGCCATGACAATCACTCTAGAGTCGGATGCACGTCCCGCGCCGGGACCCCGCGAGGAGGAACGTTGTTCTACTGGTTCATGAAGCAGGTGATGGTCGGGCCGCTGCTGCGGCTGCTGTACCGTCCCTGGACGCGGGGCGTGGAGAACGTGCCGGACTCCGGCGGCGCGATCCTTGCCAGCAACCACCTCGCGGTGATCGACTCGTTCATCCTCCCGCTGGTCCTCGGGCGCAAGGTCCAGTTCCTCGGCAAGTCCGACTACTTCACCGGGACGGGCGTCAAGGGGCGCCTCACGGCAGGGTTCATGCGCGGCGTCGGGACGATCCCCGTGGACCGGTCCGGCGGCAAGGCGAGCGAGGCCGCCCTGAACACGGGTCTGCGCGTGCTGCGCGACGGCGACCTGTTCGGCATCTACCCCGAGGGCACGCGGAGCCCGGACGGCCGCCTCTACCGCGGCAAGACCGGTGTCGCGCGGCTCGCGCTCGAGTCCGGTGCGCCCGTGGTCCCCGTCGCGATGGTCGGGACGAACGTCGCGCAGCCGATCGGCAAGGTCATCCCGACCCCGATGCGCATCGGCGTCGTCATCGGCGAGCCGCTCGACTTCTCCCGCTACCAGGGCATGGAGAACGACCGCTTCATCCTGCGGTCGGTGGCCGACGAGATCATGTACGCGATCATGCGCCTGTCCGGGCAGGAGTACGTCGACATCTACGCGGCCACCGCCAAGGCGCGCATCGCCGCCGGTCACCGGCAGGCGGAGGAGGGTGGTGGCGCTCCCGGCGGGCGGCCCGCGCCCGACGTCCGGGTGCCGGAACCGCCGCCGGAGCCCGGTGCGGCGTCAGTAGACTGACCAGGGCCGATCCGGACGCCGCGCGCGGTCCGTCGTCGCCCCCACGGCCTCGGCCGCCGGCCCGACCGCCCCTCGCGGGCAGGCTGCGGGGCGGCTCCGGGCGCCAGCAGATCCCGTCCACGGATCCCCGACCCACGAGAGGTTCTGAGTTCACATGTCGGTTCGTCGCGTCGCCCTCCTCACCGCGGGCGGCTTCGCCCCGTGCCTGTCCTCCGCCGTCGGCGGCCTCATCGAGCGCTACACGGAGCTCGACCCGGAGATCGAGATCGTCGCCTACCAGTACGGCTACCACGGCCTGCTCACGGGGACGAAGATCGTCGTCGACGAGGAGGGGCGCAAGAAGGCCGGCGTCCTGCACCGCTTCGGCGGCTCGCCGATCGGCAACTCGCGGGTGAAGCTCACGAACGCCGCGGACTGCGTCAAGCGCGGCCTGGTGCAGGAGGGCGAGGACCCGCTGAAGGTCGCGGCCGAGCGCCTCAAGGCCGACGGCGTGGACGTGCTCCACACCATCGGCGGCGACGACACGAACACGACCGCGGCGGACCTGGCCGCGTACCTGCACGAGAACGGCTACGAGCTCACGGTCGTGGGGCTGCCCAAGACGATCGACAACGACGTCGTGCCGATCCGCCAGTCGCTGGGCGCGTGGACCGCCGCCGAGGAGGCGGCCGGCTTCGCCGCGAACGTCATCGGCGAGCACCGCTCCGGCCCGCGCATGCTCATCGTGCACGAGGTCATGGGCCGGCACTGCGGGTGGCTGACCGCGGCCGCCGCCGCCGAGTACCGCAAGTGGCTCGACACCCAGGAGTGGGTCCCGAGCCTCGGCCTCACGCGCGAGCGCTGGGACGTGCACGCCGTCTTCCTGCCGGAGCTGGCCCTCGACATCGAGGCCGAGGCGACGCGCCTCAAGGGCGTCATGGACGAGATCGGCAACGTCAACATCTTCCTGTCGGAGGGCGCGGGCATGCACGAGATCGTCGCGCAGCTCGAGGCGGCGGGGGAGACGGTCCAGCGCGACCCGTTCGGTCACGTCAAGCTCGACACGATCAACCCCGGTCAGTGGTTCGCGAAGCAGTTCGCGGAGAAGCTGGGCGCGGAGAAGGTCATGGTGCAGAAGTCCGGCTACTTCTCGCGTGCCGCGGCGGCGAACGCCGAGGACCTGCGCCTCATCAAGTCCATGACGGACCTCGCGGTCGACTGCGCGCTGCGCGGCGAGTCGGGCGTCATCGGCCACGACGAGGAGAACGGCGACCGCCTGCGGGCCATCGAGTTCCCCCGGATCACCGGCGGCAAGGCGTTCGACGTCTCGCAGGAGTGGTTCGGCGACCTGCTCACGGGCATCGGGCAGCCGCTCGTGCCGGCCGCCGCGCACTGACGGACGGGACGACGATGACCACCACGAGCGAGCCGGCGGCCGTGGGCCTCGACCACTTCCGGTCCCTCGTCGCGCTCCAGCAGCCGACGTGGCCGGACGAGTCGGCGCTCGCCGACGTGCGCGAGCGCCTCGCGGCCGCCGCGCCGCTCGTGGTGCCCGCCGCCGCGGACACGCTGCGCTCGCGGCTCGCCGCGGCGAGCCGGGGCGAGGCGTTCCTGCTCCAGGGCGGCGACTGCGCGGAGACCTTCGCCGAGGCGAACGCCGACCGCATCCGCAACAAGGTCCGCACCATCCTCCAGATGGCGGTCATCCTCACGCACGGCGCGAGCATGCCGGTCGTGAAGATGGGGCGCATGGCGGGGCAGTACGCCAAGCCGCGCAGCGCGGACACCGAGACGCGCGACGGCGTGACGCTGCCGGCGTACCGGGGCGACATGGTCAACGGCCACGCGTTCACGGCCGAGGCACGCGTGCCCGATCCGGAGCGGCTCGTCGAGGCGTACCGGATCTCCGCGGCGACGTGGAACGTCGTGCGGGCGTTCACCACGGGCGGCTTCGCGGACCTGCGCCAGGTGCACGAGTGGAACCGCGGCTTCATGCGCAACCCGGCGTACGCCCGGTACGAGCAGACGGCGTCCGAGATCGACCGAGCGATCCGGTTCATGCACGCGTGCGGCGCGGACTTCGACGCGCTGCGCACGGTCGAGATGTTCGTCAGCCACGAGGCGCTCGTCCTCGACTACGAGCGGGCGCTCACGCGCCTGGACTCCCGCACGGGCGACGCGTACGACACCTCGGCCCACTTCCTGTGGATCGGCGAGCGCACGCGCCAGCTCGACGGGGCGCACGTCGACTTCCTCTCGCGCGTCGCCAACCCGATCGGGGTCAAGCTCGGCCCCACCACCACGCCCGACGACGCCCTGGCCCTCGCCGAGCGCCTGAACCCGGGCCGCGTGCCGGGGCGCCTCACGTTCGTGACGCGGATGGGCGCGGGCCGGGTGCGCGAGGCGCTGCCGCCCCTCGTCGAGGCCGTCGCACGCGAGCAGGTGCCCGTCACGTGGGTCACGGACCCGATGCACGGCAACACGATCACGTCGGCGAGCGGCTACAAGACGCGCCGGTTCGACGACGTGCTGGACGAGGTGCGCGGGTTCTTCGAGGTGCACCGCGCCGCGGGCACCGTCCCGGGCGGTCTGCACGTCGAGCTCACGGGCGACGACGTCACGGAGGTGCTCGGCGGGTCCGAGGAGATCGACGACGCGGGGCTCGCGCTGCGGTACGAGACGCTCGTCGACCCGCGGCTGAACCATCAGCAGTCGCTCGAGATGGCCTTCCAGGTCGCGGAGATGCTGCGGCGCTGAATCCGGCCGCCGCGGTGCCGACGCGGAGCCCGGGATCCGTCGTGGCGGGGCGTCAGAAGACGTTGATGACGATGGTGGAGCCCTTGGGCGCGGTGCGGCCGTCGCCGCCGGGCGGATCCTGGGCGTAGACGATGTTGAGCGGGCTGATGCCCTGCGGGTGGCGCACCTCGACCTCGAAGCCGGCGTCGGTGAGCGACTTCTCGGCGTCCGTGGCGTTGCGGCCGTAGGTGTTGGGCACCTCCACGAGCGGCGGGCCCAGCGAGACGACGACGGCGACCGTGTCCGTGCGGACGGCGTCCGAGCCCTGCTCCGGGTCCTGGCGCACGACCGTGCCGGCGGGCACGGTCTCGGAGTACTCCTCGGTGACCTCGACCCGCAGGCCCTCGTCCTCGAGCGTCCGCACCGCGGCGTCGCGCTCGGACCCGGTGACCTGCGGCACGACGACCGGTGCCGGGCCGGCGGAGACGATGAGGACGACGGGGAGGTCGTGCCGGACGTCGGACCCCTCCTCGATCGGAGCGCCGTCGGGGTCGGTCACGGCCATGACCTGGCCGGACGGCACCTCGTCGTGGTGCTGGGGCAGCGGGTCGCCGAGCGTGAGGTCGGCGCCCTGCACGGCCGCCTCCGCCTCGGCCTGCGTCGACCCGACGAGTCCGGTGGGCACCGTGAGCATGCGCACGCCGCGCGAGACGACGAGCTGGACGACGCCGTCCTTGCGGACGGCGTCGCCCGACGCGGGGTCGCTCGACACGACCGCCCCGGCGGGGACGGCGTCGTCGTAGCGCTCCTCCACCGACGCCTCGAGACCGGCGTCGGCGAGCACGTCCGCCGCCTCGGCCCGGGCGGCTCCCGCGATCCCGTCGGGGACTGTGGTGAACGCGCCGGGCCCCGAGGTGAACCACCACGCTGCCCCGCCACCGCCCCCGGCGAGGACGAGCAGGACCACGAGCGTCCAGACGAGGGCGCGGCCTCTCGCCGCGCGGCCCGGCGAGAGGGCGGGCGGCGGGGGCGGGGGGCCGGTCAGCGTCGTCGGCGCCAGGAGGTGCCCGACGGCGAGCGGCTCGGTGAGCCCCGCGGCCTCGCGGTCCTGCCGGCTGAGCGTGGCGAGCGTCGCGGTCGGCACGGTGCCCGTCGAGGCCGCGAGCGGCGCGACGGGACCGGACGTCGTGCCGGACCGGACCGGGGCGTCGTCAGCCGCCGCGGCGGGGCGGTCGACACGACGCTCGAGGTCCGCGGGGTCGAGGGCGGCCTGCACGGACCGCACGTGGACGAGGGCGGCGCCCGCGTCGGCCGGACGGTCCGCGGGGTCGCGCGCCGCGAGCGCGCACAGCAGGTCGTCGACCTCCGGGGGGATCCACGGCGCGGTGTCGGACGCGGGCGGCACGTCGTTGTTGACGTGCTGGAAGGCGACCTGGATGGGCGTCGACCCCGTGTACGGCGGCGCGCCGAGCAGCATCTCGTAGGCGAGGATCCCCACGGCGTACACGTCGGTGCGCGCGTCGCAGGCACCGGTCGCGATGAGCTCGGGGGACAGGTACGCGACGGTGCCGAGGATGGTGCCGGTCGTCGTCGACGTGACGTCGTTGACGGCGCGGGCGAGGCCGAAGTCCGTGACCTTGAGCCGGCCCTCGGTGTCGAGCAGGACGTTCTCGGGCTTGACGTCGCGGTGGACGAGACCCGCGCGGTGCGCCGCGGCGAGCGCCTCGAGGACCTCCGCGAGGACGTCGAGCGTGCGCCCGAGGGAGAGCGTGCCCTCCGAGAGCAGCAGCCGACGCAGGTTCGAGCCCGCGACGTACTCCATGGTGAGGTAGCTCGTCTCGCCGTCGAGCCCCTGGTCGTAGACGGCGACGAGCCCGGGGTGCGTCAGGCGCGCCGCGGCACGCGCCTCGCGCCGGAACCGCGAGACGAAGTCGGCGCCCGTCGCGCCCTCCGCGAGGTGCGGGTGCATGACCTTGAGCGCGACGTCGCGGTCGAGCCGCCGGTCGAGTGCCAGGTACACCGTCGCCATGCCGCCGCGGGCGATGCGCGACACGACCTCGTACCGCCCGTCGACCAGGCGGCCTACGAGGGGATCGGTCGTCACGGTGGCCACGGACGAAGTCTAGGCGGCGAGACGTGGCGATCCTGTGAGCCCGGCCGACGGGTCGCGGGTGACGTGCCCGGGCGCCGTAGGCTGTCGGCGTGACCGATCATGACGCGACGGGGAGCGACCCCGCAGAGCCCGTCGCCCTCGACGACCTCGTGGGCGACTGGCTGACCCTCCCGGACCTCGCGGAGGCCCTGGGCACCGACGTCGGCAAGGTGCGCCGGATCCTGCAGGACCGTCGCGTCGTGGGCGTGCGGCGCGGGGAGCGCTCGACGTTCCAGGTGCCGGCTCGCTTCCTCGTCCCGCTCCACCTCGTCGACCCGTCGAACGCCGGTCGCCCGGACGACGGCGGGCGTCTCGGCGTGCTGGCGAGCCTCCAGGGCACGATCGTCGTGCTCACCGACGCCGGCTTCAGCGACGCGGAGATCGTCGAGTGGCTCTTCCGGCCGGACGACGAGCTCGGCGAGCCGCCTCTCGACGCGCTGCTCGCCGGACGCAAGGCGCACGTGCGTCGGGTGGCGCAGGCGCTGGCCTGACGGCTGCCCGCGGCCCACCACCGCGGTGGTGGCGGACGGGGACGCGGGAAGGGATCAGGCGGCGCGCTCGACGGCGGCGCGCGCGAGCATCCCGAGCATCGTCGCGCCCGGCTCGGCGAGCCGGGCGGTGCCGATGGCGGCGGAGGCGCGTTCCGTGAGGTCGTCGATGAGCCCCTCGACGGAGCGCAGCGCGCCGGTGCGGACGAGCACCTCGCGCAGTCGCGCGACGGCGTCCTCGTCGAGGTGCGGGTCGCCGAGGCGCGAGAGGAGCAGGTCCCGCTCCGTGGGTGACGCGGCGCGCAGCGCCCGGACCGCGAGCACGGTGCGCTTGCCCTCGCGCAGGTCGTCTCCCGCAGGCTTGCCCGTGACCCGGGCGTCGCCGAAGACGCCGAGCACGTCGTCACGGAGCTGGAAGGCCTCGCCGACGGGCAGGCCGAAGGCGGACGTCGCGGCGATCGCGGCGTCGTCCGCGCCCGCGAGCGCGGCCCCGAGCGCGACGGGGTGCTCCACCGAGTACCGCGCCGACTTGGACCGGACGACGGCGCGGGAGCGCTCCTCGTCGGCGTCGAGGTCCTCGCCCCACGGCAGCACCTGCGCGTGGACGTCGAGGTACTGCCCGACGGTCACCTCGGTCTGCATGCGGCCGAACACGCCGCGCGCCCGGGTGGCGACGTCGGCGGGGACGTCGGCGAGCGCGTCGCCGAGCTCCCGGTGGCTGGCGATGAGCGTGAGGTCGCCGAGCAGGATCGCGGCGTTCTCGCCGTAGCGGTCGGGGTCGCCGGACCACCCGGCGGCGCGGTGGAGCGCCGCGAAGGCGCGGTGCGCCGTCGGACGTCCGCGTCGCGTGTCCGAGGCGTCCATGACGTCGTCGTGGAACAGGGCCGCGGCCTGGAACAGCTCGAGCGCGGCGCCGGCCCGGAGCACGACGTCGCGGCGGGCGTCCCCGGGCTCGCCCCCGTGGGCGCGCCAGGACCAGTAGCAGAACGCCGCGCGCAGCCGCTTGCCGCCGGCGAGCAGCTCCTCCGTGGCTCGGACGAGGGGGTCGCCGTCCGGGTGGGTCGCGGCGAGCTCGTCGGCCATCGACGAGCACGCGGCGCGCAGCGCCTCGTCCACCCCGGCGCGCACGCCCTCGCGGTCGACGAGGGCTGCCGCGCCCTCGGTCTCGACCGGGGCGGGGCCGGTCGACGGGCTGGGGGAGGAGGCGGTGGTCCCGTTCGGCACGGGGGCAGCCTATGCGACGCGGGTCAGCCCGTGACGACCTCACCGCTGATGGTGACGAGCCGCTGCGTCTCGTCGTCGAGCACGCCGACGGCGACGGACTCCGCGGGGACGTCCGGGGCCGGGACGCGGACGAACGTGGTGAGGGACGTCAGCGCGCTCGGCACGGTGGCCGGCGAGACGGTGAACCCGGCGGCACCGAGGGTCTGCGCGTAGTAGGTGGTCAGCGCGTCGACCGGTTCCTGGGAGCGGAGGTTGAGCGTGATCGCGACCCGGGTGCCGTCGTCGGACGACCGCGCGGAGCTCGCGAGCACCTGGGCCCCGGGCGCGACGGGCACGACCGTCGCGGGGAACCCGGGGGCGAGGTCCCCCACGGCCGAGTCGTCGTCGAACTCGGGCAGCGGCGTGACGGCCGGGGCCGGCCCTCCCGGTGCGCTCGTGGCGTCCGGCTCGGCCTGCGGTGAGCTGACGGTCGCCCGTGCGCTCGGGCTCCCGTCCGGCTCGCCGCCGCCCGGGCCGATGCCCGCCGTGCAGCCCGGGACGGCGACGACGAGCGCGGCGAGCGCGACGGCGGGCGCCGCGCGGCGCAGGCGCCGGCGTGGCGGTCGTGGGGGCACGCGCACACCGTAGTGGCCGCCGTGGGTGCGAGCCAGCACCGGGTCGCAGCCGCGACCACAGCCACGACGACGTCCACCGGCCCACCCGGCCCGCGCACGGGCCGTCCACAGCGCTGCTGGCCGTACGGTGCGCGACGACGACGGCGCGGGGTGGGATGGAGCGCATGACCACGTTGATCCGGGCCCGTGGCCCGCGCGAGCTGCTCGCCTACGTCCCCTACCGGCTCGGCTACCGTCCGCGCGACAGCGTCGTCCTGGTCGGGCTGAGGGGCCCGCGCGGGCGCGTCGGTCTGGTGGTCCGTGCCGACGTCGAGGACCTGGCCGACCTCGAGAGCGGCCCGCAGGTGGCGCGCACGGTGCTCGGGCACCTGTCCGCGGACGGCGCCCGCCGCGTCGTGCTGGTCGTCTACACGGACGCCCCGCTGCGCGCGGGCGCCCCCACCGCCGCGCGGGAGCGCGCGGCGGTGGAGCACTGCCGTGAGACCGTCGAGGCGCTGCTCGGTCCCACCGACGTCTGGGTCGTGTCGTCGACGGGCTGGGGGAGCCTCGACTGCACCGACCCGACGTGCTGCCCGGCCGAGGGACGTCCGTTGCGCGAGCTCCAGGGCAGCGCGGTCGGCGCGCACATGGTGCTCGCGGGGGAGAGCGTCGCGGACTCGCGCGAGGACGCGCTGCGCATCCCCCGCGCGGCGCCGGACGCGCGGCGACGGGCGGCGCGAGCCGCCCGCCGGGCCCGGACCCGTCCCGGGGCGGTCGACGCGCGCCCGACCGGCACGGCGGACCTCGCGTCGCCCGCGACCGCGCTGGCCTGGCGGGTCGAGGGTCTGGAGGCGTGGCGGTGCGCGACGAACCTGGTCGCGGACGGCTCCGGCCATCCGTCGGCGGTTCTGCCCGCGCCGCTGCTCGGGAGGCTCGAGGCGGCGCTCGAGTCGGTCCCCGTGCGCGACGCCGTGCTGCTCTCCCTCGTCCCGGGTGGCGACGACGACCTCCCGGAGCGCACCGTCCGCGGCGTCGACGCGGACGCCGGCACGGGTGCGGCGATCGCCCGGCTCGTCGATCCCGCGGTCGCCCTGCCGCCGGACCCCGCGGTGACCGGAGCGGCGCGCGTCGTCCTCGAGGCCGTCGTGGCCCACGCCGCGCGCGGGCGGGCGGCCCCGGCGCTGACCCTGCTCGCGCTCGTCGCGTGGTGGCACGGGGACGGAGGGCGCGCCGCGCAGCGGCTGCGCGAGGCGCTGGCCCAGGACCCCGCGTACCGGCTCGCCCTGCTGCTCTCGAGCGCCGTCGACGCCGGCGTGCCGCCCGGATGGGTCCGCACGCAGGAGTGAGGGTCGCCGCCGACCCGGTGCGGCCCGACCGGTTCCGGTACGGTCGGCAGCAGCGTCGGTGGCGCGCGCCACCCGTCCTGCTCGTCCCGAACCGCCCGCGGAGGATCCATGACCGTCGTCGTCGCCCACCTGAGCACCCCCGAGGGACGTGAGGCGCTCGACACCGCCGCGGCCGAGGCGGTCCGCAGGAAGGCCGCCCTCGTGGTCGTGGCGGCGGACGCCGCGGCGGCGGCGCCCGAGGTGGCGGCGGCGCGTGCCGACGACCTGCGACGCGTCGAGGACGTGCTCGAGGGGACCGGTGCCACGCTGCAGGTCGAGACCGGCGGGGCGGACCTCGCCGACGACCTCGTGGCGGCCGCGGAGCGGTCGTCGGCCGATCTCATCGTCATCGGCCTGCGCCGCCGCAGCCCTGTCGGCAAGCTCATCCTCGGGTCGAACGCGCAGCGGATCCTGCTCGACGCGCCCTGCCCCGTGCTCGCCGTGAAGCCGGACCCCGTCTCCGCCCGCTGACACCGGTACCCGCCCGACCCGCCGGCGCGGCGTGGGAATCTTCGCGGGGGCCGCGCCGTTGTACGGGCAGTCCGGCACGAGGTTCTCGCGGGGCGCGGCAGCGCACGGCGGAGCTCTCCCGCAACGGGTGGGCGAGGTCGTCAGCACGTCACGCGACGCCCGACGCACGGATCGCCGGTACAATATAGGTGTCCGCCTGAGCCCCACGACTCACCGTGAGAGTCGGTGCGAGCCCACGGGTCCGCATACTCGTCATGGTTCCGTCCGCTCCGGCGGCCCTACCGCCCCCCAAGATTGCCGAAAGGTCGGTTTGTGGCGCCCTCCACACAGATCCCCGCACTCCCGCGCGAGTTCGAGCACCCCGCGCTCCAGGAGCTCCTGCGGCGCGGCAGCGCGAACGGCCGCGTCGACGCCGAGAGCTTCCGCACCGCGTGCGAGCAGGCGGCCGTCAACGACGCCAAGCGCCTGAAGGCGGTGTTCCGCGCGCTCGCGGGTGCGGGTGTCGACGTCGACATCCCGGCGACCTCCGCGGTCGCGGCCGCGGCGAGCCCTCGCGCCACGACGACGGCGCGGGCCGACAAGCCGAAGGCTGCTCCGAAGCGCACCACCACGCGCCGCGCCGCGTCGACGACGGGTGCCGCCACGACGGAGCCGGCCGAGCCGGGTGCCGGTGACGACTCCGAGGCGACGCCCGCGGCCCGCCCGGCCCGGCCCGCCAAGACCGCCGCGACCGCCAAGGGTGGTGCGAAGGCCACGAAGTCCGCCGCACGCTCCAAGAAGGCGTCGGAGGGCGAGCCGAACGGTGACGCGGAGGAGGTCGACCTCGCCGAGGTCGAGGCCGACGACGACGCCGCGGCGACCGCCGAGGCGACGTCCGTCGGGAAGATCACCCCGGAGGGCGTGGACGAGGGCGAGACCGGCTTCGTCGTGTCCGACGCGGACGACGACGACGCCCCGGCGCAGCAGGTCGTGACCGCGGGTGCGACCGCGGACCCGGTGAAGGACTACCTCAAGCAGATCGGCAAGGTCGCGCTGCTGAACGCCGAGCAGGAGGTCGAGCTCGCCAAGCGCATCGAGGCCGGCCTGTTCGCCGAGGAGAAGCTCGCGGCCGAGGGCGACGACATCGAGCGCAAGCTCAAGCGCGAGCTGCAGTGGATCGCGCACGACGGCAAGCGCGCGAAGAACCACCTGCTCGAGGCGAACCTGCGCCTGGTCGTGTCGCTGGCCAAGCGGTACACGGGCCGCGGCATGCTGTTCCTGGACCTGATCCAGGAGGGCAACCTCGGTCTGATCCGCGCGGTGGAGAAGTTCGACTACACCAAGGGCTACAAGTTCTCGACGTACGCCACGTGGTGGATCCGCCAGGCGATCACGCGCGCGATGGCCGACCAGGCGCGCACCATCCGCATCCCGGTGCACATGGTCGAGGTCATCAACAAGCTCGCGCGCGTGCAGCGGCAGATGCTGCAGGACCTGGGCCGCGAGCCCACGCCCGAGGAGCTCGCCAAGGAGCTCGACATGACCCCCGAGAAGGTCGTCGAGGTCCAGAAGTACGGTCGCGAGCCCATCTCGCTGCACACGCCGCTGGGCGAGGACGGCGACTCCGAGTTCGGCGACCTCATCGAGGACTCCGAGGCGATCGTCCCGGCCGACGCCGTGAGCTTCACGCTCCTGCAGGAGCAGCTCCACCAGGTGCTCGACACCCTGAGCGAGCGCGAGGCGGGCGTCGTGTCGATGCGCTTCGGCCTGTCGGACGGTCAGCCCAAGACGCTCGACGAGATCGGCAAGGTCTACGGCGTGACGCGCGAGCGCATCCGCCAGATCGAGTCGAAGACCATGTCGAAGCTGCGGCACCCGTCGCGCTCGCAGGTCCTGCGCGACTACCTGGACTGAGACGCTCCACGACGAAGGCCCCGGCGACCGTGTCGCCGGGGCCTTCGTGCGTCGTCCCGTCGTGAGTCCCCTCCGTGGGGCGCAGGGTGGCCGGCTCACGGGCGCCGTTCCCCCGCCCGCGCGACGGGGACGACGACGGCCCCGGGCCCGGGGGGTGCCCGGCCCGCCGCGCAGGCGGGGGCCCCGCACCACCAGCGCCGCCCGTCGACCCGCGCAAAAATC
>NZ_JBHUUP010000023.1:0-32535 GCF_042670945.1 Cellulosimicrobium sp. NPDC057127
GGGGCGAGCCGACCGGTCGGCTCGCCCCTCGTCGTCGTCCCGGCCGGTCCCGGCGATAGGGTCGTGGCCGGCCCCCATGGCCCAACTGGCAGAGGCAGCCGGCTTAAACCCGGCGTGTTCCGGGTTCGAGTCCCGGTGGGGGCACGCGAGGGCGCGCGGCCGATCGCCCGCTCACGACAGCCCCGTCGGGCCGGCCGGCTCCGGTTCCGGCGGCGCCTCCTGCCCGAGGACGACGAGGTTGCCGTCCGGGTCCTGCACGCGGGCGACGCGCTCGCCCCACGGCTGGTCGGTCGGGGGCTCGAGCACGGTGACCCCGGCGGCGGCGAGGTGCTCGACGGCGTGGTCGCAGTCGTCGACGTAGACCCACAGGGTGCTGGCGCCGTTCGCCGAGCCGTCCTCGTCGAGCCCGATGCCGAGCGGCGAGCCGCCGACGTGCACGCTGACGTACACGGGCGGGCCGTCGTCGGGGAAGGCGTACGCCACCGTCCCGCGGAGCAGGTCGCGGTAGAAGCCCAGCGACCGCTCGACGTCGGACACCGTGATGATCGGGAACAGGCTGCGGAACATCGCGCCTCCTCGGCGGTCCCCGCCGCCCCGCGGGCGACGTCCTCCTGTCCCATGGTGCGCGCACCGCCGCGGACGTGCGCGCCGACCTGCTAGGGTGCCGGCGAACCACGCGGGGTGTCCCGCCCGGTGACGACGTCGCCGGGCCGAGGGACTGAGACGAGCGGTACGGCCGCCCGGACCCGTCGAACCTGATCTCGCTAGCACGAGCGGAGGAACGTGGGCATGACGACGCCTGCTGCCATCACCCTGAACCCTGCACCGTCCGACCCTGTGCCGACGGGGGACCCGAGGGTCCTCGTCGCCGGTGACGAGACCGGCTTCAGCGCCGAGCTGGGGCGCCGGTACGCGCCCCTGTTCGCCGAGTTCTACGAGCACCCCTTCCTCGCGGGGCTGCGCGACGGCTCGGTCGCGCCCGCCGCGGTGCGCCACTACGTCGGCCAGGACCACCAGTACCTCACCGCGTACCTGCGTTGCTACGGGCTCGGCATGACGCTCGCGCCCGACCGCGCCTGGGCGGCGTGGTTCCACGACAAGGCGGGCTTCCTGCTCGACGACGAGTCGCACGCCCACCACGCCATGTGCGACTTCCTCGGCATCTCGTACGCCGAGGCGCAGACGACGCGCCTCGCGCCGAGCGCCCAGGCGTACGTGGACCACATGCTCGCGGCGGGCCGCGACTCGCTCGGGGTCCTGCTCGCGGCGCTGCTGCCGTGCCCGTGGACGTACATCTGGTCGGCGCGCCGGTTCTGGCTGGCGGAGCGCGCGACGACGCCGGGCGCGATCGCGGCGGACCACCCGTTGGCCGGGTGGTGGGAGTTCTACGCGGACGACGCCACCGGGACCGTGCTCACGGACCAGCGCACCCGGCTGGACGCGCTGGCCGCGGACGCCGGCGAGGCCGAGCGGCGCCGGATGGAGCGGGCGTTCGAGCTGAGCTGCCGGCACGAGATCCGCTTCTGGCAGATGGCGCACTCGCTCGAGTCCTGGTGAGCGGGGCGCGTCCGCAAGGACGCGTTACGCCGTGAGCAGATCACCGCTCCCGCCCCGGCCCGTGCGGCCGCGGGCGGGAGTAGCGTGACGCACACGTGTCGACGGGCGACGCACGGACGGGAGCGGCGATGGGCGAGCGACGGACCACGACCACGCGCGAGCGGCCCGAACCGCTGCTGCGCCACGTGATCGGCGGCATCCTGCGTCGCGCCCGCGCCGCGCAGGGCCGGACGCTCGCCGACGTCGCGGCGGAGGCCCGGGTCTCGACCGCCTACCTCTCCGAGGTCGAGCGGGGCCGCAAGGAGGCGTCGTCGGAGGTGCTCGCCGCGATCTGCGCCGCCCTCGGGATCCGGCTCCTCGACCTGGTCGCGCGCACGGGGCAGGAGCTTCGGCCCGCGGTGCCCGTGCGCGCCCTGCCCGACGCACCTCGTCGCGCGCCGAGCCGCAGCGGCGTGGTGCTCGCCGCCTGAGGCGTCGCCCGCGGGCCCGGCGCCACGGGTCAGCGCAGGAGCAGGGGGTTCCCCTGCACGGCGTTGTCCTGCCGCCGCTCGTGGTGCTGCTCGCGCGCCACGGCCGCCGTGTGCCGTGCCGCGGTCGCGGCGAGGTCGTGCGCGCGGGCCTGGGCGCGCCGTCGGCCCAGCTCCGTGAGGGCCGAGCCGAGCCGCACGAGGTGCCGGTCGATGCCGGTCAGCTCGGCGGTGCGGGGCAGGGTGGGGGAGTACGCGCTCATGAGGGGTTCTCCTTGCCGTCGACGAGCGGGAACAGGTTGAAGTGGATCTGCACGGGGCGGGCTCCCGGCGTCTGCTCCTGGTTGCCGTAGCGCTCGAGCGTCTCGGCGAACCCTTCCCAGGCGGCGGCGACCTCGCGCATCTGCGCCACGGTCAGCCACGTGTTCCTGGTCGTGAGGAGCGTGGCGTCGAGCCACTCCCGCCCCAGCGCCCGCGGGTTCTCCAGCAGCGCCTGGATCTTGCGGGCGCGCACGCTCTCGAACTCGCGGTTGACCACGGTGGTCGTCGCGATCGTGGCGACGTCGTGCGGGTCGTCCGGGAGGCCGACCGAGAAGCCGCCGGGGGGACGCTCCCACCAGCGTTCGCGGCCGGTCCCGCGACCGTGGACCTCCCGGACGAACCCGTGCCGGGCGAGCTGCCGCAGGTGGTAGCTGGTGGACCCGCTCGACTCGCCGACGAGCTCAGCGATCCCGCTCGCGGTCATCGCGGCGTGGCTGGAGAGCAGGTCGAGGATCTGGATGCGCAACGGGTGCGCGAGCGCCTTGAGCTGCGCCGGGCCGAGCACGTTGTCCGCGGGGCTGACGTGAGCGGGGGCGTCCGTGGGGGCCTCGGCCGGGACGTCGGCGGGTGTCTGGTCCTCGGTGCTCATGCCGACCACCGTAGCCACGCAAAGATCCCTTTGCAAGGCTTTCTTTGCAGCGATTTCTCTGCACCACGCTCGTCCGGTGCTCTCCCGCGCCGGGTGTGATGATCGAGGGCATGGTGCAGGTGCTCGAGCGGGCCAGGCTCGCCGCGGGGGACGCGATCTTCTCCCGCGTCGCCGGTCCGGACGCCGCCGCGACCCGGTCGCGGATCCACGAGACCCCGGGGCCTCGCTGGTTCCCCGCCGGTTCGCCGATCCAGCGCGTGCACGGCGACGCGTCGATGTTCGTCGGCGGACTGCGCGCGCTGCTGCTCCAGAGCTGGCACCCCCTCGCCATGGCGGGCGTCGCGGCCCACTCCGGGTACCGCGGCGACCCGTGGGGGAGGCTGCAGCGCACGTCCACCTTCCTCGCGACGACGACCTTCGCCACCGTCGACGACGCACAGCGCGCGGTCGACGCCGTCCGGGCCGTCCACGCGCGCGTGCAGGGCACGGCGCCCGACGGCCGGGCCTACGCGGCGTCGGACCCCGAGCTGCTGCGCTGGGTGCACGTGGCCGAGGCGCAGAGCTTCCTCGTCGCCCATCAGGAGTACGGGCGCAGACCCCTGGACGCCCGGGAGTGCGACGAGTACGTCGCCCAGGTGGGTGCCGTCGGGCGACGCCTCGGCGTCGAGGACGTGCCGCGGACCCGCGCGGAGCTGGACGCCGCGGTCGAGGAGGCCCGTCCGGGCCTCGTGCTCACCGACGCCGCGCGCGACGCCGCGCGGTTCCTCCTCGTCGAGCCGCCCCTGCCGCCCGTGGTCCGGCCGGTGTACGCGGGCCTGGCGGCCGCGGCGCTCGCGTCGCTGCCCGCCTGGGCGCGCCCGGGCCTGCCCGAGGTGCGCGTGCCGGCCCGGCTCGCGCACCCCGCGGGCGCGTCCGTGACGCGACTGATCCGCTGGGCGCTGCCGCCGGCGCCCTGACGCGCAGGTTCAGGACGTGCTGCGGTGCTCGGCGCGCGCCGCGGCGACGAGCGCGTCGGCGCCCCGGGCGAGAGCGCGCAGGTCGTCGAGGTCGAGCCGTGCGAGCAGGTGCTGCGTCGGCTCCTCGCGGGCCGCGAGCTCGCGGACCGCGTCCGCCCCCCGGCGCGTCGTCGCGACGATCCGCACGCGCCGGTCGTGCGGGTCGGGGCGGCGCTCGACCATCCCGGCGGCGACGAGCCGGTCCACGATGCCCGACACGGTCGCCGCCGAGACGCCGAGCACCTCGGCGAGACGGTGGGCGCCGCTCGGGCCGTCGACCTGGAGGACGGTCAGCGCGCGCAGCTGCGGGACGGTGAGCCGCATGGTGAGGAAGGGTTCGAGACGCTGGGCGAGGAACAGCTCGCTCAGCGTGCGACCCGCCTCCTCGACCTGCTCGGCGAGCCGCTCGCGCTCGTCGCGCCCGCCGCGCTGCGTCCCGGCCTCCACAGCTCGAATCTAGCCGGAACCCGTCCGGGATGCTTAGCGTTAGGCTAAACATCGACGACGACGTCGTGGCCCCCTCCCCGCCCGCCCTGGAGGCACCGTGCTCCACCTTGCCCGGACGTCGCTCGCGAACCGCGCCGTCGTCGCCCTGATCACGGTCGCCGCGGCGATCTTCGGGGTCCTCAGCCTCGGCTCCCTCAAGCAGGAGCTCATCCCGTCGCTGCAGATCCCCGCCGCGGCCGTCGTCGCCGTCTACCCGGGCTCCGCCCCGGACATCGTCGAGGACCAGGTCACGGAACCGGTCGAGGCGGCGGTGCAGGCCGTCGACGGCGTCGCCGACATCAGCTCGACGGCGTCCACGAGCCTGTCCGTCACGACCGTGGAGCTCGACTACGGCACGGACATGGACGCCGCGAGCCAGCAGCTCCAGACGGCGGTCACGCGCATCCAGAACCAGCTTCCCGCCGACGTCGAACCGCAGGTCGTCACCGGGTCGGTCGACGACCTGCCCGTCATCCAGCTCGCCGCCGCGGGGGAGGAGGGCGGCGACGCGCTCGACGCGGCGGAGCTCTCGTCCGTCGTCGAGTCCGTCCTCGTGCCGCGCCTCGAGGAGATCGACGAGGTGCGCTCCGTCGCGGTCACCGGCGTCGCCGACCGCGAGGTGCGCGTCGACCTCGACCAGCAGGCGCTCGCGACGTCTGGCGTCTCGGCCGCGGACGTGTCGTCCCTGCTCGAGGACAACGGCGTGCTCGTCCCCGGCGGCACGGTCGTCGAGGGCGACACCGAGCTCACCGTGCAGATCGGCTCGCAGGTCACGTCCGTCGAGGAGCTCGCCGGTCTCCCGCTGCAGGGCGCGCAGGGCGTCGTGGCGCTCGGCGACGTCGCGACCGTCGCCGCGGTCGAGGCGGACCCGACGTCGTACTCCCGGCTCGACGGCGAGCCGTCCCTCGCGGTCGCGGTCACCAAGACGCCCGCGGGCAACACCGTGGAGATCTCCCACGCGGTGCAGGACGTGCTCGACGACCTCGACGCCGCGCTCGCGGACCAGGGCGTGCGCGTGGCGGTGGTGTTCGACCAGGCGCCGTTCATCGAGGAGTCGATCGAGGGGCTCGCGACGGAGGGCGGCCTCGGCCTCGTCTTCGCGGTCGTGGTCATCCTGCTGTTCCTCACGTCGGTCCGCTCGACGCTCGTCTCCGCGATCTCCATCCCGCTGTCGCTGTGCGTGACGTTCGTCGTCATGGACGCGACCGGCTACACGCTCAACATCCTCACGCTCGGCGCCATGACGGTCGCGATCGGGCGCGTGGTCGACGACTCGATCGTCGTCATCGAGAACATCAAGCGGCACCTGTCCTACGGGGAGCCGAAGCGCGACGCCATCGTCACGGCGGTGCGCGAGGTCGGCGGCGCCATCACCTCGTCCACGATCTGCACCGTCGCCGTGTTCGCGCCCATCGCGCTCGTCGGCGGCATGGTCGGCGAGCTGTTCCGGCCGTTCGCCGTGACCGTCGCGATCGCGATGCTCGCGTCGCTGTTCGTCGCGCTGACCATCGTGCCGGTCCTCGCGTACTGGTTCATCAGGCCCCCGAAGGGCGTCGTCGAGCACGACGGCTCGCAGGAGTCGGTCGCCCGCGCGGCCGAGGTCGCGGAGCGCACGCGCGCCGAGGCCGAGGCGAAGGAGCGTCGCGGCGTCTGGCAGCGCGCGTACGTGCCGACGCTGCGCGGGGCGCTGCGCCGCCCCCTGGTGGCGCTCGGCGTCGCCGTCCTCGTGCTCGCCGGCACGCTCGCGCTCGTGCCGCGGCTCGAGACGAACTTCCTCGGCGACTCCGGCCAGGACACGCTCACCGTCACCGAGACGTTCGAGCCGGGCGCGACCCTGGCGGCGCAGGACGAGGCCGCACGCGCGGTCGAGGACGCGCTCCTCGGCCTCGACGAGGTCGAGACGGTCCAGACGTCCGTGGGCCAGGGTGACGCCGCGACCGCCGCGTTCATGGGCGGCGGGTCGACGCCGCAGGCCACCTTCGCCGTGACGCTCGCCGAGGACGCCGACGGCACCACCGCGCAGGACGCGGTGCGCGACGCCGTGGACGGGCTCGGCACGGACGCCACCAGCGAGATCACCGTCTCGGGCGGCGAGGCGCTGATGGGCAGCTCGACGGTCGACCTCGTCGTCCGCACGACCGACCCGGACGCGCTCGCCGACGCCGCGCAGCAGGTGCAGGACGCCGCCGCGGGCACGGAGGGCGCCCTCGAGGTGACGAACAACCTCGCCGCGGAGCAGAGCACCGTCCAGGTGAGCGTCGACCGTGAGGCGGCCACCGCAGCCGGACTGACGGAGACGCAGCTCTCCGGCCTCGTCGCGTCGGTCATGTCGCCGCGGCCCATCGGCACGGTCGACCTCGGCGACGGGCCCGTCGACGTCGTCGTCTCGCAGGGCGAGGGCCCCGCGACCGTCGCCGAGCTCGAGGCCCTGGTGGTCCCGACCGCCGCCGGCCCGGTGCCGCTCACGTCCGTCGCGACCGTCGAGCAGGTCGCCGTCCCGACGTCGATCACGCGCATGGACGGCGAGCGGAGCGCGACCGTGTCGGTCACACCCGAGGGCCAGGACCTCGGCGCGCTGACCGCCGCGCTCACGCAGACGGTCGACGAGCTCGACCTGCCGGCGGGCGCGACCGTGGAGGTCGGCGGCGTCGCCGCCCAGCAGGAGGAGGCGTTCGCCGACCTCGGGCTGGCGCTCCTCGTCGCGATCCTCATCGTCTACGTGGTCATGGTCGCGACGTTCCGCTCGCTCGTGCAGCCGCTCATCCTGCTCGTCTCCGTGCCGTTCGCCGCGACCGGTGCCCTGCTCCTGCTGCTCGCGACCTCCACGCCGCTCGGCGTGCCGTCGCTCATCGGGATGCTCATGCTCGTCGGCATCGTCGTGTCGAACGCGATCGTGCTCATCGACCTCATCAACCAGTACCGCGAGCAGGGCAGGTCGCTCGACGACGCGGTGCTCGAGGGGTCGCGCCAGCGCCTGCGCCCGATCGTCATGACGGCGCTCGCGACGATCTTCGCCCTCACCCCGATGGCGCTCGGCATCACCGGCGGCGGCGCGTTCATCTCCCAGCCGCTCGCGCTCGTCGTCATCGGTGGCCTCGTCAGCTCGACGCTCCTCACGCTCGTCGTCGTCCCGGTCATCTACACGCTCGTCGAGCGCCGCGGCGAGAAGCGGCGCGCCCGCCGTGCGGAGCGCGCCGCCCGCGAGCTCGAGTCCTCGACGTCCACGTCGCCCGACGGTGCCGCCACCGACACCGACGCCGACACCGACACCGACGACGAGAGCCCGGTCGGCCGCCACGCGGCCCAGCCGACCGCCTGAGCGCGCTCCGCGGACCCGGCCGCCGCGTCGGTCGGGTCCGCGCTGTGGGCCGGATCCGCGGACGGTGCGCCGTCGGTGCTCGGGCTGGCCGCGCCGGTGGTGGTCGGGTCCGCGGACGGTGCGCCGTCGGTGCTCGGGCTGCCGCGCCGTCACCTCGGGCGGTCGGCCGCCGGTTCTCGCGCGCGGCTTCTACGCCCTTCGCATCCGACGCCGCACCGTCCGCTCGTCCTGCCTGTCACCGCGGCGACCGGTGCGCCAGGCCACCGGCTACCCGCGCGCTGGAGCGAGCGGGCCACGACGTCGTGCTGCGGTCCGGGCGGGTGCGACGGCGGACGAGGGTGGGGTGGGGCGGGGTGGTGTCGGGTCGTGGCGGGTCTGGCGGGAGCCGCGAGGCACGAGCGGCGGATGGTAGACCCGACACGACCCGCCCCGGCCCACCCGGACGCAACCACAGGCTGCCCGAGGCGACCCGACACCACCCCGGCCCACCCGGACGCAACCACAGATCGCCCGAGGTGACCACGGACTACGACGGGCGCGCGACGCCCGTCTCGTAGGCCAGCACCACGGCCTGGACCCGGTCGCGGAGCCCCAGCTTGCCGAGGACGCGGCCGACGTGGGTCTTGACCGTCGCCTCGGACAGGACGAAGCGCTGGGCGATCTCGGCGTTGGTCAGGCCCTCGCCGAGCGCCTCGAAGACCTCGACCTCGCGGGCGGTGAGCTCGGCGAGGCGGGGGTCGTCGCGGCCGCTCGGCGCGGGCGCGGAGGTGCCGGCGCCGTCGGCCGGGAGCTGGCCGGCGAACATCTCGAGCATGCGGCGGGTGATGCGCGGGGACACGGCCGCGTCCCCGCTGGCGACGGCGCGGATCGCCCCGACGAGCTCGCCGGGCTTGGCGTCCTTGAGGAGGAACCCGCTCGCGCCGGCGCGCAGCGCGGCGAAGGCGTACTCGTCGAGGTCGAACGTCGTGAGGATGACGACGCGCGACGACGGGTGCGCGGCGACGATGCGCGCGGTGGCGTCGATGCCGTTGGTGCCGGGCATGCGCACGTCCATGAGCACGACGTCGGGGCGCAGGGCGGAGGCCTGGGCCACGCCGGTGTCGCCGTCGCCGGCCTCCCCGACGACCTCGATGTCGTCCTCGGCGGCGAGGATCATGCGGAATCCCATGCGCAGCAGGGCCTGGTCGTCGACGAGCAGCACGCGGATCGGCGTGCGCACCGGTTCGTGCCCCGCGCCCGGTCCTGCGCCCGTGGTCGTGCCGGTCATCCGTGTCCTCCTGTGTCGAGGCGCAGCCGTGCGACGACCTCCCAGCCGTCGCCGACGGGCCCCGCCGTCACCGTGCCGCCGTGCACGGCGGCTCTCTCTCGCATGCCGATGATGCCGCGACCGGTCCCGATGGGGACGCCCGCGGGGTGGTGCGCGGCGACCGACGGCGGCAGCGCACGCTCGTCGGCTCCGGCGCCCTCGCCGGGGCGGCGCCCGGAGCGGTTGACGATGCGCAGCTCGACCCAGTCGCCCTCGCGCGTGGACGTGCGGTCCCACCGGACCACCTCGACGAGGACGACGGGGGACAGCGGCGCGTAGCGCAGCACGTTCGTGAGGGCTTCCTGCACGATGCGGTACGCGGCCTGGCGCACGGCGGGTTCGGGCCGGGGCTGCGGTCCGCGGCGCACGAGCCGCACGGGCAGGCCGGCGGTCCGGAAGCGTTCGACGACGTCCTCGAGCTCCTCGATGTCGTCGGCGGGGGCGAGCGGCGCTGCGGACGGCTCGCCGGTCGCGGGGTCGCGCAGCACGCCGAGCACGCGACGCATGTCCGCGAGGGCGGCGCGGCCGGTGGCGGTGAGCTCGTCGAGCGCGTGGCCCGCGAGCTCGGGGTCCTTGGCTCCGGACGCCTTGGCGCCGTCGGCGAGCGCGACCATGACGGTGAGCGAGTGCGCGACGACGTCGTGCATCTCGCGTGCGATCCGGGTGCGCTCGGCGGCGACGGCGAGCTGCGACTGCTGGTCGCGGTCGCGCGCGATGGAGTTGGCCCGCTCGACGAGGTCGGCGACGTGCTGTCGCCGGGCGCGCACGTTCGACCCGATGGCCATGGCGACGAGGCACAGGATCGCCGTCATGAGCATGCTCACGAGGCGGTCGACCGTCAGTACGCCGGGGGTCACGCTCGCGCGCAGCATCTCGCCGTCGTCGGTGGTGACGACGTCGTACCACAGGAGCGTCGCGGCCGACAGGGGCAGGACGAGCGCGGCGAGCGTGGGCCACGCGACGCGCGGGGACCTGGCGGCGGCGACGGCGTACGTGGCGAACATGGCGGCGACCTCGTACCCGGCGGTGTCGCCGGTGACAGCGATCGCCGCCACGCCGAGCGCCGCCGTGGCGAGCGCGACGCCGACGGGGCGGCGTCGGCGCCAGAGCAGGGCGGTGCCGCCCGCGAGGACGAACGCGAGCATCAGCAGGGCGGAGCCGGGCTGCTCCGTCGCGCCGATCGAGTACAGCACCCCCGGGACCGCGAAGACCGCGACGACGACCCAGTCCATGACGCGCGGGTGCTGCGCGAAGTAGCGCCGCACCGGGCCGAGGCGCCGGGCGTCGAGCTCGGTGAACGGCTCCGGGGCGCGGCGCAGCGGGAGGGTCCGGGCGGTGTCCGGGGATGCAGCGGCCGACGCCGGGCGAGCGGTGTGCTCGTCCGGCGTCGGCGGGGTGGTGGCGGGCTGGGTCACGCGTCCCGGCGCTTGATGACGAGGGCCGCGGCGACCCACGCCACGGCGACCCAGGCGACGAGGACCGCGAAGCCCTGCCACGGGCTCAGGATGAAGTCGGTGCCCATGCCGTTCATCGCGTCGCCGATCACGAGGCGCTCGCCCGCCGTGCTGGGCAGGAACTGCGCGAGGTCGCGCACCCAGTCCGTCGGGATCGCCTGGAGGATCGAGGGGACCACGAGCAGCAGCGCGACGAGCCCGAAGATGGTGCCCGCCGAGTTGCGGATGATGGCGCCGAGCGCGACGGAGAGCACGGCGATCGCCGCGAGGTAGAGCGGCGCGCCGAGGAGCGCACGGATGGTGCCCTCGGCACCGAGGTCGACCTCGAGCGGGGTGCCCGACAGGAACGGCATGGCGACGAGGTAGGACGCGACCACGCCGAGCGCCGACACGACGAACGTGACGACGGCGAGCACGAGCGACTTGGCGGCGAAGGCCGGCAGGCGCGTCGGGACCGCGCTGAACGTCGACCGGATCATGCCGGTGGAGTACTCGCCGGTGATGGTCAGGGCGCCGAGCACCGCGACGACGAGCTGGGCGAACGAGTACCCGAACGTCACGATCATCACGCCCGGCATGAGGCCGCCGGAGCTCGCGGCGAGCTCGGGGTCGTCGCTCAGGGACGACATGAGCGCCGCGAACATCAGCGCGATCGCCGCCATGACGACGACGGTGATCGCGAGGGTCCACGCGGTGGAGCGCAGCGTGCGGAACTTGATCCACTCCGCCCGCAGCACGTGGCCGAACGACAGGCGGTAGGGCGAGGTGCGGGTCGTCGTCGGACCCTGGGCGACGGCGGTGGCGGTCATCGCTGTGCTCCTTCGAAGCTCTGGGCGGGCGCGCCCGCCGCGCCGTGACCCACGTGGGCCTGCGCGGACTCGGTCTGGTACTCGACGGCGTCGGCGGTCAGGGCCATGTAGGCGTCCTCGAGCGTCGACGTGACGGGCGTGAGCTCGTGCAGCACGAAGCCCTGGGCGGCCGCGAGCTCGCCGATGCCGGCGGCGTCGGCGCCGGAGACGACGAGGAGGCTCGGCTCGTCGCTCGTGATGGTGGCGCCGTCGCGCGTGAGGAGCTCGGCGAGCTGGGTCGCGTGCGGCGTGCGGACGCGCACGGTGCGCTGCTGGGTGCCGTTGACGATGTCGCCGACGGGGGCGTCCGCGATGATGCGGCCCTTGCCGATGACGACGATGTGGTCGGCGGTGAGCGCGACCTCGCTCATGAGGTGGCTCGACAGGAAGACGGTGCGGCCCTCGGACGCCAGGTACTTGGCGAGGTTGCGGACCCACAGGACGCCCTCGGGGTCGAGGCCGTTGACGGGCTCGTCGAGGATGAGCGTCTTCGGGTCGCCGAGCAGCGCGGAGGCGATGCCGAGGCGCTGGCCCATGCCGAGCGAGAAGCCGCCGACGCGCTTCTTCGCGACCGACTGGAGGCCGGTCATCTCGATGACCTCGTCGACGCGCTTCGTCGGGATGCCGTGCGTCGCCGCCATCGCGAGGAGGTGGTTGTACGCGGTGCGTCCGGTGTGGACCGCCTTGGCGTCGAGCAGCGCGCCAACCTCGGTGAGGGGGGAGCGGTGCTGCGCGTACGGGCGACCGTTGACGGTGACGGTGCCGGCGGTGGGACGGTCCAGCCCCATGATCATGCGCATGGTGGTGGACTTACCGGCCCCGTTGGGGCCGAGGAATCCGGTGACGGTGCCGGGGCGGACGGTGAACGAGATGCCGTCCACCGCCGTCTTGGGCCCGTACCGCTTGGTCAGGCCGCGTGCTTCGATCATGGCTCGCCCCTTCCAGGGTGGGATGTCCGCGGGCTCGTGGCCCGCCGGGGTGCGTCGCGAGGTTCGTGTCGAGCCTAGGCGCGCCGTCGGGTGCCGGTCAGCCCTCTGGCGGCGTATCTGCGATGCCCTTCGGGGGGCAGGACGTACGTCGCACGGCGTACGCCGCGACGGGTGGGTGCACCGCGGGGCGGGCGGTGCGCGGCCGTGGGTCCGCCTCCCGGGCGAGATTTGTCCCGGATGCGGTCCCACCAGGCCGGGAACAGTGACCGGCACTCGCACGTTCCGTAGGATGAACGCAAGGCCAGCGACACCCGACTCGAGGCAGGAACGCCGATGACGAGGCCCGCTGCGAGAGTGGACGCCGCGACCAGGAGGAGCTCATGAGCAACCCCGTCTTCAACAACAGTGCGGTCTTCGGTGACCCGCGCAACCGGCGGGGAGGCGCCGCCACCCAGCAGTCCCCCGCCTACGGGACCGCGCCCCAGGGCCAGAGCGGTGCGCCCGCCTACGGCACGCCGCCGCAGAACGCGCAGTGGGGCCAGTACGGTGCCCAGACCGCCGACGCCGCGACGCTCGACGCGATGTACCAGGCGCCCGCCGCGACCACGGCGGACACCAAGCGCCTGACCTACGACGACGTCGTCATCAAGACGGGCGGGCTGCTCGCGCTGCTCGTCGTCGTCGCCGCCGGCTCGTGGATGCTCACGCCGCAGGTGCCCGCGCTGTGGATCATCGGCGCGGTCGTCGGTCTCGTCCTCGGCCTCGTGAACGCGTTCAAGCGCAACCCGAGCCCCGCGCTCATCGTCGCGTACACGGTGGCGCAGGGTCTGTTCCTCGGCGGGATCAGCCTGGCGTTCGCCGGCATGACCGTCGCCAACGGTGCGAACCTGACGGACATCGTGTTCCAGGCGGTCCTCGCGACGATCGCCACGTTCGCCGCTGCGCTGTTCCTCTTCCGGTCCGGCAAGGTGCGGGTCACCCCGAAGTTCACGCGCTGGCTCCTCATCGCGATGGTGGGGTACCTCGCGTTCTCCCTCGTCAACGTGGTCCTCGTCTGGACCGGCGTTCTCGGCGGCTGGGGCATGCGCGGTGGCACGATCGGCGTCGTCGTCGGCCTCTTCGCCGTCGGCCTCGCGGCCGCGTCGCTCATCGTCGACTTCGACTCCATCAAGCGCGGCGTCGAGGGCGGCGTGCCCGCCAAGTTCGCGTGGTCGGCCGCGTTCGGCCTGCTGGTCACGCTCATCTGGCTCTACCTGGAGTTCCTGCGCCTCTTCGCCATCCTGCAGAGCAGCGACTGACGGTGGCGCGCACCTCTCGCGACACGGCACCCGCGGCGGAGCACTCTCCGCCGCGGGTGCCTGTCTTCGTCGCCGGGCTCGTCGTCGCCGCGGCGGCCATGCTCGGGGTCCAGGTCCTCTACATGGTCCTCTCCGGGGCGCCGCCGGCATGGTTGCCGTTCGCGGCCCTGCTCCTGCTCGTCAGCGTGCCGACGGCGGGCGCTGCCGTCGCGTGGCTCGGCGCCCGCATCACGCGGGGCGCGACCGAGGGTCGCGCGGCGCTCGTCTTCGCGGTCCTCGGCCTCGTCGCCGGCGCCCTGTGGGGCTCGCTCCTCGCGGGTGGGCTCGCGGCGCAGCTCCGCGACGCCGGCGCCGCGGGCGAGGGTGGGCTGATCCTCGGCGCGGCCGTCGTCGTCGGGATCACGGGCGCCGTCGGGGCGGCCGTCGGCCGGGCGTCCGCGCCCGAGGCGGCCGGCCGGCCCGTGGTGGTCGTGGTGCTGGGTGCCGTCGTGCTCGTCGTCGCCCTGCTCGGCCTCCTGGGCTGACGTCCGCGGAGGAGAGCCCGGGCCGGGACCGACCCGGCCGGGGCTCTCCCGCGTGCCCGCGCTCAGGCCGGGAGGCCCACGCGACCGGCCGCCGACGCGAACCCGAGCCACGTGTGCCGGTTGCCCGCCCAGCACCAGCCGACCTTCGGCGCACCGCGGCGCTCGCGGCCGTCGCGCCCGGTGCCGTTGGAGATCCAGATCGCGGGCGTCCGCGCGTCGAGGCGCCCGTCCGCCCGGCGCAGGCGTGAGCCGATCGTCATGTAGCAGTGGTTGCGCTCGACGACCTGCGGCGCCTGCAGCGCCCAGTGGATGCCCTCCGCCAACGTCAGCGGGGTGCGGCCGCGTCGGGTGATCTCCGGCAGCGCCTCGTCGGGCGACCAGCTCGCCAGGTCGTCGCCGCGGTCGACGTCCGTGACGACGTACAGCGCGCCGTCGGGCACGGTGAGACCGTCCAGCGGGGCGAACCGGTCGACGTCGGCCATGTCGACGACGACGAAGCCCTCCTTCTCGCCGTCCCGGTCGGGCAGCCGCAGGTGCGGGGCGAGCACGGAGGGCGGCGCGAGCGCGGGGTCGACGACGAGGAGCGCGCCCGGCGGGGCGCTCGCGGCGAGGTCGTGCGCCGCTGCGCGCACCGCGGCGTCGGGCAGGCCGGCGGTCGCCGCGACGCCCAGGGCGACGAGACGCTCGGCCTGGTCGGGCAGCGGCGGGAGCGCCGTGGCGGGGACGGGCGGGGACGTGGCGACGGCGGCGGGGGAGGCGGAGCTCGCGGGCACGGGGCACCTTCCGGTCGGAGACGGTCGCACACCTAACGCTCTACACCGTACGGGAATTCCCTGGTCCAGCGTCGGGGTCCGGTGACGTCGGCCGCGCACCCCATCGGGGATGATCGAGGGATGAGATACGCACAGCACGTCTCCGAGCTCGTCGGCGGCACCCCGCTCGTCCGGCTCACCCGCGTCACGGAAGGCCTGTCGGCGACCGTCCTCGCCAAGGTCGAGTACCTCAACCCCGGCGGCTCGGTGAAGGACCGCATCGCGCTGAAGATGGTCGAGGCCGCGGAGGCGTCCGGCGAGCTGCGGCCGGGCGGCACGATCGTCGAGCCCACGTCCGGCAACACCGGTGTCGGGCTCGCTCTCGTCGCGCAGCGCAAGGGCTACGACTGCGTGTTCGTCTGCCCCGACAAGGTCAGCCAGGACAAGCGCGACGTGCTCACCGCGTACGGTGCGCGCGTCGTCGTGACGCCCACGGCCGTGGCCCCGGACCACCCCGACTCGTACTACTCCGTCTCCGACCGCCTCACCCGGGAGATCCCCGGGGCGTGGAAGCCGAACCAGTACGCGAACGTCAACGGCCCGCTCTCGCACTACGAGTCGACCGGCCCCGAGATCTGGTCGGACACCGACGGCCGCGTGACCCACTTCGTCACGGGCGTCGGGACGGGCGGCACCATCACGGGCACCGGCCGCTACCTCCACGAGGTGTCGGCCGGCCGCGACGCCGCCGACGGCGGCCCGGTGCAGGTGGTCGGTGCGGACCCGGCCGGCTCGGTGTACTCCGGCGGCGACGGTCGCCCGTACCTCGTGGAGGGCGTCGGCGAGGACTTCTGGCCGGCGGCGTACGACCCTGCCGTGCCCGACGAGATCATCGCGGTGAGCGACGCCGACTCGTTCGCCATGACGCGCCGGCTCGCGCGCGAGGAGGGGCTGCTCGTCGGCGGGTCGTGCGGCATGGCGGTCGAGGCCACGCTGCGCCTCGCGCGCCGGCTCGAGGAGAAGGACCCGGAGGCCGCGGCGCGCGCCGTGATCGTCGTGCTGCTACCCGACGGCGGGCGCGGCTACCTGTCGAAGATCTTCAACGACGCGTGGATGCGGTCCTACGGCTTCCTGCCCGACGACGAGGGCGTCACCGCGGGCGACGTGCTGCGAGCCAAGGGCGGCCGCCTGCCCGACCTCGTGCACACCCACCCGGGCGAGACGGTGCGTGACGCGATCGAGATCCTGCGCGAGTACGGCGTCTCGCAGATGCCGGTCGTCGGCGCGGAGCCGCCGGTGAAGATCGGCGAGGTCGCCGGCTCGGTGAGCGAGCGTGCGCTCCTCGACGCCGTCTTCTCCGGGGTGGCGTCGCTCGCCGACCGCGTCGACGCGCACATGCAGGAGCGCTTCCCGCTCATCGGCGCGGGCGAGGGCGTGGACGCGATCCGCGCCGCCCTGCACGACGCCGACGCGCTGCTCGTCGTGGAGGACGGCGACCCGGTGGGCGTGCTCACACGGCACGACCTGCTGGGTTTCCTCGCGCGCTGAGCGCGTCCAGGCCGGCGAGCACCATCGCGACGTGCGTGGCGAAGCTCGCGTCGAGGTCGTCGGGCAGCCGGTACCCGCCGCCGAGCTCGAGCGAGACGAACCCGTGCACGCTCGCGCGGACCGAGCGGATCGCATCGATGGTGCGGTCGTCGGGCAGGTCGAAGCCCCGCAGCACGGCCGCGACCGTGCGGACCGAGCGGTCCGCGGCGGCCGACAGCGCGGCGTCGGCGGGGTCGTCGGGGTCGGGCGCGGCCTGCACGGCGGCCCACCGGCCCGGCGCCGACCGCGCGAACCCGCGCATCGCGTGGGCGAGCGCCTCGACGGCGGCCGGGCCGGAGAGCCCGACCGTCGCGTCGGTCATGACGCGCGTGAGGTCGTCGACGGCGACGGTCGACACCTCGCGCCGCAGGGCCGCGAGCGAGCCGACGTGCTTGTACAGGCTGGGCGTCGCGACGCCGGCCTGCGCGGCGACCTTCGCGAGGGAGAGGTCCGCGAAGCCGGTGGGCCCGCCCGCGTCCACGAGCTCGAGCGCGATCGCGACCACCGCGTCGTGCGACAGCCCCGCCCTAGGCACGGGCCTCTCCCGTCGGGAGGGTCGCGAGGAAGGCCACGGTCGCGGCGACGAGCTCCTCGGGCGCCTGGAGCTGGGGGTAGTGGCCCACCTCGGGCAGGACCAGGGTCGTCGCGCCGAGCGCCTGCTCGGCGAACGCGGCCTCGGCGACCGGGTCGGCGTAGTCGGGGTCCAGCGCGCCGAAGACGGCGAGCACGGGCGCCTGCACGTGCGAGAGGCGGGGCTCGACGACGGCGTGGTCGAGCTGGAGGGTCAGGTCCCGGAACGACCGGAGGCGGGCAGGGTCGCGCAGGTTGTCCCGGACCGCGGCGCGGTGCGCGGCGAGCCGGGCGGGGCGCCGCCCCTTCACGAGCGACCCGTAGAACGCCGACCAGACGGCCGGCCCCCACGGGCGTGCGAGCGCGACACGGAAGGCCGCGCGCATCAGGCGCTGCGCGGTGGCCGACCCGCTCGCGCGGAGGAACCCGTCGACGAGGACGAGACCGCGCACCAGGTCCGGGCGGTCGGCCGCCGCGACGACGGCGGCCGAGGCGGCCATGGAGCTGCCGAGCAGGGCCGCCAGCCCGGCGTCGAGGTGCTCGACGAGCGCGACGAGGTCCGAGGCGGTGGCCTCGTCGCCGTGCGTGCGGAACGTGGTGTCGCTGTCGCCGTGACCGCGCAGGTCCATGACGACGACGCGGTGCCCTGCCGCGACGAGGGGAGGCACGACGTCGTCCCACGTCGAGCGCACGTCGCCCATGCCGGGGACGGCGACGACGAGCGGGCCGCTGCCCTGGTCGGTGTACGCGAGACGGCCGTCGGGCCGGTGGAGGAACCGGAGGTCGAGTGTTGGAGTTCGTTGAGACATAGCCCCTAGGCTAATACCATTAGCCACGTCTGGCAAGAGCCTCCCCCGCGAGCGGGAGCCTCCGCGTAGGGTGAGGGCGTCACGGCGCTCGCCGTGGCCCACACCGGGCGAGCTCCACGCCCGGTTCATCGACGGAAGGCATCCTCGTGACCGACCAGACCACCCTCCCGACCCCCTCGGGGTCCTTCGGCGAGAAGCCGACCCTCACCTTCCCCGAGCAGGGTGCTCCCGAGGGCCTCCAGGTCGTCGTGCTCAGCGAGGGCTCCGGGCCCGCCGTCACCGCCGGGCGCAACATCGTCGTCCACTACCTGGGGCAGGTGTGGGGCGGGCAGGTGTTCGACAACTCGTACGACCGCGGCGACACGATCGCGTTCCCGATCGGTGTGGGTGCCGTCATCGGCGGCTGGGACAAGGGTCTCGTCGGTCAGAACGTCGGCTCGCGCGTCCTGCTGTCGATCCCGCCGGAGCACGGCTACGGCCAGCGCGGCGTGCCGCAGGCCGGCATCGGCGGCACCGACACCCTCGTCTTCGTGGTGGACGTCGTCGACGTGCAGTGACACCCGGGCGGTGACGCCCCGGCCGGGACTCCCGGCCGAGACACCCGTGCGGAGACACCCGCGGGGATCAGCGTCGCGTGCTGCGGGTCACCGTGAAGCGCCGGTCGCGCCCGACCTGGACGGTCGGGCCGACGGCGCGCTCGAGCGCCGGCCGGTAGCGCAGGTGCGAGTTCCACACGCACCACAGCTCGCCACCGGGCCGCAGCACGCGGCCCGCCGCCGCGAACAGGCGGTGCGCCGTCCCCGTCCGCAGGGCCGCTCCCTCGTGGAACGGCGGGTTGAGCAGGACGAGGTCGGCGCTCGCGTCCGGCAGCGACGCGCCGGCGTCGTCGCGCACCACCTGCACGCGGTCGCCCGTGCCGTTGGCCGCCGCGGTGCGCTGCGCGGACCGCACCGCGGCGTCGGACCGGTCCGTCGCGACGACGCGCGCCGCCGGCCACCGCCGGGCCGCCCACGTCGCGAGCAGCCCCGTCCCGCAGCCGAGGTCGACGACGTCCTCCGGTGCCGCGAGCCCGTGCGGGAGGTCGGGTGCGTCCGCGTCGTCGAGACGCTCCAGCAGGAACCGTGTGCCGAGGTCGAGCTCCGCCCCGGCGAACGCGGCGCCGTGGGCGACGACCGTCAGCCCGACGTCGGGCAGCACCGCCGTGACGGGATACGTCAGAGGGCCGGCCTCCTGGCGCGGCTCGGCGGCGACGAGAACCCGCGACTTGCCGCGACCGCGGCTCGCCCGCACGTGGCCGAACGACTCGGCGAGCACGTCGTTCATCGCGGGCGTCATGTGCTTGACGCGCCCGCCCGCGAGCAGGACGACGCCCGGGTCCGCCTCGCGCGCGACGTGCTCCGCGACGTCGCGCAGGGCCGCGAGCCCGCGAGGCAGGCGCAGCAGCACGACGCGAGCGCCGGAGAGGAGGCCGGGCCCGAGGCTGTGGTGCGCGTACGTGCCGGTCAGGCCCAGCGTCGCCGCGTTCGCGTCGAGCGCGTCGGCCGCGGTGCACGCGTCCTGGTGCACGCGGACGACGTCCCCGGTCCCGCCTGTGACGCCGGCACCGCCCCCGGCCTCGTCGGGTCGTCGGACGAGAGCGGCGGCGCCGAGCGTCAGCGCGCCGTAGCGGTCGTCCACGACGGCGACCTCGCCCGCCCGGACGTCGGCGACGTGCCGTGCCGCCTCGTCGAGGAGCAGCCGGTCGGCCGCGTCCACGGCGACGGGGGAGTCCTCGCGCCGCGGCTCCGGGTCGCCGGTCTCGAGCCGAGCGAGGAGGTCGGCGAGGTCGGCGGGGGTGCTGGTCACCGGACCAGTCTCCCCGACCACCACCGCCGGGCGCTCCCGCGGCCGCGGCGCTAGCCTGCGAGCAGGCCCGAGGAGGTGGGGCGATGGACGTCCCCAGGACGCTCGCGGAGTCGCGTACCGCCGGTCGCGCGCTGCGGGAGACCGCGCCGCGACGCAGCCACGCGGAGCTCCGGCTCCCCGACCGCGACCCCGTCGCCGTCGTGGCCGAGCAGAACGCGGACCGGATCCACGAGCTCGTCCCGCTGCGCGTGGGCCGCATGCTCGAGTCGCCGTTCGCCTGGTACCGGGGGACCGCCGCGACGATGGCCGCCGACCTGGCCGCAGGGCCCCGCACCGGGGCGACCGTGGTGGCGTGCGGGGACGCCCACGTGGCGAACTTCGGGCTGTTCGCGTCGCCCGAGCGGCGCGTCGTGTTCGACCTCAACGACTTCGACGAGGCTGCGGACGGCCCCTGGGAGTGGGACGTCAAGCGCCTCGCCACGAGCATGCACGTCGCGGGACGCGACGCGGGCATGACGGAGGAGCAGTGCGGCGATGCCGCGCGCCGCGCGGTGCGCGGCTACCGCGACGGGCTCGACGAGCTGCTGTCCCTCGGCGCTGTCGAGCGGTTCGCCTTCCAGGTCGAGATCGAGGCCGTGGAGCCGCTGCTCGAGGACGCCGGCCGCGAGGAGCTGCGGCGCACCCTGCGCCGTGCGCTGCGACGCACGTCCGAGCACGTGGTGCGCCGCATCACGACCCGCACCGCGGACGGCCGCACGCGCATCGTCGACCAGCCGCCGGTCACCCAGCACGTGAAGACCGCGACGCCCGAGCAGCTGACGACGCTGTTCGAGCGCTACCGCGAGCCGCTGCGCGCGGACGTCCGCCTCCTCCTGGGGCAGTTCGAGCTCGTCGACCACGTGCTGCGCGTCGTGGGCGTCGGCAGCGTCGGCACGCGCTGCTACATCGCGCTGCTCGAGGGGCCGGCGGGTGAGCCGCTCGTGCTCCAGGTCAAGGAGGCCGTGCCGTCCGTGCTGGCCACGTACGGCGGGATGGCGGACGCGTTGCCCGCGGGCCTCGTCCCGGCCGGCGACGTGCCCGCGCAGGGACGCCGCGTCGTCGCCGCACAGCGCATCCTCCAGGCGCACTCCGACCCGTTCCTCGGGTGGACCACCGTCGAGGCCGACGAGAGCCCCGCCGGGCGGCGCGTCGACTTCTACTGGCGCCAGTTCCGCGACATGAAGGGGTCCGTCGAGCTGGACCGGCTGACGCCCGTGCAGCTCGCGCGGTACGGCGGCTTCTGCGGCCGCGTCCTCGCCCGCGCGCACAGCCAGTCGCCCGCGGCCCGCGTCGTGCACGCCTACCTGGGGCGCTCCGACGCGTTCGAGGACGCCGTGGCGGCGTGGGCGCGCGCGTACGCGGACGTCGTCGAGCAGGACCACGCACGGCTGGCGGCGGCGGTGGCGGACGGCCGGCTCCCGGCCGAGCGGGGCGCCTGAGCCGGGCGTCCGCCCGGGCGTCGCGGCACGTCACCGTCCGCCTAGGCTGGCGGCATGACCGACGGCGCCCCCGCCCCAGACCCCGCCGAGCGTGCAGACGTCGCCCCCGAGGGCTCCGCCGCCGACCCCGGATCGCGCGGGACCGCGCGCGTGGCCGTGGAGTACTGCACGCAGTGCCGGTGGTTGCTGCGCGCGGCGTGGGTGGCGCAGGAGCTGCTGCAGACGTTCCGCACGCGGCTGGGCGAGGTCGCGCTCGTGCCCGGCACGGGCGGCGTCTTCCGGGTGACGCTGGACGCGGGCGACGGCCCGGTGCTCCTGTGGGACCGGAAGGCCGACGGCGGGTTCCCCGAGGTCCCCGACCTCAAGCGGCGCGTGCGCGACGCCGTCGCGCCGGACCTGTCGCTCGGGCACACCGACCGCGCCGCCGGCGACCCCGTCTGACGGGGGCGTCCTCCCGGGCTCAGGACTCCTGCGGCCCGCCCTCCGCGTCGTCCTGCGGCGGGGCCTGCGTCGAGCTCCTCGTGCGGTCCTTGGTGTCCTTCGTGTCCCGGGCGTGGTCCTTGGCGCGCTCGCGAGCCTGCGCCTTCGCGCGCTCCGCGGCGATCCGGTCCTCCTCGGCGCGGACCTTCGCCTGGACCTCGCGCTCGCGCGCGAGCCACTCCGGCGGGTCCTGGCGCAGCTCGTCGATCTGCTCCGTGGTCATCGGCTCCGTGATGCCCCCGCGCGCGAGCCCCGAGATCGAGACGCCCAGGCGCCCGGCGACGACCGGTCGTGGGTGCGGCCCGTTGCGGCGCAGGTCGCTGAGCCACTCCGGCGGGTGCTTCTCGAGCTCCTCGAGCTCCGCGCGGGTGACGGTGCCGGCCCGGAACTCCTCGGGCGTCGCGGGCAGGTACACCCCGAGCTTCTTGGCCGCCGTGGCGGGCTTCATCGACTGCGCGGACTGCTTGGGGCTCATGGGGTCAGGGTATGTCCTCGCGGCGCGCCGCTCCGCGCCGACGGCAGGCGCCGCGCGTCGTGCGCCCGGCGCCTAGGGTGGGGCCGTGGAGGACGACGAGCAGGGACCGGCCCGGCACGAGCCCGGAGACGACGAGGCCGGGCCGGGCGCGACGCCGGGATTCCGCCTCGCGTACGTCCCCGGCGCCACCCCGGCGAAGTGGGTGCGCACGTGGCGCGAGCGCCTGCCCGACGTGCCGCTCGAGCTCGTCGCGACCGAGGCCGCCGACGCCGCGCGTGTGCTGCGCGACGGCGAGGCCGACGCGGCGATCCTGCGCCTGCCGGTGGACCGCGACGTCCTCGCCGCCATCCCGCTGTACGAGGAGACGCCCGTCGTCCTCGTCGGGCGCGACCACCTGCTCGCGGCGCTCGAGCCCGAGGAGCCGGTCGCACTCTCCGACCTGGCCGACGAGGTGCTGCTGCGGCCCCTCGACGACGTCGTCGCGTGGTCCGGCACGCCGGGTGCCGCGGACGACGCCCCGGCCCCGCCCGGCCGCCCCGCCGTCGAGCGCCCCGCCACCACCGCCGACGCGGTCGTGCTCGTCGCCGCGGGCGTCGGCGTGCTCGTCGTGCCGCAGTCGCTCGCGCGGCTGCACCACCGCAAGGACGTCGTGCACCGCCGGCTCGACGGCGCGCCGATCGCGCCCGTGGCGCTCGCGTGGGTCGCGGAGACCGCCGACGACCTCGTCGAGGAGATGGTCGGGATCGTGCGCGGCCGCACGGTCAACAGCTCTCGCGGCCGTGCCTCCGCGACCACCGCGACCGCCGCGACGGGTGACGGTCGCGCGGGTGCCGCGCGCTCGACCGGGCAGGGCGGCACGGCCGCCGGCCGCCGCGCGGGGACGCCGTCGCGCTCCGGCCGGGGCGCGGGCAAGGGCGCCGGGGGAGGACGGTCGCAGGGCCGCGGGACGCCTCGCGGCGGCAAGGGAGGCGCCGCCCGAGGCCGAGGCCGACGCCGCTGACCGACCTGCACCGGTGTCCGGCGCCCGCAAGGGTCGAGCGCTCGGACGTCGGCCGGCGGACGCGCTCCTGCCCGAGCGCTGCGTTCCCGCCCGAGCGCTGCGTCCGTGGACGCATCGCTCGCGCCGTGACGCATCGCTCGCGCCGTGACGCATCGCTAGAGCCACGTATCGCTCTTGACTTATATAAGTCGTGGCTCCAGGATGGGGACTGTGGAAGCGTTCGACGTGCTCGGCGACCCCGTCCGGCGGCGGATCCTCGAGCTGCTCGCAAGGGGCGAGCGGGCTGCGGGGGAGATCGCCGCGGACGTCGGCGCGGAGTTCGGCATCAGCCAGCCCGCGGTGTCCCAGCACCTCAAGGTGCTGAGGACCCACGGGTTCACCACCGTGCGGGCGGAGGGCACCCGCCGCCTCTACGCGCTCGACCCCGCGCCGCTCGGGGAGGTCGAGGACTGGGCCGCCGGCCTCCGGCGGTTCTGGGAGCAGCGGCTCGACGCGCTCGGGACGGAGCTCGCGCGCGGCGCCCGGGAGCGGCGTCGCGCCGGGCAGCGCACCGCACCCGGCCGGGCGGCAGCCGGAGGCGGCGACGAGCCGCCGGTCACCGAGGAGCCGACCACCGACCAGGGGTGGTCAGGACGGAGGACAGGATGAAGGACCTCATCGCCGAGCTGGAGGCCGTGCAGCGCACGGTCGGGTACGGGAACCTCCCCGCGGGGGAGGCGCGCGTCGTGACGCTGTCGCGGACGTACTCCGCCGCCGTCGACGACGTGTGGGACGCCGTCACGAGCCCCGAGCGCATCCCGCGCTGGTTCCTGCCCGTGAGCGGGGAGCTGCGCGCGGGCGGCACCTACCAGCTCGAGGGCAACGCGGGCGGCGAGATCCGCGTGTGCGACGCGCCGCGGCACCTGCAGGTCACGTGGGTCATGGGCCCGGAGGGTCCCGAGGACTCGTCGGTCGTCGACGTCCGGCTCGAGCCCGCGGACGACGGCACCCGGCTGACGCTCGAGCACACCGCCGTCGTGCCGCCGGAGATGTGGGACCAGTTCGGTCCCGGCGCGGTGGGCGTCGGCTGGGACGGCGCCCTCCTGGGGCTCGGTCTGCACCTCGCCGGGGTCGAGGGCGCGATCGATCCCGAGACCCTCGCGACGGACCCCGCGGTACGGGCGTTCAACACGGCCAGCAGCGAGGCGTGGGGCGCGGCGCTCGCGGCGTCCGACGGCCTCGACGCCGACACGGTGGCGGCACGCGTCGCCGCGACGACCGCTTTCTACGTCCCGCCGCTCGACAGCGACGCGACCACCCGGTAGCACCCCCGAGCCCTGGTCTCAGCCGGCCGCCCGCCGACGTCGTCGGTGGGCGGCCGCGCGGACCGGGCCCTCGAGCAGCAGCAGGAGCAGCCAGGCCGCACCGCCGCCGGGGAGCAGCACGGCGAGCACGAGCGCGGCGGCGAGCAGTCCCGCGCCGATCCAGCGGTCGACCACGCTCTCGGTCGGGTCGTCGTCGAGGAAGCCCTGGCGCACGAGTACCGCCCGCTCGGCGCGCAGCGCCAGAGAGGTGACCAGCATGATCCCGATGTAGACGCCGAGCGCCAGCCGGTCGCCGCCGCCGGACGTGAAGTCCAGCACCGTCGCGACGGGCAGCGCGACGATCGACGCGAGCCACAGCATCTCGAGCTGGAGCACGGTGGCGGAGTAGCCCGTCGCGGGCAGGAAGAGCCAGTGGTGCACGCGCCAGAAGAGCGCGATGACGACGAAGCTGATCGCGGCCGGCGCGAGCGTCGTCCAGCTGTCGGCGAAGAACTCCCGCGCCGAGCCGGCGTCGAGCGCCCGGTCGACGACGGGGAGCACGACGAGCGTGATGGCGATCGCCACGACGGCGTCGGCGAACGCGAGCACGCGGTCGAGCCCGCGCGCCTCGCCGCGAGCCTGCGCACGCCGCGCGGCCTGCTCCATGGGGCCAGGCTAGGAGCCCCGGCTCATCGCGGCGCGGTGACGAACACGTCGAACAGCTCGGGGTGGTGCGCGTGCACGAGCACGCCGAACACGACGAGGTCGAACAGCAGGTGCACCGCGACCACGTAGGTGAACGACTTCGACCACGAGAAGATCCACCCCTGGACCAGGGCGAACGGGATCGTCAGCAGCGGGCCCCACTCGCGGTACCCGAGCTCCCACAGGAACGAGACGAACACCGTCGCCTGCAGCACGTTCGCCGTCCAGAGCCCGAAGTGCTTGCGCAGCAGGGCGAACACGACGCACACGAAGAACAGCTCGTCCCAGATCCCGACCGCGTTCACCCCGACGAACAGCCGGGCGATCTCCTCACCGCCCGTGACCTCGGGCCAGTTGCGGTACGCCCCCGACCCGATGAAGTAGAACGGCAGGATCAGGTACCCGGCGACGACGACCACGGCGAGGTAGACGATCTGGCCGCGTGACCACCGCCGGCCCGTCGCCACGGGGAACGTGATCGTCCGGTCGCGGTACGCGAAGCGCGACAGCGCCCACGGCACGAGCACCGCCAGCGACAGCGCGACGGCGAAGCGGAGCATCCCGGCGTCGGACAGGTCGGCCTCGAGCGAGATCGCCGAGATGATCGCCATGCCGAGGCCGATCAGCGCGAGGTCGCGGCCGAGCACGCGGTCGACCGCCCACCCGAGGGCCACCCCGACGACGAGCGGCACGTAGCCGAGCGGCCGCACGTGCACCGCGAAGAGCAGCACCGCGGAGCCGGCGACGAGGGCCGCGGCGAGCAGCCGCGCGGGCGAGCCGACGGCCCAGGGCGGGAGCGCGGCGTCGGGCACGGCGGACGGCGGACCGGCGGCGGGGGAGGACGTCACCCGCACACCGTGCCACGTCGCGACGCTCCGAGCGGAACGGACGGCCCGGACGTGGCCGCGGCGCGCCGCGCGTGCGACGGTGGTCGCGGGGGTGGTGCACGTGGGCACGGGCGGTCACGGGGGAGCGGGTACCGGCACCGGCGGGGTCGTGGCCGACGTCGGGACGGTCGCGGTGCTGTCGGACGTGCACGGCGTCCTGCCGGTGCTCGACGCGGTGCTCGCGGAGCCCGACGTGCGCGCGGCGGACCTCGTCGTGGTCACCGGCGACCACGCGGCGGGGCCGCAGCCCGTCGAGGTGCTGGACCGGCTCGCGAGCCTCGGTGACCGGGCGCTGCTCGTGCGCGGCAACGCGGACCGCGAGCTCGTGGCCTGGGCGCGCGACGGTGCGGGCCACGTGCCCGACCCGGTCGTGCCGTGGGCCGCGGCGCAGCTGCGACCGGACCAGGTCGAGCTCCTCGCCGGGCTGCCGCACCCCGCCGAGATCTCGGTGCGCGGGTTCGGCCGAGCGGTCCTGTGCCACGGCACGCCGCGCGACGACGAGGAGGTCGTGCTCGTCGACTCCTCGCTCGGCCGGTGGGCCGAGGTGCTCGCGGACCTCGACCCCGACGTCCGGACGGTCGTGTGCGGGCACACGCACATGCCGTTCGTGCGGCTCGTCGACCGGCGGCTCGTCGTCAACCCCGGCAGCGTCGGCATGCCGTACGGCCGGCCCGGCGGGTCGTGGGCGCTCCTGCGCGACGGGCAGGTGTCGCTGCGGCACACGGAGGTCGACGTCGACGCCGCGGTCGCCGCGGTCGTCGCGGGCAGCGACTACCCGGACGTCGCGGAGTGGGCCGAGTACTTCCTGCGGTCGGCCGCGAGCGACGCCGAGGCACTCCGCGTCTTCGGCCCGCGCGACGGCCGGCCCGCCTGAGCCACCGCGTCAGGCAGGCCGGCCGCGCAGGTCAGGCGGCGTCGGGGAACGGCACGCCCGTCGTCGCGTGGCAGCGGTAGCCGTTCGGGTTCTTGTCGAGGTACTGCTGGTGGTAGTCCTCGGCGTAGTAGAACGGGCCGGCCTCGGCGGCGGGCTTCATCTCCGTCGTGATCGGGTCGTAGCCCTTCGCGGCGAGCACCTGGCCGTACCGCTCGGCCGTCTCGCGGACGGCCTTCTCCTGCTCGGGCGTCGTCCAGTACACGGCGGACCGGTACTGCGTGCCGACGTCGTTGCCCTGGCGGTAGCCCTGCGTCGGGTCGTGCCGCTCCCAGAAGATCTTGAGCAGCTCGGCCTCGGTGACCTTCTCCGGGTCGTACGCCACGAGCGCGGTCTCCGTGTGGCCCGTGCGGGCGGAGCACGCCTCCTCGTAGGTGGGGTTCGGCGTCGTGCCGCCCATGTAGCCGACGGCGGTGCTCACCACGCCCGGGACCTGCCAGTAGATCTCCTCCGCGCCCCAGAAGCAGCCCATCGCGAGGTAGAGCACGCGCGTGCCCTCCGGCCACGGGCCGGTGATCGACGTGCCGAGCACGGTGTGCGGGGCGGGGTTCTGCAGGACGGGGGACTGGCGGCCCGGCAGCGTGTCCTCCGGCGCGACCATGGTGGTCTTGGCGGAGCCGCCGAACAGGGCGTCGAAGATCGAGTTCATCGCTTACCTCCTGAAAGGTGCCGGTCGACGGGGGCGGTACGGAGGATCTCGGGGACCCGTGCCCACGACGCATCGTCCGGCACCAGGGTGAACGCCCGGCGCGCACGAGGTGTTCCGGCCTCGGTGGCGCCCCGGGTGACGGACCGGCCGCCCTACGGCACGATCGCGTCGACGTACCCGCCGTCGACGCGCACCGCGGCGCCCGTGGTCGCGGACGCGAGCGGGGACGCCAGGTAGGCCACCATGTGGGCGATCTCCTCGGGCTCGATGAGCCGCTGCAGCAGCGACTGCGGCCGGTGCTCGCGCATGAACACCCGCTGCGTCTCGTCCCACGGCAGGTCGTCGCCCACGAGCTCGCGCGCGAACGTCTCGACCCCACCCGTGTGCGTCGGCCCGGCGAGCACGCTGTTGACCGTCACGCCCGTCCCGGCGGCCGCCTTCGCGAACCCGCGCGAGACGCCCAGCAGGGCCGTCTTGGTGACCCCGTAGTGGATCATCTCCGTGGGGATCGCGACCGCCGAGTCGCTGCCGATGAACTGCACCCGGCCCCAGCCGCGCTCCATCATCCCCGGCAGGTACGCGCGCGTGAGCCGCACGCCCGCGAGCACGTTCACCTCGAGGTACCGGCGCCACGTGTCGTCGTCGATCTCCAGCGGGTCCTGGCTCGCGAAGATCCCGAGGTTGTTGACCAGCACGTCGACGTCGGGCACCGCGTCCAGCATCGTCGTCGCGCCGTCGTCCGTGGCGAGGTCGGCGGCGACGCCGGTGACCTCCGCCCCGGGCGCGTGCGCGCGCACGTCCTCGGCCGCGCGCCGGGACGTCTCGGCGGACCGGCCGTTGACCACGACGCTCGCCCCGCACTCCGCGAGGGCGCGCGCGATCGCGAGGCCGATGCCCTGCGCCGAACCCGTGACCAGCGCCGTCCTGCCCTCGAGATCGATCCTCACCGCCGCCTCCGTCCGTGCCCTGGGTCACCCACCGTGCCCCCGGCTGCGGGGCGTCGCCACCCGAGGGCAGCCACCCTCACCAGACCCGACGACCGCCGCGGGGCCGGCACGTACGCTGGCCGGGTGAGCAGCGAGCACCCCGACTGGACGACCACCGGCTTCTCCACGCGCGCCATCCACGCGGGGCAGGACCCGGACCCGACGACGGGCGCCGTCGTGCCGCCCATCCACCAGGTCTCGACCTACAAGCAGGACGGCGTGGGCGGCCTGCGCGGCGGATACGAGTACTCGCGCTCGGCCAACCCCACCCGCACCGCGCTCGAGGAGGCCCTCGCCGCCGCTGAGTCCGGGGGACTGCGCCCGACGGCGGACGGGTCGCCACCCGCGCGCGGGTTCGCCTTCGCGTCGGGCCTCGCCGCGGAGGACACCCTGCTGCGCGCGGTCCTGCGGCCCGGCGACCACGTCGTGTTCCCCGGCGACGCGTACGGCGGCACGTATCGGCTCGTCCACCGGGTCTTCGGCCCGTGGGGCGTCGAGCACACGCCGGTCGACATGACCGACGTCGCGAACCTGGACGGGGTGCGCGCCGCGGTGCGCCCGGGGACGACGAAGGTCGTGTGGGTCGAGACGCCGACGAACCCGCTGCTCGGGATCAGCGACATCCGAGAGCTTGGGGCGCTCGCTCGAGAAGCCGGCGCGCTGCTCGTCGTCGACAACACGTTCGCCACGCCCTACCTGCAGCAGCCGCTCGCGCTCGGCGCGGACGTCGTCGTGCACTCGACGACGAAGTACGTCGGCGGGCACAGCGACGTCGTCGGCGGCGCGCTCGTCGTCGCGACGGGCGCGCAGCTCCCGGGCGGTCTCGAGTCGCCCGCAGGCGGCACGGACGTGGCCGGTGCCGTCGGCTTCCACCAGAACTCCTCGGGCGCCGTCGCGGGCCCCTTCGACGCCTGGCTCACGCTGCGCGGGCTCAAGACCCTCGCGGTGCGCATGGACCGCCACCAGGCGAACGCCGCCGCCGTCGCGGCGTTCCTCGACGAGCACCCCGCGGTGACGCAGGTGATCTACCCCGGTCTGGCGTCGCACCCCGGCCACGAGACCGCCGCCCGGCAGATGAGCGGGTTCGGCGGCATGGTGTCGTTCCGCACCGGCAGCGAGGAGAAGGCCCTCGAGGTGTGCTCGCGCACGCGCGTGTTCACGCTCGCCGAGTCGCTCGGCGGGGTGGAGTCGCTCGTCGAGCACCCGGGGCGCATGACGCACGCGTCCGTCGCCGGGTCCGCGCTCGAGGTCCCCGACGACCTCGTGCGCCTGTCCGTCGGCATCGAGGACGTCGACGACCTGCTCGCGGACCTCGACCGCGCGCTGTCCTGACGCCCGACCTGCGCTCCCCTAGGGTGAGGTCGTGACCGCGCAGACCGACCCGCACGACGAACCGGCCCCGATCCCACCCGCGGCACCCGGTGGGGGCACGGTCCCCGAGTCGGTGAAGTCCGCGGCGTCGTGGTCGTGGCGGCTCCTGCTCATCGGCGGTGCGATCGCGGCGGGCGGCTGGCTCGTCGTGCAGCTCAAGGTCATCGTCGTGCCGGTCGCCGTCGCGCTGCTGCTCACGGTGCTGCTCACGCCCGTGCAGCGCGTCCTCCAGCGGCGGCTGCGGATGTCGCGCGGGTGGGCGACGGGGCTCTCGCTCATCGGCCTGGTCGCCGTCGTGGCGGGCCTCGTCACCGTCGCCGGACGCTCGATCGTCGGCGGCTTCCAGGACCTGCGCGACCAGGCCGTCCAGGGCTTCGAGCAGTTCACCGGCTGGCTCTCGCAGGGACCGCTCAACGTCGACTCGGTGACGCTGCGCTCGTACCTCGACCAGGCGCAGTCGGCGCTCACGGAGAACCAGGACAGCATCGTCTCCGGCGCGCTCGGCGCGGCCACGACCATCGGGCACGTGCTCGCGGGCGCCCTCATCGCGCTGTTCTGCACGTTCTTCTTCCTGCTCGACGGCAAGCGGATCTGGTCGTGGGTCGTCGGCGTCCTGCCGCTGCGCGCCCGTGACCGCGTGCACCAGGCGGGCCGGCGCGGCGTCATCACCCTGTCCGCGTACACGCGCACGCAGATCCTCGTCGCCGCCGTGGACGCGGTCGGCATCGGCGTCGGCGCGGCGTTCTTCGTGCCCAGCCTGGCGCTCCCGCTCGGGATCCTCGTGTTCGTCGGCTCGTTCATCCCGATCGTCGGCGCGATCGTCACCGGCTCCATCGCGGTGCTCGTCGTGCTCGTCGCGCAGGGCTGGGCGCAGGCGCTGATCATGCTCGCGATCGTGCTCCTCGTCCAGCAGATCGAGGGGCACGTCCTGCAGCCGTTCCTCATGGGCCACGCCGTGTCGCTGCACCCCGTCGCCGTCATCCTCGTCGTCGCCGCCGGCAGCTTCGCCGCAGGGATCGTCGGCGCGCTCTTCGCCGTGCCCATCGCCGCGGTGCTCAACACGGTCGTGCTGTACCTGCACGGGCACGACAAGTTCCCCGAGCTCGGGACGGACGACCGCGTCGTCGTGCGCGGGAGCCCTCAGCCACCGGTGGTGGAGGCCGCGGAGGACGACCTGGCAGAGCCCGTGCTGCGCCGCCGCTACCGGTGGCGCGACAGCACGTCGGCCCGGCGCGCGACCGGCCCGGGCGGCGCACCGGGAGAGGACGTCGAGCCGTGACCGACGGCGGTCCCGCCGCCTCGGTGACGCTCGCCGACGTCCGGGACGCGGCCCGGCTGCTCGACGGCGTCGCCACGGTGACGCTCGTGCAGTCGTCGCGCGCCATCAGCGAGGCCGCGGGCGTCGAGGTGCTGCTCAAGTGCGAGAACCTCCAGCGGGCCGGCTCGTTCAAGGTGCGCGGGGCGTACGTGCGCATGGCGCGGCTCTCGGCCGAGGAGAGGGCGCGCGGAGTCGTCGCGGCGAGCGCCGGCAACCACGCCCAGGGCGTGGCGCTGGCCGCGGGGCTCCTCGGCATCCGTGCGGTCGTCTACATGCCGGTCGACGCGGCGCTGCCGAAGGTCGCCGCCACGCGCCAGTACGGCGCCGAGGTGCGCCTCGTGGGCGAGGACGTCGACGAGACGCTCGCCGCCGCCCGGGCGGAGGCCGCACGCACCGGGGCGGTGGGCGTGCACCCGTTCGACCACCCCGACGTCGTCGCCGGCCAGGGCACACTCGCCCTCGAGATCCTCGAGCAGGTGCCGCAGGTCCGGACGGTCGTCGCCCCGCTGGGTGGCGGTGGCCTCGTCGCCGGCCTCGCCGCGACGTTCGCCGAGGCGGCGCCGCACGTGCGCGTCGTCGGGGTGCAGGCCGAGCGCGCCGCGGCCTACCCGGCGTCGCTGGCGGCGGGCGAACCGACGACGTCGCGGGCGGCCGCCACCATGGCCGACGGGATCGCCGTCGGGACGCCGGGCGTCGTGCCGTTCGAGATTCTGCGCCGCCACGGGGTCGAGGTGCGCACCGTGAGCGAGGACGACATCTCCCGTTCGCTGCTCATGGTCGCCGAGCGGGCGAAGCTCCTCGTCGAGCCCGCCGGGGCCGCGGGCGTCGCGGCGCTGCTCGCCACGTCGCGCGCGCTCGACACCGCCGCGACGGCGCCGCCGTCCGGTGCGCCGCGACCGCTCGAGGGACCGGTCGTCGTCGTGCTGTCCGGGGGGAACGTCGACCCCCTCGTGCTGCTGCGCGTCGTGCGCCACGGTCTCGCCGCCGCGGGCCGGTACATCCAGCTCCAGGTGCTGCTCGACGACCGCCCCGGCGCGCTCGCCGGTCTGCTCGACGTCATCTCGACGCTGCGCGGCAACGTCATGCACATCCACCACGACCGCACGGACGTGGGCCTGGGCATCGGCGAGGCGTGGGTGCGCATGCAGGTCGAGACGAAGGGCCAGGAGCACTGCGAGGAGCTCCTCGCGCGGCTGCGGGCGGACGGCTACCGCGTCGAGCGGTCCGGTCGCGCACCGGGGTCGTAGCCGGGGCGCCGCGGGACCCGCGGGCGCAGCGGCGCGGGACGCACGACGGCCCGGCACCCTCGCAGGTGC
>NZ_JBHUUP010000024.1:0-25754 GCF_042670945.1 Cellulosimicrobium sp. NPDC057127
TCCTTCCCGGACGTGCCGCCGGCCCCGTTCGCGTCGGGCGGGGACTGCGCGCCGCTACTCGTTGCCGACCGCGCGGTCGGCCCGGTCGGACGCCTTGTCGATCTGGTCGTCGTGCTTGCCCCCGGTGGCGCGGGACGCGGCGTCGCCGCCCTTGTCGAGGGCGGTGTCCGACATCTTCTCGCCCTTGTCGCTGTCCATCGCGTCGGTGGCCTTCTTCTTGAGGTCGTCGATCCCCATGGTGTGCCCTCCGTCGGGGCCCGGCCGGGCCCGTGCCGTCCCATCGTGGGCAGCGGGCCGCGACGGTCGCATCTCGGCGGGACCGGACGCACGAACGCCCCGCCCCCACGAGGGGACGGGGCGCTCGGACCGCGGCGCGGGGGGGTCAGGACGCGAACGCGTACCCGGCGTCGGCGCACTGCGCGCGGAAGGCGTCCAGCGCGGGCTGGAAGTCGTCCGTCGTCACCTCGACGCCCGAGAGCGCGGCCTCGAACGGGGCCTTGACGCCGTTGAGGTTCTCCTGGAGCTCCACGTCGGCGAAGCGCTGAACCGACGCGATCTTGTCGCGCGTGGTCGCGAGCTCGACCGACGTCTCCTCCGTGACCTCCTGGGTGGTCAGCGGGAAGGTCGCGTCGACGCGGGACGCGAGCGAGTTCTCGTCACCGTCGTAGAAGGCGGCGCACGACTGGACGATCTCGACCACGGTCGGCGTGGGGCCTGCGGCCTCCGACGTGGCGGTCTCGGCGGGGGTCGTGGCGTCGTCGCTCGACGGGTCTGTCGTCGAGGCGCAGGACGCCAGGAGGAGGGCACTGGTCAGCGCCGCGGTGGCGGCGAGGTACTTACGCATGCTAACGATTTCACACCGTCAGCGACGTGACGTGCAAGGAGATTGCCGCACCGCCGCCGGGGGAACGGCGGGAAACCGCCCCTCCCGCCCTGGCGCTGTGCGCAGCGTCACAAGCGCGGCTCAGGAGACGTCGAGCACGACCTTGCCGCGCACGTGCCCCGTCGCGACGAGGCGCAGCGCCTCCGCGGCGTCCTCGAGCGGGAACCGGCGGGCGATCTCCAGGTGCAGCCGGCCGCTCTCGGCCAGCGCGACCACCTCGTCGAGCGCGCCCTTGGCGTCCACCTTGTCGGCGATCCCCGCGTCGCGCGACGCCTCGGACGACACGATCGTCACCGCAGCCGGCGGGGCGTCGGGGCCGGGCGCCGTGAGCGTGTCGCCGAGCAGCTCCGCCGTCGCCGCGACCGTCTCCGGCGTCCCCACGAGGTCGACGACGACGCTCACCCCGTCCAGGCCGTCGGGCAGTGCGCGGACCGCCTCGACGAGCCCCGGGCCGTAGGCCACGGGCGTCGCCCCGACCTCGCGCACGTAGTCGTGGTTCGCCGGCGACGCCGTGCCGACGACGCGAGCGCCGAGCGCCCGGGCGACCTGCACCGCCGCCGACCCCACGCCGCCGCTCGCGCCGTGCAGCAGCACAACGTCGTCCTCGCCGACGTCGGCCTGCACGAGCGCCGAGAACGCGGTCGCGGCCGCGACGGGGAGCACTGCGGCCTGGACGGGCGCGACGGTCTCCGGCACGCGGCGCACGTGGTCGGCGCGGACGAGGGAGAGCGCCCGCTGCGCACCGGTGCCGTGCCAGACGACGGCGTCGCCGGGGGCGAGGTCCGTGACGTCCGGCCCGACGGCGTCGACGATGCCCGCCGCCTCGAACCCGAGGACGCCCGGCAGGGACCCGCCGAACGCGCCCGCGAGCCGCTTGACGTCCGCCGGGTTCACGCCGACGACCCGGTTGGCGACGCGCACCCGGCCGGGGCCGGGCTCGCCGACGTCCTCGGTGGTGACGCGCAGGACCTCGGGCCCGCCGAACACGTCATAGGTGACGACGGTCGTCGTCGTGCTCATGGTCCTCCCCCGTCGGGCCCGTGGGCGCCGGACGCTGCGACGCCGCAGGTCCGCCGCGACGGCCCGGTGCTCGCCCGGGCGCGACCACTCTTCCATCACGCGCGCCGTGCTGTCATGCGGGGACGGGCACCACGGTGCACGGGAGCGCTCCCGGACCTCCGGGAGCGCTCCCGTGCCGAGCGGCGTACGTTCGTCCCGAGGACCACAGGCCTCCCGTCGTGCGCGGAGGCGAGCCGTCCGTCCCGGGAAGGGGTCGGGGATGGTCACGAGAGAGCCGACGACGGTCGTCCGGGAGACCGGTCCCGCCACGGTCCCCCCGGAGCGGGGCGAGCGTCCCGCACGGGGATACGCGGCCGAGCCGCCGCCCGCGCGACCGTGGGCCGACGTCGTCGCGCGCTGGGGTGCGCGCGTCCTGCAGCTCTACGCCGTCTGGCTGCTGCTCGGGCTGGTCCTCCGGCCGCTCGCGCGCCACTCGGAGCGCCCGGTGGCCGAGGTCCTGTCGGTCACCAACGTGCCGTCGTACCCGACGCTCTTCTCCGCCGTCGTGGTCGCGCTCGTCGCCAGCGGGTTCCTGCGCCGACGGCGCGCCGCGCTGTGGTTCGTCGTCCTCGTCTGGCAGCTGCCCGCGGCGCTCGTCGTCCTGCTCGCGCTGGTCCTGGACCGGGTCGACCCGACGGCCGGGGTGGTCCAGGACGTGCGGTGGACGACGTACGCCTCCGCGCTCGTCGGCGCGGTGCTGGTCGTCGTCCTCGTGGCCGCGCGCCGGGCGTTCCCCGCGCGCATCGCGCGCGGCGCCTGGGGCCGCGCGGTGCTCGTCGCCCTGCTGGGCGTGGTGCTCGCCACCGCCGTGGCCACGGCGCTCCTGCAGGTCGTGCCCTCGACGCTGGGCACGGTGGGGGAGCGGGCGGCGTGGTCGCTGAGCTCGTCGCTCGGGCTCCCGCCCCACGAGGAGCCGTTCTCCGTCGACGGCACCGCTCCCGGCTGGTTGGCGTTCGTCGCCGGCCTCGTCGCCGGCCTCGGTCTGCTCGCGGCCGTCGTCGTCTTCCTGCGCACGGGCCCGCGCGACGCGCCCCGCGCCCCGGACGAGGAGCTGGCCGTGCGGCGCCTCCTGCTCGAGCACCCGGGTGACGACTCGCTCGAGTACTTCGCGACGCGCGACGACCGGTCGACGGTCTTCTCGGGAGACGGCCGGGCCGCCGTCTCCTACCGCGTGGTGAGCGGCGTGCTGCTCGCCGCCGGCGACCCGGTGGGCGACCCCGCCTCCTGGGGCGACGCGGTCGCGCGCGCCCTCGCCCACGCCCGGCGCCACGGCTGGGCGCCGGCCGTGATCTCCGCGAGCGAGCGCGGCGCACGCGCCTACCGGGACGCGGGGCTCGCCGTCCTGGTCATGGGCGACGAGGCGATCGTCGAGACGCGCGAGTTCGACCTCTCCGCGCCCTCGATGCGCCCGGTGCGGCACGCCGTCGCGCGGCCGTCGCGCGAGGGGTACACGGTGCGGGTGCGCCGCCAGCGCGAGATCCCGCCGGACGAGCTCGCCGCGCTCGCGCAGGCCGCCGACCGGTGGCGCCACGGCGAGGAGCGCGGGTTCTCCATGGCGCTCGAGCGTCTCGGCAGTTCCCGCGACCCCCGCGTGCTCGTCGTGACCGCCCACGACCGCGACGACGAGGTCCAGGGCCTCCTGTCGTTCGTGCCGTGGGGACGCAAGGGCGTCTCGCTCGACGTCATGCGGCGCTCCCCGAACGCCGTCCCGGGCGTCACCGAGCTCATGGTCATCACGCTCGCGAGCGAGGGCCCGGGCACGGGCGTCGACCGCGTCTCCCTCAACTTCGCGATGTTCCGCGGCATCATCGAGCAGGGCGAGTCCGTGGCCGCAACGCCCCTCCAACGCCTCCTGCGCCGCCTCATCCTCGTCGCGTCCCGCTGGTGGCAGCTCGACTCCCTGTACCGCTCGAACCAGAAGTACGAGCCCCGCTGGCGCACCCGGTACCTCTGCTACGCCGCACCCGCCCAGCTCACGTCGGTGACCCTGGCGGCGGGGCAGGCCGAGGGCTTCGTGCCCCTGTGGACGTCGCCGCAGGGCGCGGCGACGGCGTCGGCGGCCGAGAACGACGCGGCGCTCGCGGCCGCGGTGCGCGCGCAGGACGACGAGCTGCTCGCGCTCGACGTGCCGACGCCCCGCCTCACGGACCAGGAGCGGGCGCGCCGCGCCAAGCTCGACGTGCTGCGGGCCGCGGGGATGCCGCCGTACCCGGTGGCGGTGCCGCGCACCCACCGCCTGCGCGACGTCGACGAGGTGCTGCTCGGCGGCACGGTGTCCGTGGCGGGCCGCGTCGTGCGCCTGCGCGACCTCGGCGGCGTGAGCTTCGCCGTCCTGCGCGAGGAGGACGTGGAACGGCAGGTCATGCTCACCGCCGACGGCGCGGCCGACATCGCGCTGTGGCGGCACGTGGTCGACCTGGCCGACCAGGTGAGCGTGACGGGGACGGTCGCGCGCAGCCGGACCGGTGAGCTGTCGGTGCACGCCGACGCGTGGGTCATGGCCTCCAAGTGCCTCAAGGCGCCGCCGGACAAGTTCCGCGGCCTGGCGGACCCGGAGACGCGCATGCGCCTGCGGCACGTCGACCTCGCGCTCGACACGAAGGCGAGCACGACGCTGCGCGGGCGCTCGGTCGCGGTGCACGCGCTGCGCTCGGCGCTCGTCGAGCGGGCGTTCATCGAGGTCGAGACGCCGATCCTCCAGCGCATCCACGGCGGCGCCAACGCCCGGCCGTTCCGCACGCACATCAACGCCTACGACATGGACCTGTACCTGCGCATCGCGCCCGAGCTGTTCCTCAAGCAGCTCGCCGTCGGCGGGGTCGAGCGGGTCTTCGAGCTCGGGCGCAACTTCCGCAACGAGGGCGCGGACGCGACGCACAACCCCGAGTTCACGTCGCTCGAGGCGTACCAGGCGTTCGGCGACTACACGACGATGCGCCACCTCACGCGCGAGCTCGTCGTCGCGGCCGCGGTCGCCGTCCACGGCGACGCGGTGTCGCGGCGCCCGGACGGGACGGACGTGCGGCTCGACGGCGAGTGGCCGGTCGTCTCCGTGCACGACGCCGTCTCGCGCGCCGTCGGCGCGGACGTCACCCCGGACACGCCGACGGACGAGCTGCATCGCCTGTGCGCGGCGCACGACATCGAGGTCGGCGAGGACGAGACGCACGGCGCGGTCGTCAACGAGATGTACGACCGCCTCGTCGAGGGGCAGACCGTCGAGCCGACGTTCTACACCGACTTCCCGGTCGAGACGTCGCCGCTGACACGCGTGCACCGCCGCGACCCGCGCCTCGCCGAGCGGTGGGACCTCGTGGCGTTCGGGGCCGAGCTCGGCACCGCGTACTCGGAGCTCATCGACCCCGTCGACCAGCGCGAACGCCTCACGCAGCAGTCGCTCCTCGCCGCAGCGGGCGACCCGGAGGCGATGGAGGTCGACGAGGGCTTCCTCGAGGCGCTCGAGTTCGCGATGCCGCCCACCGGCGGGCTCGGCCTCGGCGTCGACCGGATCTACATGATGCTCATCGGGGCGTCGATCCGCGAGACGCTCGCGTTCCCCTTCGTGAAGCCGCAGCGACGGTCCTGACGGCCACCGTCGACGTCGTCGAGGGTAGGGACTTTGGTCCCGACGTCGACGGCGGTGAGCACGACGGCGTCACGACGGCCGATAGGTGCCGGCGGGCCGCAGTGCGCCCGGACACGAGGAGGACCGCACCATGACCGAGCTGATGGACGCACCGTTCACCACCGCACCCGCCACCGCACCTGTCACCGCACCGGTCACCGGACCGGCCGGTGCGCCGGCCGCCGGCACTGCGCGGCCTCCCGCGGCGCGGCACGAGGCGCCGGGGCTGCTCCGCTCGGTGCGGGCGAAGATCCTGGGCATCGTCGTGGCGCTCGTCGCCATCATGGTCGTGCTCGGGTCGGTGGCGATCGGCACGGCGACGTCCCTGCGCGACAAGACGCAGGAGGTCGCGACCATCGAGAGCACGCTGAGCCAGCAGGAGACGCGGATCTCCCAGTCCGTGTGGGAGTTCAGGCTCGCCGCGAACTCGGTCGGCGACTACTTCGGCCAGGGCCTCGACACCGCCCCGCAGTACGCGGCGATCGAGGAGGCGCGAGCCGCGGTCGACGTCGAGCTGGCGGCGTTCGAGGAGATCTACGCCGGGATCGGCCAGGACGTCCCCGCGGAGTACGTGGCGCTCAAGGACGCCATCGGTCAGTACGTGGCTGCCGTGCAGACGGAGAAGCTGCCGGCGTTCGAGTCGGGCGACTGGGAGGCGTACCGCGCCGCCGACGTGGCCCTGGACGAGGCCGGGGCCGCACTCCGCTCGACGATGGAAGGCCTCCAGGGGTACATCGGCGGCGTCCTCGCGGACCAGTCGGCGGCCGCGGCGAGCCAGGCGTCGTCCGCGGTCGTCGTGCTCCTGAGCGTCATCGTCGTCGGTGCCGTCGTGGGCGTCGTCGTGGGATGGATCGTCTCCAACCGGATCCGGTCGAACGTCGTGGGCGTCCAGACGGTGATCGAGGCGATGGCCGAGGGGGACCTCACCCGCGAGGCGGAGGTCCACAGCAAGGACGAGCTCGGCAGCATGGCGCGCGCGCTGGCGGTCGCGCAGGAGTCGCTCCGCCAGACGTTGTCCGGCGTCCTGGCGTCGTCCGTGACGATCGCCTCCGGTTCGGAGCAGCTCGCGGCCGCGGCGGCGCGCGTCGTGGCGTCGGCGGAGCAGTCGTCGGTGCAGTCGGGCGTGGTGGCGTCGGCGGCGGAGCAGGTGTCGCAGAACGTGCGGACGGTCGCGGCGGGTGCCGAGGAGATGGGTGCGTCGATCCGGGAGATCGCGCAGAACTCGAACGAGGCGGCGAAGGTCGCGAACCTGGCGACCGAGCAGGCGGCGGTGACGAACGAGACGGTGCAGAAGCTCGGGGCGTCCTCGCAGGAGATCGGCAACGTGATCAAGGTCATCACCTCGATCGCGGAGCAGACCAACCTGCTGGCGCTGAACGCGACGATCGAGGCGGCGCGTGCTGGTGAGGCCGGGAAGGGCTTCGCGGTGGTGGCGTCCGAGGTCAAGGAGCTGGCGCAGGAGACGGCGAAGGCGACCGAGGACATCGCGCGCAGGGTCGAGGCCATCCAGGGCGACACCGACGGCGCGGTCGGCGCGATCGCCGAGATCACGCAGATCATCGGGCAGATCAACGACTACCAGCTGACGATCGCCTCGGCGGTCGAGGAGCAGAGCGCGACGACGAACGAGATGTCGCGCGGCGTGCAGGAGTCGGCCACGGGCGCCAGCGAGATCGCGGGGAACATCACCGGGATCGCCTCGGGTGCCCGCGAGAACGCCCGGACGATGGAGGAGATGAGCACCGCCGTCGGCGAGCTCGCGCACGTCTCCGAGCAGCTGCGCGCGCAGGTCTCCCGGTTCCGCATGTGAGCTCGAGGGAGTGTCGCCGCCGTCGGGGACGCCGGCGTCCGGGTGCGGGCGTCGCCGGCGGCACGGCCTGCGCTCCACCGAGCGGGTGAAACCGCCGGGCGACGTTCACGGTGCGGGACGGGCGGCCGACAGTGGCGACGGGTCGCTGTGACCAGCACTGCTCGTCTCTCCTCGGATCGGATGCCGATGACTCGTGCCCCCGCCCTCCCGGCCACGGCGTGGCGCCGACGCGCCTGCGCCACGGGGCTCGCGCTCGCGCTGGGAGCACCGATCGTCGGCGCCGCTCCCGTGGTGCTCGCCCCGCCCGCGGCGGCCGCCGCCGTAACCCCGTCCGGGGACCCGGCGGTCGACTCGCTGCTCAGCGGAGCGCGCTGGTCCGGCAGCACCGTCACCTTCTCGTTCCCGCAGGCCGCCGCCGAGGTGGCGGCCGTGGACGACGCGTCCTTCACCGCGCTCGACCCGGGTGAGCAGAGCCAGGTCCGTCAGCAGCTCGCCCGGTGGGCGCGCCCCTCGGGCCTGGCGTTCACCGAGGCGGCGGACCCCGCGACGGCGGACATCCGGGTGTACTGGTACCGCGACGGGAGCAACCTGACGGCGCGGGTGTCGCAGGCGCCCGGGGACGGCCCGGTCGACCTGCAGCTCGGGGCAGCGATCATCGGCGGGCAGCTCGGCGAGGCGGGGACCTACAGCGCCTTCACCGTGCTGCACGAGCTCGGGCACGCGCTCGGGCTCAAGCACCCGCACGACGCGTCCGGTGGCTTCCCCGCCGCCGATCCCGGGACGCACTCCGTCGCGACGACCGTCATGAGCTACGCGAGCTGGCCCGGAGCGTCGAACGGTGCCTACACCGTGCGCGACGGCAGCTACCCGGCCGGGCCGATGCTCCAGGACGTCGCCGCGATCCAGCACCTGTACGGCACCGGGACGTCCGACGCCGGGGACACCACGTACACCTTCGACCCCACTGCGCCGGTGGTCTTCACGACGGTCTGGGACAGCGGCGGCACGGACACCTACAACTTCGCGTCGTACGCCACCGACCTGCGGGTGGACCTGCGACCAGGGTCCTGGACGGACCTCGGCGGGCAGTACCCGGTGCTCGACACCCACGACGCCACGCGCCGCTCGCCGAACATCGCCACGGCGCACCTGGCCCCGGGCAGCACCGGTGGCCTCGTCGAGAACGCCGTGGGCGGGTCGGGCTCCGACACGCTGATCGGCAACCAGGGCGACAACCGGCTCACCGGAGGCAGCGGTGCCGACGTGTTCGTCGTGGCCGCCACCGGTCCGCACGGCACGGACACGATCACCGACCTCGCCGTCGACGACGCCGTCGAGGTGCGCGACCTCGACGCGGCCGGGGAGCCGCGCGTGCCGCTGACCTCCGTGCTGGGCGAGGGCGACGGGTCGGCGCTGACCGCCGGGCAGGTGGAGGTCGAGGCCCACGCGGACGGGACCCGGGTGCACCTGGGGATCGACGCGACGCCGGGCGTCGACGCCACGCTCGTCGTCCCCGGCTCCGCCACCCCGGCGTCGTACGTCGTCGTCGACGACCGGCTCGAGCTCACGCCCGCCGCACCGCCCGCCCCGCGCGCGCTGCGGCTGGCCGCGGCGAGCGACACCGGGGGCACGGGCACCCACACCGCCGACACCACGCCCACGCTCACCGGGACCGCGTGGCCCGGCAGCACCGTCACGGTGCTCGACGGCGCCGCCCAGCTCGGGGTGACCACCGCGGACGCCGGCGGCCTGTGGACCGTCACCACGTCGGCGCTGCCCGAGGGCGAGCGCACCGTCACCGCGCGCGCCACCGCGTCCGTGCTGGGCAGCGACCTCGACTCCGCGGTCAGCGACCCGCTGACCGTCGTGGTCGACACCACGTCTCCCGAGACGCCTCGCCTGGTCGCCACGACCCTGCGGGTGAGCTCCGGCCCGGACGCCGCCGCGGGGACGCTCGTCGCGCAGGACGCGCTCGGGGCGGTCGGCTTCACGCTGGTGCCGGGGGCGGGCGACGCCGACAACGCGCTGTTCCGGATCTCGGGGTCGACGCTCGTCCTCCGCGACCCGGCAGCCGCCGGACCGGGCGAGCGCCGGGTCCGGGTGGCCGCGACCGACCGCGCGGGCAACCGCACCGAGGCCGCCGTGGTCGTGACCGTGCTGCCCGCCGCGACCCCGGTCGTGACCGCGCACCCGGTCGACGTCGGTCCCGTCGTGCCGGGCGGCACCGCGGCCTTCACGGTCGCAGCCGCCGCGTCCCCCGCCGTCGCCTCCGTGTCGTGGGAGAGCGCGCCGACGGCAGACGCCCCGGCGAGCGCCTGGCGGCCGGTGGTGGGGGGCGACGGGCTCACCCTGCGGGTGACGGCCGAGGGGCCGGAGGCCTGGTTCCGCGCCCGGCTCACCGGCGTGGACGGCACCGAGGCGGTCTCCCGCCCGGCGCGCCTGGCCGCGTGGGACGTCGCCGAGGAGCTGGCGGCCGACACGGCGGAGCTGCTCGCGCGCCACCCCGACGCGCCGGACCTGGCCGCCGTCGCCGACGACTTCGACCCGACGGCGCTGCCCGGGAGGGTCGACCTGTCGGTGCCCTGGTCCGCGGCCGACACCGCGGTCACGGTCTACGCGTACTCGACGCCGCGCCTGCTCGGCACCTTCCCCGTGCGCGACGGCGTGGCGACGCTCACCGGCCTCGACCTGGAGGCCGGCGCCCACCACCTGGTGCTGGTCGGCGTGGACACCGCCACGACGCTCGTGCTGCGGTACGACACCGGAGCGCCCGACACCGACGGGTCGGGAGGTGGTGCGGCGGTCCCGGTCGCCGACCAGGTGGTGCGACGGGCGACGGGGTCACCGCTGGCGGCGACGGGAACGACGGTCGTCGGGGTCGCCGCAGCGGCCGCCTGCCTCGTGGGCGGCGGTTCGCTGCTGCTCGCCGGAGCCGCCCGACGGCGGCGCGCCGGCTGAGCGGCCCGTCGGCCGGGCGCTGGGCTAGGGTGACGGCGCGCACGGCGGTCGCCGGCACCGCGTGGCACGAGGAGGGGACTCGGGTGGCTGACGGCACGCGGACGACCGGGCGCGGCCTGGCCGCACTGCTCGCCGCACTCGCGGTCGTCACGGGCACGGCCGCGTGCGCGACGACGGAGCAGCCTGGCGGGTCCGGCGACGCGACCGCCGTCGTCACGCACGACACGGGGACGTCGCCCGCGGCAGGCCCGGGGACCGCGCTCGCGGCCCTCGAGACCCTCGAGGTCAAGGGACGGGCGCCGAAGACGGGCTACGACCGCGACCAGTTCGGCCCGGCGTGGGCCGACGTCGACCGCAACGGCTGCGACACCCGCAACGACATCCTGGCGCGCGACCTCACCGGCGAGACGTTCAAGGCCGGGACCCACGACTGCGTGGTGCTGACCGGCACCCTCGAGGACCCGTTCACCGCGACGACGATCGCGTTCCAGCGGGGGGACGTCACGTCGACGGCCGTGCAGGTCGACCACGTCGTCGCCCTGTCCGACGCGTGGCAGAAGGGCGCGCAGCAGCTCGACGCCGCGACGAGGCAGCGGTTCGCGAACGACCCGCTCAACCTCCTCGCGGTCGACGGGCCGACGAACCAGGCGAAGGGCGACGGTGACGCCGCGACGTGGCTCCCGCCCCACAAGGCGTTCCGCTGCGCGTACGTCGCGCGACAGGTCGCGGTGAAGGACGCCTACGGGCTGTGGGTCACGCCGGCCGAGCACGACGCGATCGCGCGCGTCCTCGGCTCGTGCCCGGACGAGCCCCTGCCGGTCGCCGCCGACGACGGCGTGCCCCGCACCGCGGAGCCCGCCCCGGCCCCGGACCCGGCGCCCGCCCCGTCGCCGCCGCCCGCCGACGTGGTGTACGAGAACTGCGCCGCGGTCCGCGCCGCCGGCGCCGCGCCGATCCGTGCCGGCCAGCCCGGGTACAGCCGGCAGCTCGACGGGGACGGCGACGGCGTCGGCTGCGAGTAGCGCACGGTCACGCGCGACGTCCCGGGCCGGGGAGATGCGGCCTCAGCGGGCGAAGCGCTCCGCGCGCTCGACGACGCGGGGTGCGCCGCGCCCGTCGTTCGCCGCGTGGTCCCAGCGGTAGACCTCGGTGCCGGTGATGAGCACGTGCTCGGCGCGGGCGGTGACGTCGAGCGGGTCGCCCGACCACACGACGACGTCGCCGTGCAGCCCGGGGGCGAGCGAGCCGACGCGGTCGTCGAGGCCGAGGATCGCCGCGGGGTTGACCGTGAGCGCCCGCAGGGCGGTCTCACGGTCGAGGCCCTCCTTCACCGCGAGGGACGCCTGGTGCACGAGGAAGTTGATGGGCACGACGGGGTGGTCGGTGGTGATCGCGACGCGCACGCCGGCGCGGGCGAGCGCCCCGAGGTTGGCGATGTCGCGGTCGCGCAGCTCGATCTTGGAGCGCGACGTGAACATCGGGCCGAAGATCACGGGGACGTCCCGCTCGGCGAGCACGTCGGCGACGGCCGCGCCGTCCGTGCCGTGGTTGACGACGAGCCGGTACCCGAACTCGTCGGCCAGGCGCAGCGCCGTCGCGATGTCGTCCGCGCGGTGCGTGTGCTGGTCCCAGTACAGCTCGCCCGCGAGCACGCGCGCGAGCGTCTCCTTGCCGAGGTCGCGGTCGAACGGCTCGCCCTTCGCCGCGGCGGCGTCGCGCCGGGCGACGTAGTTCTGCGCGTCCACGAACGCGCGGCGGATGACGTTCGCGACGCCGAGGCGCGTCGACGGGAGCTTCTTCTGGTCGCCGTACACGCGCTTGGGGTTCTCGCCGAGCGCCGACTTCACGGAGACGGACTCCTGGAACACCTGCTCGTCGACCGTGCGGCCGCCCCACGTCTTGATCGCGACCGTCTGACCGCCGATGGGGTTGCCCGAACCGGGCTTCACGACGGCCGAGGTCACGCCGCCGATCAGCGCGTCGCGGAAGCCCTCGTCCTCGACGTTGATCCCGTCGAGCGCGCGCAGCGCGGAGCCGTTCGGGTCGGTCATCTCGTTGGTGTCGTTGCCGGCCCAGCCCTCGGCCTCCTCCATGACGCCCATGTGCGCGTGGGCCTCGACGAAGCCGGGGAGCACCCACCGGCCGGCCGCGTCGATCGTGCGCACGCCGTCGGGCACGACGACGTCCGCGCCGACCGCCGTGATCATCCCGTCCTCGATCAGGACGGTGCCGTTCTCGACCGGGGGAGAGGCGACGGGCACGACGTAGGCGTTCGTGACGGCGACGGTGCCGCGGGTCGTGCGGGGCGCGGTGCGGGCCGGGCTGGGGGAGCTCGAAGAGGTCGTCATGCCCCCATCATGACAAGTCGCCCCGGGCAAGGGTCCAGCGGTGCGTGCGCACCGACGCCGGCGTTAGGCTCCCGGGAGCGGGACGGTGGCGGGCGCCTCCGTCCGACGCCAGGGGCACGGACCGCGCGCAAGGGAGCTCGCATGCACGTCGTCGTCGGGATCTTCCGGCTCTTCCTCGTCGTCCTCGCACTCGTCGGGACGCGGCAGATCTGGCGGGACGGCGACGTCGAGGGCCTCGTCTACTTCACCAACCAGACCTGCTTCCTCGTCGCGGTCGCGTTCGCCTGGGCGGGCGTCGCGTCGATCCTGCGCCGCCCGCAGCCGCCGGCGTGGCTCACGGGCGGGGTGACGCTCTTCGCGGCCATCACGGGCCTCGTGTCCTGGTTCGTGCTCGCGCCCGAGGACCCGGGCGCCCCGGCCGTCTTCCTCGGCCTCACCGACGGCCAGATCGAGCACCAGGTGCTGCCCCTCGCCGTCGTCGCGGACTTCCTCCTGCTCACCCCGCACCGCCGCCTGCGGGGGCTGACCGCCGCGCAGTGGCTGCTGTACCCGCTGGCCTACTTCGCGTTCACGACGATCCGCGGGTTCGTCAGCCCGGGCAGCGAGTACCCGTACGGGTTCGTCGACCTCGACGCCCTCGGCTGGGCCGGGCTGCTCGTCAACGTCGTGCTCTACGGCGCGGGGTTCCTCGTGCTCGGCCTCGTCCTGGTGGGGCTCGACCGCCTCCTGCCCGAGCGCGCGCTGATCGGCGGCTACCCCGGAGCGGTCCCCGCGCCGGACGAGCCCGACGAGACGGAGGTCTCCTCGGGCGGGCCGTCGCACGGCGCCTCCGCCTGACGGGCACGGGCTACCCTGACGAGGTGCCCTCTCCCGTCGCCGGACCGCTGCGCCTCGCGCGCGCCGCGCTCGTGGCGACCCTCGTGCTGGCGCTGACGGCGGGAGCGCACGCGGTCGCGGGCGGGCACCTGCCCGAACCGCTGGTCCTCGCGGCGCTCGGCGCGTTCACGCTCGCGGGCACCATGGTCGCGGCGCGGGTCCGCTTCACCGCTCCGCGCCTCGTCGCGCTGCTCGGCGGGGCGCAGCTCGCGCTGCACGCCGCGCTCGACACGCTCGGGCACGGCGCCGCCACGTGCGTCCCCGGGGCGACGGCGGCGCGTCACGTCCTCCACGACGGTGTCGTGACCGCCTGCACGGCCGCCCCCGTGCCCGACGCCGCGACGGCCCTCGCGTCGTCGGCCCACGTCGGCCCGGCCGCGGCGGGGGCGTGGATGGTCGCGGCGCACGCCGTCGCGACGGTCGTCCTCGCGGTCGTGCTCGCCCGCGGCGAGCGGGCGCTCGAGCGGCTCCTCGCGTGGCTGACGCCGCACCAAGTGACGCTCGCCCCCGTCGTCGTGGCGGCGCGCCCCGTGGCCGCGCTCACCGGGGTCGTGCCCCGGCGGCTCGTGTCCCGGTTCCCCGGCACCGCACCGACGCGCGGTCCCCCGGCGGCCGCGCTCGTCGGGGCCGACGCCTGACCCTGCCCCACCCGCGCGAGAGCGCGACACCCGACGAGGCACGCCGGCCACCTGCCGGCACGGGGCGCACCGCGGCACCGCCGCGCCTTCGGACGGAGCTCTCCCCATGCCTGCTGCACGACCCCTTGCTTCTGCACGACGCGACACCCGGCCCGTGGCGGTCGCCGCCCGCCGGCCTGCCCCGGCGTTGCTCACCGCCCTGCTCGCCGCGCTCTGCGCGCTCGGCCTGACGGCCGCGCTCGCGGTCGTCGCCGCGGCGCCCGCGCACGCCCACGACCGGCTCGTGTCGTCCGACCCGGCCGACGGCGCCCAGCTCGACGCACCGCCCGCGGCGATCACCCTGACGTTCAGCACCGAGCCCCTCGACGTCGAGCCCCAGGTCGTGGTCACCGACTCCGCGGGGACGGTCGTCACGGAGGGCACCCCGACCATCGCCGGCCCGACAGCGACCCTGCCGCTCGACACGGCGGCCCTCGGCGGCGACACCTACACGGTCGCCTGGCGCGTCGTGTCCTCGGACGGGCACCCGATCGAGGGCACGTTCGGCTTCGCCGTCGCCGCCCAGCCCGAGCCCGCCGCGTCGGAGCCGTCGAGCGAGGACACCTCGACGGACACCGCGACGGACACCGCGACGGACACCGCGGGGGACACCGCGACCGACGACGCCGCCTCCGCCGAGCCGTCAGCCACCGCCGAGGAGCTCACCGCGAACGGCTCGGCCTCGGACGCCGACGAGGGCAGCAGCACGCTCCCGCTCGTCATCGGGATCGTCGTCGCCGTGATCCTCGTGGGCGGTGTGGTGACCGTCCTGGTGCTGCGCCGCCGCGGCGACGGGACACCGGGCACGTCGGGCACGCCGCAGCGTCCCGAGCAGGGCTCCCAGCAGGGCCCCCAGGACTGACGGACCGGACGGCGACCGGGCGGCGCGTGCGCCGTCCGGCGCCCCGTGCCGACCAGGAGACGCCATGACCGACTCCCGTCCCGCTCCGGGACCGCCCCCCGAGGTGCGCGTCGAGGGCTTCCGGCTCCCCGTGCTGCGCACCACCGAGCTCGTGCTCCTCGCGTGCCTGCCGCTCGCCGTCGTCGTCGCGATCGCGGGGCTCGCCCTCACGGGCGAGCTCGCCCCGCGTCTGCTCATGGACCCCGGCGCGGTCGTGCGCTACGGGCTGCCGGTCGCGCGCGTCGTGCACGACGGCGCGGCCGCGCTCACCATCGGACTGCTCGTGCTCGCCGCGGGCGTGCTGCCCGGGCAGGGCCGCGTGCCCGGCGCCGTCTCGTACGCGCAGTGGACCGCGACCCGCTGGGCGACGCGCGCGGCGGCCGCCTGGCTCGCCGCGGCGGTCGCCGTGATCGTGCTGACCACCGGCAACAGCGTCGGCATGGCGCCGAGCGACCCCGGCTTCTGGTCCCAGGTGGCGTACTACGCCACCGGTATCGAGCTCGGCCAGTTCCTGTCCGTGTCCGCGCTGCTCGTCGCCGCGGCCTTCGTGGTGTCGGCCGGGGCGCGGCGCGTGGGCCGGGTCGGTGCGGCGGCGGTGCTCGCGCTCGCCGCGCTGCTGCCCGTCGCGCTGTCCGGGCACGCCGCCGGCTCGGACGAGCACCTCAACGCCGTCAACAGCCTGCTCGTGCACCTCGTCGCGGTGACGGTGTGGGCGGGTGGGCTCGTGGGCCTCGTCCTCCTGCGCCCGCGCGTGGGCCGCGCGCTGCCCGAGGTCGTGGCCCGCTACTCCGCGGTGGCGGCGTGGTGCTTCGCCGGTGCGGCGTTCTCGGGGGTCGTCAACGCGTCGCTGCGGCTCGGGTCGCCCGCCGACCTCGTGACCACGCCGTACGGCCTGCTCCTCACGGGCAAGGTCGTCGCGCTGGTGCTGCTGGGGCTCGCGGGCTGGGCGCAGCGACGCCGCGTGGTCCCGCGGCTCGCCGAGCCGGGCGGCGGCCGGGCGTTCGCGCGCCTGGCGGTGGGCGAGCTCGTGGTCATGGCGCCGACGTTCGGGGCGTCGGTCGCGCTGTCGCGGTCCGCGCCGCCCGTGCCGCAGGACCCGGTGACGTACGACGTGCGCCACTCCCTGCTCGGCTTCGCCTACCCCGAACCGGTGTCGCCGGCCCGGATGCTCACGTCGGTCCACCCGGACTGGCTGTTCCTCGGCGTCGCGACGTGCCTCGCCGGGCTCTACGTGGCGGGCGTCGTGCGCCTGCGCCGCCGCGGCGACCGCTGGCCCGTGGGTCGCACGGTCATGTGGCTGCTCGGCTGCCTGGCGCTCGCGTGGGCGACGAGCGGCGGGGCGGGCGTCTACGGGTCGGTGCACTTCTCCACGCACATGGTCCAGCACATGGCGCTCATGATGTTCGTGCCGCTGCCCCTCGCGCTCGGCGCGCCCGTGAGCCTCGCGCTGCGCGCCCTGCCCGCCCGCCGCGACCACTCGCGCGGGCCGCGCGAGTGGATCCTCGTGGTCGTGCACTCGCGGTACTCGCGGATCCTCACGCGGCCGGCGGTGGCGGGCCTCGTCTTCGCGGGCAGCCTCGTCGCGTTCTACTACACGGGCTGGTTCGAGTACGCGCTGTTCGAGCACCCGGGGCACCTGCTCATGCAGGTCCACTTCCTGCTCAGCGGCTACCTGTTCTTCTGGGTGATCCTCGGCGTCGACCCCGGGCCGGCGCGCGCGGCCTACCCGATCCGGCTGCTCGTGCTGCTCGTGACGATGGCGTTCCACGCGTTCTTCGGCGTCGCCGTCATGGCCGACCAGCAGGTGCTCGCCGAGACGTGGTGGACGGCGATGCAGTACACCGACACCCAGGCGCTCCTCGACGACCAGGCCGTCGGCGGGTCGGTCGCCTGGGGTGCGGGGGAGCTGCCCGTCGTGATCGCGGCGATCGTCGTCGCGGTGCAGTGGACGCGCGACGACGAGCGCACGGCCCGCCGCCGCGACCGGCAGGCCGACCGGGACGGCGACGCGGAGCTCGCGGCGTACAACTCCCGCCTCGCGGAGCTCGCCCGGCGTGACGGAGCGCAGTCGCGATGAACGCGCATCTTTTGATTGACCAGCGCCAGAAGTCCCGGTACGTTCGCCGAGAACCGGACGAAGGGCGCGACGCGGCGCCCTCGTGGGACGGAGAGGCGGGTCGATGACGACCACGGCGAGCAGCACGGGCGGTGGCGTGCCGCAGCTCGTCGCGCGCGTCGTGCGTGCCGTCGTGCTGGCGACGACGTCGCTGACCGTCGCCGCGGCGGCGCACGCGTCGGCGGGCGGCGGGCTGCCCGACGGTGCGGGCCTCGCCGCGCTCGGTGCGCTCACCGTCGCGCTCGCCACCCTCGTCGCACGGATGCGCTCCCGCGCCCTGGTCCAGGTGCCGTTCCTCGCCGTGGTGCAGGTCGTCCTGCACCACGGGTTCACGATGCTGGCGACGGACGGTCCGCTCCGTGGAGCCGGCACGCTCCCGGCCTCGATGCCCGGCCACGCCTCGGCGCCGGGGTTCGTCGCCGACCGCGCCGCGCACGCCGCGCACGCCGCCGCGTCCTGGTCGGGCGGGTATCTCCCCGGCGCCCCCGAGCACGTGGCGCACGGCACCGGGCCCGCCATGCTCGGGGCGCACGCCGTCGCCGTCGTCGTCACGGCCGCCGCCCTGGCGGCGAGCGAGCGCGCCGCCACGTTCGCGCTCGCGCTGTGGACCGGGCTGCTGCCCGTCGTCCTCGGGGTGCTCCTGCCGGTCCCGACGTCGCCGCGCCCCGTCGTCCTGCACCCGGTGCGCTCCGCCCGGCCGCTCGCACGGGCCGCGAGCACCGTCGTCTCGCGGCGCGGCCCGCCGGCGACGACGTCGCCGTCGTACGCCTGACGGCTCCCGCCCCGCGACGTCTCGCCGAGCCGTCGCGCGCGCCGTAGCGCCCCGCTGCCCGACGCACCCCTCGAGCGTGCGCGGTACGTGGTGCCCGCGCGCCCTCCCTCGCTCGTCCCTCGAAAGGCACTCCCATGCGTCAGCTCACGCGCACCACCGCCGCGACCGCCCTCGCCGCCGGACTTCTCGTCGTCGGCGCGACCGCGGCGTCCGCCCACGTCACCGTCACCCCGAGCGTCACGACCGCCGACTCGTACACCGTCCTGACGTTCGCCTTCGGGCACGGGTGCGGCGAGTCGGCGACCACCGAGATCGCGATCCAGATGCCCGAGAAGGTCATCTCCGTCGCCCCGGCCGTGCACCCCGGCTGGGACGTCGAGAAGGTCATGGAGGACCTCGAGACGCCCGTGGACGACGGGCACGGCGGCGAGTACACCGAGCGGGTCGCCGAGGTCGTCTACACGGCGAAGACCCCGGTCCCGAACGGCTACCGCGACTCCTTCGAGCTCTCCCTCAAGCTGCCCGACGCCCCGGGCGAGACGCTCGACTTCCCGACGGTCCAGACCTGCGAGGAGGGGGAGACCGCGTGGGTCGAGATCCCCGCGGAGGGCCAGACCAGCGACGACCTCGAGTCACCGGCGCCGTCGTTCGTCCTCACCTCGTCCGACACCTCTTCCGATGCTGCGGCGTCGGAGACGGAGGACGCCGAGACGGAGGAGGTCGCCGCGGAGAGCGCGACGCAGGACGACGCGTCGGACGCGGCCTCGGACGACGCGGCCACGCCCGTCGTCTCGTGGATCGCCCTCGCGCTGGGCGCCGCCGGCCTCGCGCTCGGGGCGGTCGCGTTCGCGCGCTCGCGCCGCGCCCAGGGCTGACGGTCCGATGACGCGAACGGCCCGGCGCTCGGTGCCGCACCGGGCGCCGGCGCTGGCCGTCGTCGTCGCCGCGGTCGCGGTCCTCCTCGCGGTCCTCGCGGGCGGGTCGGCCGCGGCGCACGCCGTCCTCCTGGGGACCGACCCGGAGGACGGCACCGTGCTCGACGCGCCGCCCGACGACCTGACCATCACGTTCAACGAGCCCGTGCGCGCCGTCGAGTCCGGCACGACCGTGCTCGCGGCCGACGGCACGGAGGTCGCGGTCGACGTCGCCGCCCGCGACGCCGCGCTCGTCGTCACGCCCGCCGAACCCCTGGCGGACGGCACCTACGTCGTGAGCTGGCGCGTCGTCTCGCTCGACAGCCACCCGGTCGCCGGTGCCTTCAGCTTCTCGGTCGGCGCGCCGAGCGCGACGACGGGCGGACCGGGTCCGGCCGCTGCGTCGGCCGAGCCGTCGGGCGGGCTGGAGGTCGTGCGCGTCGTCGACCAGACCGCCGTCTACCTCGGCACGTTCCTCGTCGCCGGGCTCGTCGTGTTCGAGCTCCTCGTGCTGCATGCGACGCCCGGCGCGATGCCGCGGCTGCGTGCGCGGCTCCACCGTGCCCGGACGCTCGGGCTCGGGGTCGGCCTGGCGGGGCTCGTGCTGAGTGTCCCGCTGACGACCGCGTGGCAGGCGGGCCGTGGTCCCGACGCCCTGCTCGACGGGTCCTCGTGGGCCGAGGGTCTGGCCTCGGACACCGGCCTCGCGGCCGCGCTCGGGGTCGTCGGGCTCGTCGGTGCGGCGTTCCTCGCGCCGCGGGCGGCGCGCGAGAGCCGGGCGCTCTGGCCGGCGGGCGTGGCGCTGGGCGCGTCCACGCTCGCGCTCGGCGCCCTCGTGCTGGCCGGGCACACCCGCACCTTCGGCCCCGCGGCGCTCGTCGTCGCGGCGGACGTCCTCCACGTGGTCGCCGGCGCCGTGTGGCTCGGTGGCGTCGTCGGGCTCGTGCTCGTCCTCGTGGCGTCGTCACAGGTCGACGACAAGCGGGCGGCGACGACCGTGGCGCGGTTCTCCGCGCTCGGCGGGTGGGTGGTGCTCGCGCTCTCCCTCACCGGCGTGGTCCTCGGCTGGCGGATCCTCGGCAGCGTGGACGCTCTCGTGTCGACGTCGTACGGCCAGGCGCTGCTCGTCAAGGCCGGGGTCGCGCTGGTGGTCGTCGCGATCGCCGCGTGGAACCGCTACCGGCTGGTCCCGTCCTTCGCGGCGCGGGCCGCCCGCCGGACGACGAGCGTCGTCGGGGTGGGTGCCGACGCCGAGGTCTCCCGTCGCCTCGGCCGGACGGTGGCGGCCGAGGCGGGACTCCTCGTCGTCGTCCTCGCCGTGACGGGGCTGCTCGTCTCGCGCAGCCCCGTGGACGCCGCGGAGCAGTCCGGCTCGCCGCCCGGCTCGGACGTGGCGGCGCCCACGGGCGTGGACGTCACCCGGCCGCTCGGCGACGGCACCCTCCGGGCCCGCGTCACGCCGGGCGCCGTGGGGGTCAACGCGCTCGAGCTGGAGCTGCTCGACGCCGACGGCGCGCCGCTCGAACCGGTCGACGCCCCGGAGCTGTCCACGACGCTCGCCGAGCCCGCTCTCGGTCCGTTCACCCGGCCGGTGACCCGTACCGGCCCGGGGACGTACGAGGCGACGCTCGACCTGCCGATGCCGGGCAGCTGGACGGTGTCCGTGAGCGTCCGCACGTCCAAGTACGAGAACCCGGTCGTCGAGATCCCCGTGGAGGTGACGTCATGAGCAGCTCGACGTGCTGCGTGCGCCGCACCGGCGCGGTGCGGCGCGCTGTCCGGCCCGCCTTTGCCGGCCTCGCTCTCGCCGCGGCGGGGGTCGTGCTCGTGACCGGTCCGGCGTCGGCGCACGTGATCGTCGAGACGGTCGAGCCGCACGGCGACGGGACGGCGACCCTCACGCTCGCCTTCGACCACGGGTGCGACGGCGAACCGACCGACGCCCTGGCCGTCACGATGCCTGACGGTGTCGAGCCGCTCGCGGCCGGACAGCCGGACGGCTGGACGGCGGAGGTCTCCGACGACGCCGTGCGCTGGGAGGGTCGCCCCGTGCCCGACGGCGAACGGGCGGCCTTCACGGTCGACGTCCGGGTCATCGGCACGGTGGGGCAGTCGTTCGTGCTCCCCGCCGAGCAGTCGTGCCCGTCGGGGGCTTCGCTCGCGTGGACGGACACCGACCCGTCCGGCGCGCACCCCGCACCGTCGTTCGTCGCGACGGCGGCGACGCTGACCGCGCCGTCGGACGCGGCGGCGTCCCTGCGCCCGGCCGGCGGGGAGCCGGTGCCGCTCGGCCCGCTCGTCGCCGTGGTGGCGTGCGCGTCCGTCGCCGCCGGTGCCGGCGGCGCGTGGGCGGCCCGGGCGCGATCTCGCCGGTCGGCGTGAGCCCGCACCTGAGCCATGTGACGTAGGTCACTGTAAGGTGTGGTACGAAACTCCGTGCCACGTCCTCGTTCGGTAGTGGGGGAATCGCCGCCGCGACGGGTCACGGGGCGGCGCCCGGACCGGTGGCGGTCCGCGACGAGAGCTCTGCTGGGGGGAGCTCTGGTGGCGGACCGCCACCGGTTCGTCATTCCCGGGCCGGTCCCGCCGGCCTCGGCGGGTCAGAGCGCGTCGCTCCGCGCCCCGAGCCACGGCGCGAGGACGTCGTCCCGCCCGAGCCAGCGGAGCCCGCCGTCCTCGAGCTCCTCGGGTGTCGCGAGCACGTCGCGGAACGCGGCGAGCAGGCCGTCGCGCTCGTCCGCTCCCCGAGCGGCGCCGGGCGGCGTGGAACCCACCACGACGATGCGCGTGTGCGGCCGGACGACGTCGCCCTCGTGCGTCGTGGCGTCCTCCCACGTGCCGAGCTCGCCGATGCACAGCTGGCCGCCGGCGCCGTCCCAGGCGCACAGCGAGTCGGGCCGGTTGGCGACGTGGAAGACGCCGCGCGAGCGCAGGCGCCCGGTGCCGAGGTCCTCGATGCGGCGCAGCAGGCGCTCCGGGTCGAAGGGGCGCGACGAGCGCAGCTCGAGCGTCCAGCTCCGGTCGCCCGCGCGGCGCTCGACGTCCGCGGGGCGTCCGGCGCCCCGGGCGCCGAGCGGGTGCGCGCGGCGCTCGCCGGCCGCGGGGTCGTGGTGGCCGCGCGCGAGGTCGTCGGCGTCGAGCGCGTGGAGGCCGTCGAGGCGCCGCGTGCCGGCGCCGCGGAGGCGGTCGACCAGGCCGGATCCCGTGGCGGACACCGACGGGTCGCCCGTGGTGACGACGAGGTCGGCGTGCTCGAGCTGGGCGGCGAGCACCTCGCCGACGGCGCGCTGGTCGTCGTCGGTGAGCGCGATGCCGCGCTCGTCGACGAGGTCGTCGTCGAGGAGGTCGTGCTCGAGCGTGTCGACGTCCGTCACGGCGACCACGGTCGCGAGGCGCAGCCTGTCGAGCAGGTCGCCGTCCGTGGTGGCGGCGGACAGCGCCCGGGCGACGGGCAGCGACTCGGCGCCGACGGGCAGGGCGAGGACGACGTGGTCCCAGCGGTCACGCTCGGCGAGCCGGCGCAGCGTGGGGACGGCGTCCTCGCGCACCGCGCACGACAGGCACGCGTGCTCGAGGGGGACGCGCTCGTCCTCGAGCACGCCCGTGGCGTCGACGACGACCCGGCGCAGCTCTCCCTCTCTCGCGCGGATGTCGTGCCGCAGGACGACGACGCCGGGGGAGCCGACGACCAGGCCGAAGACCGCGGAGTCCCGCAGGACGGGGTCGACGGTCGCGAGGACGCTCAGCGGGGTGCGGGTGTCGGTCGTGTCCGGGTGGTGGGTGGTCATGCAGGTGCTCCAGTTCTGGCCACGGGAAGATCCGGGCGGGCGGACGTGTTGCACCCTACACCTTGACGAGAACGATTCTCACTATCTAGTCTCGCCGGGTCCGGAGGAAGGAACGACCATGTCTGCCGTCTGCCAGGTGCTCGGCACCTCGCCGGGGTTCGGCCACTCGGTCTCGCACTCGCACGTGCGGACCAAGCGGCGCTTCGACCCCAACATCCAGAAGAAGCGCTACTGGGTGCCCTCGCTCGGGCGCCACGTCACGCTGCGCGTGAGCGCGCGGGGCATCAAGACCATCGACCGCAAGGGGATCGACGTCGTCGTCGCCGAGATCCTGGCGAGAGGGGAGAAGGTCTGATGGCGGCACGCCAGGACCTGCGTCCGATCATCAAGCTGCGCTCGACCGCGGGCACCGGCTTCACCTACGTGACGCGCAAGAACCGTCGCAACGACCCCGACCGGCTCGTGCTGCGCAAGTTCGACCCCGTCGTGCGCCGGCACGTCGACTTCCGCGAGGAGCGCTGATGGCCAAGAAGTCGAAGATCGCGCGCGACGTCCAGCGTCGCGAGGTCGTCGCCCGGTACGCCGAGCGGCGGGCCGAGCTCAAGCGCGTCGTCGCGTCGCCCGGCGCGACGCCGGAGGAGAAGGCCGCCGCCGTGACAGAGCTGCAGCGCCAGCCTCGCGACGCGAGCGCGACGCGCCTGCGCAACCGCGACGTCGCCGACGGGCGCCCGCGCGGCTACCTGCGCAGGTTCGGCCTCTCGCGCGTCCGGATGCGCCAGATGGCGCACCGCGGCGAGCTGCCGGGCGTCACCAAGTCCAGCTGGTAGGTCGAGACGGTAGGAGGCACAACCGTGAAGAAGGACATCCACCCGGAGTACGGGCGCGTCGTGTTCCGCGACAAGTCCGCGGACTTCGCGTTCCTGACCCGCTCCACGCTCGCCGGGAACCACCCCGGCGGCCCGGGGATCCCGCGCGAGACGGTCGAGTGGGAGGACGGCAACACCTACCCGGTCGTCGACGTCGAGATCTCGAGCGCGAGCCACCCGTTCTACACGGGCACGCAGCGCGTCGTGGACACCGCCGGCCGCGTCGAGCGGTTCCGCCAGCGCTACGGGACGCGCACGCAGGGAGGTGCGCGATGAAGGTCCGCGCGTCGCTGCGCTCGCTCAAGGACAAGCCCGGCGCCAAGGTCGTGCGGCGCCGAGGGAAGACGTACGTCATCAACAAGCTCAACCCGCGCTGGAAGGCGCGTCAGGGCTGAGGCGTACGGACGCGGCGCCGGACGGCCGCCGCGAGGGGACGAGGCCGGAGGTCGCCGTCGGGCGGCCTCCGGCCTCTTTCGTGTCAGCCGTCCCCTCGCGCTGGCCGTGGCGTCGGCGCCGCTCTCGTAGTGGCGTCGCGCGGGGTCAGGTCCCGTGCGTCTCCCAGTAGTCGAGGTGGTCGGCGACCTGGCGGTCGACTTCGGCTGAGGCGGTCCACAGCGGCCAGTCGGCCCCGTAGTCGTTCATCAGACGGATCTCGAACCGGTCGCGTGCCGGAGGGCGCGCTCCGGGCTCCGGTCCTCCGCCGGGGCGAAGACGGCCCCGGACGGCGGGCCGACGGCGAACCAGCGCGCACCTGCGGTAGCCGTCGGCCTGTCCTCTCGCTCGGCGTCGTGCGCGCCGAGGTCCTGGTGCTGGCCCGTCATGGGGCCAGTCTCCACGAATCCACGATCGAGATCGCACCGGGCACTTGATGAGAATGATTCCCGGTCTATATAGTCCGACGCGACCGTGCCCGGTCCGGAGCCGCCCGCTCCCCGCAGCCGCCTCGTGCGGCCTAGAGAGGAAGACCTCGTGTCACTCACCACCCGCAGCAGGCCACTGGTGGCCGTCCTGGGCGTGCTCGCCCTGCTCGCGTCGTTCCTGGTCCCCGTGCTCGGCGGCGCTCTGCCGTCGGCGGCGGCCGCGGTCGCCGACCGCGAGCGCGTGCTCACCCACGGCCACGTGGACGGCTTCGAGACGACGTACGACGCGGCGTCCGGCAAGCTCGTGCTCAGCGTCAAGGACGACACCCGCATCTACGAGCCCGGCTCGACGTACTGGGCGCCCGAGAGCACGACGTTCGCCTGGGAGGACGAGCGGTCGGTCACCACGCTCCCGCCCGCGACCGGCGGCTGGTCGTTCCTGGGACAGTACGGCGGCACGCAGGCGTGGCTCGGCACCCAGAGCGGCGGCGAGCAGGGCTATGCGCCGTGGGTGGGATGGAGCACCGAACGGCTCCCGGGGACCCTCGCCGGGACCGGCATCACGCCCGCGCCCGGCCAGCCGGTCTCGCTCGACGTGCGCATCGACGGCCCGGGCGACGTCTTCGCGTTCCAGAACGGCTCGTTCGGCGAGCCCATCAACCGCTATGTCGACACGACGACCTCCGCCGGGGGCACGATCCCCGTCTCGCAGAACGCCCACGTCCACACCAACTGGGTGTTCACCGCGGAGGGCGACTACACGTTCGTCGTCACCCCGTCCCTCGCCACCACCGAGCACGGGACGATCACGGGCGACCCCGCGACGTACCACTTCCGCATCGGCGAGCGCGCGCCCGAGCCGGTGACGACCTCGGTCACCGTCGCGCTCGACGCGGGCGAGCACGTCGAGGACGAGACCGCGACGTTCACAGCGACGCAGGACCCGGCGACGGAGCTGGCGACGTACCGGTGGGAGGTCGCGGCCGCGGGCAGCGACGCGTTCGCGCCGGTCGACGATGTCACGGGCGCCACGTACGAGCGCCAGGTCGCGCTCGCCGACGACGGGGCGCGCGTGCGCGCCGTCCTGCTCGACGGCGACCGTGTCGCGGGCACGTCGGAGCCGGTGAGCCTGCACGTCACGGCGAAGCCGGTGCCCGTCACGACGACGGTCACCGTCGCGCTCGACGGGGCCGTGAACGTCGAGGGCGAGACCGCGACGTTCACAGCGACGCAGGACCCGGCGACGGAGCTGGCGACGTACCGGTGGGAGGTCGCGGCCGCGGGCAGCGACGCGTTCGCGC
>NZ_JBHUUP010000024.1:25853-27924 GCF_042670945.1 Cellulosimicrobium sp. NPDC057127
CCGACGACGGGGCGCGCGTGCGCGCCGTCCTGCTCGACGGCGACCGTGTCGCGGGCACGTCGGAGCCGGTGAGCCTGCACGTCACGGCGAAGCCGGACCCCGAGCCAGAGCCGGACCCCGGCACGGACCCGTCCGAGCCGAACCGTGACTTCGTCCTCGACCGCGGGCACGTCGACGGCTTCGAGACCACCTACGACACAGCGAGCAAGAAGCTCGTGCTGTCGGTCAAGGACGACACCCGGATCTATGAGCCGCGCTCGGTGTACCGCTCGCCCGACGACGTCACGATCGCCTACGCCGACGAGCGCGGCGTGCAGCGACTCCCCGCCGCCGAGGGGTCGTGGTCGTTCCTCGGCGAGCACGGCGGCGCCGACGCCTGGGTCGGCACCCAGAGCGGCGACCAGCAGGAGTTCCTGCCGTGGGTCGGCTGGAGCACCGAGCGCCTGCTGTCCTCGCTCGAGGGCACGGGCATCACGCCGGCCTCGGGCAGCCCCGTGACGCTCGACGTCGCGGTCGAGGGCCCCGGTGACGTCTTCACGTTCCAGAACGACTCGTTCGGCAACCCGATGAACCGGTACGTCGACACGACGCGGTCCGCGCGCGGCACCATCCCCGTCACGGCGAACGCGCACGTGCACACCAACTGGATCTTCACGGCCGCGGGGGACTACCGGCTGACCGTGACGCCGAGCATGGAGGTGGCGGACGGTCGGACGATCGCCGGCGAGTCCGCGGAGTACCACGTGCGGGTCGGCGCCTACGTGCCGCCGTGGGAGCCGCTCACGGACGCGGAGCTCACCGACGCCAACCGCGGCGACGTCGAGCTCGCGGCCTCCTCGGTCGCGCTGGGCGACGACGTGATCGTGACGTCGCCGTCCCTCGCGGACGGGGAGGAGGTCGTCGCGTACGTCTACTCCGAGCCCACGAGCGCGGGTACCGCCTCGGCGCTGGGCGGCGCGGTCGACGTGACCGTCCCCGCCTCCGTCGGGACGGGAGAGCACAAGCTCGCGATCTACGACTCGGCGTCCGGCGACCTCGTCGGCTGGGCCCCGTTCGTCGCGACCCCAGCGGACGCGCAGAACCCGGGCGGCGGCACCGGCGGGGGCGCCGGTGGCGGCGCGGGCGGCGGTACGGCCGACGACGACCAGGGACCGGGCGCAGGTGCGCCGGCCCCCGAGCAGTGCATCCCGACGCCGGTCACGAGCCAGGTCCGGACGGCCGCGCCGGGCGGCGTGACCGACGGGCACTTCGACTTCGGCTCGCGGGTCGAGGACGGCGGGCTCGTGGCCACCGTGAAGGACGACCGCAAGCAGCCGGCGAGCTGGGTCGACCCCGGGTCGCTGACGTTCCGCCTCGACGAGACGGCGCAGGACGAGGTCCCGGCCGGCTCGAGCTTCGCGTTCCTCGGCGAGGCAGGGTCGACGATCTGGTCGATCGGGCAGGTCCAGGAGTCCGGCGTGCCCTGGCTCGGCTGGAACACGCAGCACCCGACGCTCGTCGAGGCGGCGTCCGGGCCGGTCACCTACCGGCTCGACGCGGTCGACGGACCCGGTGAGCTCGGCGTCTACGCGACCGGCAACTTCGGGGGCGTGGGCCAGAAGTTCTTCGGGACGATGGCCGGGTTCGGCAAGAGCACCGAGGTCACGCTCAACCAGCACGTGCACGCCAACTGGGCATTCACCGAGCCCGGCGTGTACAAGGTGACGTTCACCCTGTCCGTCCCCCTCACGAGCGGCGGCACCGCGTCCGACACCGCGACGCTCACGTTCTCCGTCGGGGACGCGTCCGGCACGACGACGAAGACCACGTACGTGGGGCGTACCGCCTCCGGCGAGGAGTGCGAGCTGAGCGCGGAGCAGAAGGCCGCGCTGGCGTCCACCGGCGCGGACCCGGTGTCCGCGCTCACCCTGGGCGCGCTGCTCCTGGTCACCGGCGGCGTGCTGTACGGCGTCGCGCGACGTCGTCGGAACGCGTACCCGCTCGGCTGACACCCCGGACACCGGACCCCGGACCCCGGCCTCGCGGCGCCCCCCCCCCCCCCCCCACCCCCACGCCCCCCCCCCCCGCCCCC
>NZ_JBHUUP010000025.1:0-26741 GCF_042670945.1 Cellulosimicrobium sp. NPDC057127
GCGCCGCCCCTCGCAGGGGGCGGCGCCGTCGTCGTGGGGCTGAGGGGGCAGGGCCCTCGAGGTCAGGGGAGCTGAGGACGGGGCACGTACGGCGCGTACTCCTCGAGCGTGCCGTCCATGACCGGGACCGGCACGTCCGCCTCCTCGCCGGTGCTCACGCCGACGACCATCGGCAGGGTGGCTCCGGGGGGTGCGTCGACGCTGCCGAGCTGGGCGTCGAAGCCGTCGTCCGCGCCGAGGTAGACGGCCCCGCCGGCGGGGACGGGCACCGTGAGAGCGGCCCCGCCCTCCGGGGCGATCGTGAACTCGACGTCCTCGGTGGAGTCGTTCGCGAAGGCGCCCAGGAGCGTGCCGGGCAAGCCCTCGCCCGCGCTCACCATGAGGAGGTTGTGGGCGCTCAGGTCTTCCGTGAGGTAGACGCGCTGCCCGTCCGACGGGGAGTAGGGGCGGTCCGTCTCGATCGGGGAGCACGCGGCGGTGAGGGCCACGCCCGCGACGACGACGGGGACCGCCCAGAACCGCGGGGTCCGGGCTGCTCGGGTGGTCGTGGTGCGGGTCACGTGCTCTCCAGGGGCGCGAGGGGGCGGTGCTGTCCGCCCCCAGCCTAGTGCGTCGGCGCGCGCGAGGAGGGCTCGCCGAGGCGCGCCCCGGCCTGCGTGAGCGGCGTCACGTCGCGCGACACAGGGTTCGGCCGGGAAGGGGCCGCGGCGGGGCTCGAGAGGCTGCCGGGACGGCGTCGGTCGGCGGACGTGGAACCGGGTCGAACACGTGAGCTGACCTGCACGGACGTGCTCGCGGGGGGTGGTCCGGGGCAGGGGCGGGCTCGGATTTCCACAGATGCGCGTGGTAAGGTGGGCCTCCGCGAAAGGGGACATCTGAAGATGACGTTCACAGTAGGCGAGACCGTTGTCTACCCGCACCACGGCGCCGCTCTGATCGAGGAGATCAAGACGCGCACGATCCGCGGCGAGGACAAGATCTACCTCAAGCTCAAGGTCGCTCAGGGCGACCTGACCATCGAAGTCCCAGCCGAGAACGTCGACCTCGTCGGCGTGCGTGACGTCGTCGGCCAGGAAGGTCTCGACCGCGTCTTCGAGGTGCTCCGTGCACCCTACACCGAGGAGCCGACCAACTGGTCGCGCCGGTACAAGGCGAACCTGGAGAAGCTGGCGTCGGGCGACGTGATCAAGGTGGCGGAGGTCGTGCGCGACCTCTCGCGCCGCGACGCCGACCGCGGGCTCTCCGCCGGCGAGAAGCGGATGCTCTCCAAGGCGCGCCAGATCCTCGTCTCGGAGCTCGCGCTGGCCGAGCACACCGAGGAGGAGAAGGCCGAGGCGATCCTCGACGAGGTGCTCGCGTCCTGACGCTCCGGGCTCGCACCCGGACCGACCCACGGGAGGGCGACCGTCCGCACGGACGGTCGCCCTCCCGTCGTCGTGGACGGTGATGTCCCCGTCGCGGTCCGACCGGGCTACGGTGTGGCCGTGCCGACTCTCGCCGTCCTGACCGCCGCGGGCTCCGGGTCCCGCCTCGGGATGGACCTGCCCAAGGCGCTCGTCGAGCTCGAGGGCCTTCCGCTCGTGGTCCACGCCGCGCGTCGTCTGTGCGCCTCGGGCGTCGTGGACTCCCTCGTCGTGACGACGCCACCCGGTCTGACGGCGCACGTGGCGGCGATGCTGTGGTCGGACCCCGGGGTCGACCGTCCCGTGCGGGCCGTCGAAGGTGCCGGCACGCGGCAGGCGTCGGTCGCCGCCGGGCTGCGCGCCGGTCTGGCGGAGCGGGATCCCGCCGCCGCGGGGCAGCTCCCGCCGGCGGGCGGGGGTGCCGAGGTCGACGTCGTCCTCGTGCACGACGCCGCCCGCCCGCTCGCCTCGCCCGAGCTCGTCCGCCGCGTCGTCGACGCCGTGCGGGCCGGGCACGGCGCGGTCGTCCCCGGGCTGCCGGTGACCGACACGATCAAGCGCGTCGCGCCCGGCGCGGACGGGGTGGAGCGCGTCACGCAGACCGTGGACCGCGCCGCGCTGCGCGCCGTGCAGACCCCGCAGGGGTTCGACCGGGCCCTGCTCGAACGGGCGCACGCGGCCGCGGTGCACCGCGAGGGGGACGAGTCGCTGGCCGCGACGGACGACGCCGGGCTCGTGGAGGACCTCGGTGTCGACGTGCACGTCGTCCCGGGCGAGACCGCCGCGGCGAAGATCACCACGGTGCACGACCTGCGGGTCGCCGCGCTCACGCTGCAGGAGGCCCGATGACCGCCGCACCCCCGCCCGGTGCCCCCGCCCCCTCCGAGGGCCCGACCGGCACGTCCGGCCGGGCCGGCACATCCGGCGCGTCCGGCGCGCCCGCGCTGCCGCGGACCGGCGTCGGGGTCGACGTGCACGCGTTTTCGGACGAGGCGGCGGGTCGTCCGCTGTGGCTGGGCGGGCTGCACTGGCCGGGCGAGCGAGGACTGGCGGGCCACTCGGACGCCGACGTCGCCGCCCACGCCGCTGCGGACGCCCTCTTCTCGGCCTCCGGGCTGGGGGACCTCGGGTCGAACTTCGGCACGAGCGCGCCGGAGTGGGCGGGCGCGAGCGGCACGAGCCTGCTCGCCGAGGCCGCGCGGCGGGTCCGTGACGCCGGGTTCGAGATCGGCAACGTCGCGGTCCAGGTGATCGGGAACCGGCCCCGGGTCGGGTCGCGCCGGGCCGAGGCGGAGGCGGTGCTCAGCGGCGCGGCCGGCGCACCCGTGACGCTCACCGCGACGACGACCGACGGGCTGGGCCTCACGGGACGGGGCGAGGGCGTGGCCGCGGTCGCGACGGCGCTCGTGGTGGCGGTACGTGCGCCGGCGTGAGCGGGGATCAGCCGGCGGGCGCGACCCGCACGCTCGCGAGGGCCTCTCGCGCCTGCGCGGCCCCCTCGACGTCGTCCGGCGCGTAGGACGCGGTGAGGTGCACGACCCACGGGCCGTCGGCCGCGGCCGACCCGACGAGCAGGATCTCCTGCGCGACCGAGACGCCGGACGCCTCGAACCTGCCGGAGACCCGGTACGCGGGGGCCTCCCCGAGCGTCGTGACGCCCTGCGCGTCCGTGTCGTGCGCCCAGCCGGCGAGGTCCTCGACGTAGGCCTCGGTGTCCGCGCCGGCCTCCTCGAGCGTCTCCGGGGTGGCCTCGGCGGTGACGACGACGTTCGGCCGCACGGCGGGAGCGCCCTGGGCCTCGGGCGAGCGGACGACGAACGCGCCGTCCTGCGTCGACCGCTCCCACCCCGCCGGTGCGGTGATCGAGACGGGCGCGCCGGGCACGTCGTACGTGACGGGGCCGGTCGGCGCGGGGCTCTCGTCGGGCGACCCGCAGGCGGTCGTGGCGACGAGGACGGTCACCGTCGTCAGGGCGGCCAGGAGGCGTCGGGCGGCGGGGCGGTGCACGGGGCTCCGTTCGGTGGGTCGGCGGGGCGGCCGGGGCCGCGGGGAGCGCCGGCGGACCCCAGTGTGCGCGCGACACGCCCAGAGTGCCAGGAGGCGGCGCGAACACTAGGATCGTGGCCAGTGCATAGATGTGCTGAACCCATTCGAAGCACGACATATGGAACGATTTGCACATGAACCGAATGTCCGTCGAGGAACGCCGGGCCCAGCTCGTGGACGCCGCGATGACCATCGCCGTCCGCGAAGGGGTGGAAGCCGTCACGATCCGGGGCGTCGCTGCCGAGGCGGGCGTCTCGCTCGGTGTCGTGCACTACTGCTTCGAGGACAAGGACGAGCTGCTCCAGGCGATGGGGAACAGTCTCGCTCTCGTCGCCTCCGAGCCCGTCCGCGCGTCGCTCGAGGCGAGCACCGACATCGAGGTCCTCGCGCACGCCGCGGCGGACGCGCTCTGGGAAGGGCTCACGCCTCGGCGGCACATGCGCCTGCTGACATTCGAGTTCGCGACGGCGGGCGTGCGCAGCCGGGCGCTGCGCTCGGTCGCCCACGCGCACCTCGAGCAGACGTGGAACATGACGGAGGGCGTGCTCCAGGAGGTCGCCCGCCGCGCCGGGGTGACGTACAAGCTCGAGACGCGGTTCCTCGCCCGCCTCGTCGCCGGGTACATCGACGGCATCGAGATCGCGTGGCTCGTCGAGCAGGACGACGACGCGGCCGTCGCGAGCTTCCACGCCCTGGCGGACTACGTGCTCACCCAGGTGGTGCCGCCCGCGGAGGCGGGCGGGAAGGCCTCCTGAACGTCTCTCAGCGGACGGCGCCCAGCACCCGGTCGGTGTAGGCGTTCGCGAACACGCCGTCAGGGTCGACGGCGTCGCGCACCGCGATGAAGTCGTCGAACCGCGGGTAGAGCTCGCGCAGGCGCGCGGCGTCGAGGCCGTGGAGCTTGCCCCAGTGCGGGCGGCCGCCGACCTCGGCGACGACGCCCTCCACCGCGTCGAAGTACCGCTCGTGGGGCAGCCGCGCGTACTGGTGGACCGCGACGTACGCGGTGGCGCGCGCGTGCGCCGTCGACAGCCACACGTCGTCCGCCGCCGCGAACCGCACCTCCACGGGGAACGGCACGCGCTCGCCCGAGCGCTCGAGCCACCGGTCGATCGCCGTCAGCACGTCGACGAGGTGCTCGCGCGGCACCGCGTACTCCATCTCGCGGAACCGCACGCGGCGCGACGTGACGAACACCTGGTACGACGGCGCGACGTAGGTGCGCGGGGCCAGCGCGCGCGCGGACACGGCGTTGAGCCGAGGGGTGAGGCGCGGCACGGCGGTCGCGACCCGGTTGACGAGCTCGAACGCGCCGTTCGAGAGCAGCTCCTCGTCGAGCCAGGTGCGGGCGCGCGCGACGGCGCCCGGCCCCGACGTCCGCAGCCGCTCGAGCTCCGCCGCCTCCTCGTCGGGCGCGAGGCGGTTGTTCCGCTTGGTCAGCGTGCGCCGCGTGTGCGGGAACCAGTAGAACTCCACATGGTCGTTGCCGCCGACGAGCCCGTCCGGGTCGTCGTCCGGCGCCGCGAGCCCGTTGAGCACGCGCTCGAGCGGCCACGGCTCCTCCTGCGCGCGCAGGAGGAACGCGGGCACGACCTCGAGCGTGACGGCCGAGAGCACGCCCGTGACGCCGAGCCCCAGCCGGCTCGCCTCGAACAGCCCGGTGTCCTCGCTCGCGGTGGCCTCCCGGACCTGCCCGTCGGGACCGACGACGCGCACGCCCCGCACGCGCGTCGCCAGCCCGCCGAGCCGCGCGCCGGTCCCGTGCGTCCCCGTCGAGATCGCTCCGGCGACCGACTGGCGGTCGATGTCGCCGAGGTTGGGCATGGCCAGGCCGGCCGCGGCGAGGACCTCGTTGAGCCGGTGGAGCCGCATCCCCGCGCCGACCGTCACGAGGGTCGTGCCTCCCTCCCGCTCGACGCGCTCCACCGCGCCCAGACGGTCGAGGTCGAGCAGCAGGCCGTCGGTCACGGCGGCGGGCGTGAACGAGTGCCCCGCGCCGACGGCCCGCACGTGGAGCCCGTCCGCCGCGGCGCGCGCCACGTGCGCGGCGAGCTCGGCCTCGTCGCGGGGGGCGGCGCGACGGCGCGGGGTCGCCCGGGCGGTACGTGCCCAGTTCGTCCAGGGGCGGACGTCGTCGTCCGCGGTGCGGGGCCCGTCGGCGGGCGCCGCCGGCATCGGTGCAGGCGTCACAGCACGAAGGCTCTCACGACACGGCGAGCAGGCACCGCTGTCATCCCCGGGTGGCGCTAGGTTTCTCGCATGGGCGACCCGACGACGAGCGCCCGCGTGCCGGGGGGCCGCGCGGCAGGGACCGATGGCCACGACGAGCACGGTGCGCACGACGCGCCGGAGGCGCCGCGCACGCTGCTCGCGCGACTACGACGCGCGACCGCCGGCCTGGACGGGCCGCTGGCCGTCGTCGACCTCGACCGGTTCGACGCCAACGCGGCCGAGCTGCTCGACCGCGCCGGCGGCACGCCCGTCCGGCTCGCGTCGAAGTCGGTCCGCGTCCGCGCGCTCGTCGAGCGGGCCGCGGAGCAGGGCCTCAGCGGGGTGATGGCCTACTCGCTGCGCGAGGCGCTGTGGCTCGTGCGGCACGGTGCGCGCGACGTGCTCGTGGGCTACCCGAGCGCCGACCGCGGCGCGCTCGCCCGGCTGGCGCGTGACGCGACGGCGCGGCGGGAAGTGACGCTGATGGTCGACGAGCCCGCGCACCTCGCCCTCGTGCGGCGGGCGCTGGACGCGTCCGGCGGCGGGGGCGACGCACCGCCGGTGCAGCTGTGCCTCGACGTCGACGCCTCCCTGCGCCTCGGCGTCGGGCCGCTCGCCCTGCACCTCGGCACCCGGCGCTCGCCCGTGCGCACGCCCGACGACGCCGCGGCGCTCGCCGCGCAGGTGGCGGCCGAGCCGGCGACGACGCTGCGCGGCGTGATGTTCTACGAGGCCCAGGTCGCGGGGCTCCCGGACACCGGACCGGTGGTGCGCCTCGTCAAGCGGGCGTCCGTCGCCGACCTCGCGACGCGCCGCCGCGCGGTCGTCGCCGCGGTGGGCGGCGTCCTCGGCCGCGAGCCAGAGCTCGTCAACTCCGGAGGCACCGGATCCCTCGAGTCGTCGTCGGCCGACCCCGTGGTCACCGAGGTGACGGCCGGGTCGGGCCTGTACGTGCCGGGCCTGTTCGACGGCTACCGCGCGTTCCGGCCCCGGCCCGCGGCGTTCTTCGGCCTCGACGTGGTCCGCGTCCCGGCCGACGGGTGGGTGACGGCGTTCGGCGGCGGTTACATCGCCTCCGGCGCCGCGTCGCGTACGCGGCTGCCCCGGGTCGCGACGCCCGGATGGTCGCTGTCGCGCCGCGAGGGCGCGGGCGAGGTGCAGACGCCGCTGCGCCGCACCGGCCGTCACGGCGGCGCGCTCGACGTGGGTGACCGCGTCTGGTTCCGGCACGCCAAGGCGGGCGAGCTCATGGAGCGCTTCGACGTCGTGCACCTCGTGCGCGGCGAGGAGGTCGTGGACGTCGTGCCCACCTACCGCGGCGAGGGGCGCTCCTTCGGCTGAGGGACCGCCCGCGCGCACCGGACGGCTGCGGAGCCGTCGCGTTCCGCCCCGGACGACCGTCCCCGGTAACCTTGCGCACGTGACCCTTCGCCTGTTCGACACCGCCACGCGGGACGTGCGCGACTTCGTGCCCCGGACACCCGGCGAGGTCGGCATCTACCTGTGCGGCGCGACGGTCCAGGCGGCGCCCCACGTGGGCCACATGCGCTCGGCCGTCGCGTTCGACGTGCTCGTGCGCTGGCTCCGGCGCACCGGGTCCCGGGTGACCCTCATCCGCAACGTCACCGACATCGACGACAAGATCCTCGCCAAGTCCGCCGCGGCGGGCGAGCCGTGGTGGGCGTGGGCGGCGACGTACGAGCGGGCGTTCACGGCCGCCTACGACGCGCTGGGCGTCCTGCCGCCGACGTACGAGCCGCGCGCCACCGGGCACGTGCCCGACATGGTGGAGCTCGTCCAGCGCCTCGTGGAGCGCGGCCACGCGTACGTCACCGCGCCCGGCGACGTCTGGTTCGACGTGCGGTCCTGGCCCGAGTACGGCGCGCTCACCAACCAGCGCCTCGAGGACCTCAACCCGGTCCCGGACGACGTGCCGTCGGGCGCGGACGAGGCGGCCGCCAAGCGCGACCCGCGCGACTTCGCGCTGTGGAAGGCGCCCAAGGCCGACGAGCCGGCGACCGCGTCGTGGGACACCCCGTTCGGCCGCGGACGTCCCGGCTGGCACCTCGAGTGCTCGGCCATGGCGCGCCGCTACCTCGGGGACACGTTCGACATCCACGGCGGCGGCCTGGACCTGCGCTTCCCGCACCACGAGAACGAGCTCGCCCAGTCGCGCGCGGCCGGGGACGCGTTCGCGCAGCACTGGCTGCACAGCGCGTGGGTCACGCAGGGCGGCGCGAAGATGAGCAAGTCGCTCGGGAACGGGCTGCTCGTGAGCGAGGTCCTCGCGACGACGCGCCCGGTCGTCGTCCGGTACGCGCTCGTGGCCGTGCAGTACCGCTCGATGCTCGAGTGGACGCCCGCGACCGTCAGCGAGGCCGAGGCGACGTGGGAGCGCCTCGCCGGGTTCGTGCAGCGCGCGACCGAGCGCGTGGGGGACGTCGGCGACGTGGGTGACGTCGAGCTGCCGGCCGCGTTCACCGCCGCGATGGACGACGACCTCAACGTGCCCGCGGCCCTCGCCGTCGTGCACGAGCACCTGCGCGCCGGCAACGCGGCCCTCGCCGACCGGACGGCGGCGGCGGACGCCGTCGCGCGGCACCACCTCGTGGCCCTGCGCGCCATGCTCGACGTGCTGGGCCTCGACCCGGCGGACCCTCGGTGGGGGGAGTCGGGCGACTCGCGCTACGCCGCCGCCCTGGACGCCGTGGTGGGCGCGGAGATCGCGGCCCGTGCCGAGGCGCGCGCCGCACGGGACTTCGCCACGGCGGACGCGATCCGGGACCGGCTCGGCGCCGCGGGGATCGTCGTCGAGGACTCCGCCGACGGCGCGCGGTGGAGCCTCGCCTGACCACCGGCCCCACGGCGCGCGACCACGACCTGAACGACCGACGACACGACGGGTAGACCCATGGCAGGCAACTCACAACGACGCGGCGCGATGCGCAAGCCCGGCAGCAAGAAGGGCGCGACCGTCGGCTCCGGCGGGCAGCGGCGCAAGGGGCTCGAGGGCCGCGGCCCCACGCCCAAGGCGGAGGACCGCGTCTACCACGCGGCGCACAAGCGCAAGGTCGCTGCCGAGAAGAAGGCCGCGGGCCAGCGTCCCGGCGCGACGCGCGGCGGACGCGGGGGCTCCGGGCCGAAGGGCCGCGGGGCCGCGGAAGAGGTCGTGGCCGGGCGGAACTCGGTGCTCGAGGCGCTGCGCGCCGGCATCCCGGTCGAGGCCGTGTACCTCTTCTCCCGGCTCGACGCCGACGACCGCACGCGCGAGATCCTCGACATCGTCTCGGGGCGCGGCTACGAGCTGCTCGAGGTCGGCAAGCCCGAGCTCGACCGGCTGACCGACGGCGCCGTGCACCAGGGCGTCGCGCTGCGCGTGCCGCCCTACGACTACGCCGACGTCGACGACCTGCTCGACGCCGCGGCCGCGTTGGGCCGGCCCCCGCTCGTCGTCGCGCTCGACGGCGTGACCGACCCGCGCAACCTCGGGGCGGTGCTGCGCTCCGCGGGCGCGTTCGGCGCGCACGGCGTGCTCGTGCCGGAACGCCGGGCCGCGGGCGTCACGGCGTCGGCGTGGAAGGTGTCCGCGGGCGCCGCGGCGCGCGTGCCCGTCGCCCGGGCGACGAACCTCGTGCGCGCGCTCGGCGAGCTGAAGAAGGCCGGGTGCTTCGTCGTCGGGCTCGACGCCGACGGGACCACCGCGATCGGCGACCTCACGCTCGCGACCGAGCCGCTCGTCGTCGTCGCCGGTTCCGAGGGCAAGGGGCTGTCGCGGCTCGTGCGCGAGGCGTGCGACGTCGTCGCCTCCATCCCGATCGGCTCCGACACCGAGTCGCTCAACGCCGCCGTCGCCACCGGCATCTCGCTCTACGAGGTCGCGCGACTGCGCTCCGTCGAGGCCTGAGCCGGCCGCCCCGGCAGCCCGTGTGGCCGCCGGGGCGCAGACGGTCAGCCGTAGTACTCGGGATCCTTCTCTCCCGGGGCGAGGCCCAGGACCGACTTCTCGTCCGGGCGGTGCTGCAGCACGGTCTCCACGTACGAGCGCGTCGCCTCCGCCATCGGCACGTCGTAGCCGGCCCGCTCGGAGACGAACCACCGGTGGTCCAGGATCTCGTGGAACAGCTGGGCCGGTTCCAGCTTGCGGCGCAGGTCGCGCGGCACGGCCTGGATCGTCGGCTCGAACACACCGCTCAGCCAGTCGTGCGCGACGAACTCCTCGTCGTCGTTCTGCCGGTCCGTGGCCGCGCGGTACGAGTCGAGGTCGTTGAGCAGGCGCCGTGCCTGGTTCTCCTGGACGTCGAGACCCGTGAGGCGCAGGAGCCGGCGTGAGTGGTGCCCCGCGTCGACGACCTTCGGCTGGATCTGCACCGTCATGCCATCGATGTCCGTCGTGATCGCGAGCTCGTCGACGTCGAAGCCGAGGTCGTTGAGGCGCTCGATGCGCGCGGCCACCCGCCACCGCTCCGTCGCGCCGAACGACTCGGCCGTCGTCAGCGCGTTCCACAGCTCGTTGTAGCGCTCGACCAGCGAGTCGCCGATCGCGACCTCGTCCACGTCCTCGTCGAGCAGCTCTCCCGCCGAGAGGTCCATCAGCTCGCCGATGATGTTGGTGCGCGCGAGGTCGAGGTCGTACGAGCGCTGACCGGAGGAGAGCTCGCGGTGCAGGTCGCCCGTCTCCGCGTCCACCAGGTAGGCGGCGAACGTCTCCGCGTCGCGCCGGAACAGCGTGTTCGACAGCGAGACGTCGCCCCAGTAGAAGCCCGCCAGGTGCAGGCGCACGAGCAGTGCTGCGAGGGCGTCGATGAGCCGTGTCGCCGTGTCGGGGCGCAGCGACTGGCTGAACAGCGCGCGGTACGGGAGCGAGAACTGCAGGTGCTCGGTGATGAGCACCGCCTCGAGCGGCTCTCCGCTGGGCGCCTTGCGACCCGTGATGACGCCGACGGGCACCACGGACGGCACCTCCAGCCGCCGCAGCTGGCGCAGGAGCTCGTACTCGCGGTACGCGACGGACTCGCCGATCTCCTTGATGGCGATGACGCGACCCGAGAGACGGACGAACCGCACGATGTGGCGGGAGATGCCGCGGGGCAGCGCGGCCAGCGTCTCGGCGGGCCACTCCTCGAGAGGGACGTCCCACGGGAGGTCGAGCAGGGCCGAGTCGGGGGCAGACGCGGTGATCTGCAGGGTGTGCACCGTCACCCCACCATTGTCCATGCTCGGCGGTGCCCGCGTGCCGTGCGCCTCGTGGCGCGCCTCGTCCGGGCGCGACGCGGAGGCCGGCTCGCGGGCCGACGCGGGAGACGACCGGTGGGACGACGACGGGGCGGGCCCGACCCGGAGGTCGGACCCGCCCCGTCGGCGGTGCGGTGCGTCAGGAGAGGCGCTGGCCCGTCGCGTAGGAGAAGACGTGCGACTGGCCCGGGCGGATCGTGACGTAGATGCGCTCGCCCTTCGCGGGGACGTTGCGCGGGTCGACGCGGACGATGACCTGGTTCTCGCCGGCGCCCGAGGTGACGTGCGCCTCGAGGGCGCGCGGGCCCACGAGCGTGCCGTACACGAACGCGTCGGAGCCGAGCTCCTCGACGAGGTTCACCTCGACCGGGAACGACGACTCCGTGGCCTGCGTGACGACGTCGAGCGCCTCGGGGCGGAAGCCGAGCGTGACGTGGTTCTTGTCGGCCTCGGACAGCTGGCCCGCGACGTCGCGCTCGAGCGGGACGCGCGCGTCGCCGATCTTGGCGTAGCCGCCCTCGACCTCGAACTGCGCGAGGTTCATGGCCGGCGAGCCGATGAAGCCGGCGACGAACACGTTCGCGGGCGTGTCGTACATCTCGCGCGGCGTGCCGACCTGCTGGAGCAGGCCGTCCTTGAGGACCGCGATGCGGTCGCCCATGGTGAGGGCCTCGGTCTGGTCGTGCGTGACGTAGACCGTGGTGACGCCGAGGCGGCGCTGGAGCGACGCGATCTGCGTACGGGTCTGCACGCGGAGCTTGGCGTCGAGGTTCGACAGCGGCTCGTCCATGAGGAACACCTGCGGCTGGCGCACGATCGCGCGGCCCATGGCGACGCGCTGGCGCTGACCGCCGGAGAGCGCCTTCGGCTTGCGGTCGAGGTACTCCGTGAGGTCGAGGATCTTCGCGGCCTCCTCGACGCGCTGGCGGATCTCCGCCTTCGGCGTGCCGGCGATCTTCAGCGCGAAGCCCATGTTGTCCGCGACGGACATGTGCGGGTACAGCGCGTAGTTCTGGAAGACCATCGCGATGTCGCGGTCCTTCGGCTGGACGTCCGTGACGTCGCGGTCGCCGATGTAGATGTTGCCCGCGTTGACGTCCTCGAGGCCCGCGAGCATGCGCAGGGACGTGGACTTGCCGCAGCCCGAGGGGCCGACGAGGACGAGGAACTCGCCGTCCTCGATGTGCAGGTTGAGCTGGTCGACCGCGGGGCGCTCGGTCCCGGGGTAGATCCGGCTCGCGTGGTCGTAGGTGACCGTAGCCATGACTGGTACATCCCTCCACCGGCAGGTACGTGCCGGACGATCCGTTGTGCAGTGACGTGCCACGTCGACGTAGCTGTTCGCGAGGGCGGACGAGCGTGTCATCGACGACACAGAAGAAGCCGGGCCCCGAGGGACCCGACGTCATCGTGCAGCCGATACTACCCCCGGTGGGTGAGTGCTGGGTCACACCCCGGTCACGATCGGTCGACGGTCTCCTCGACGGCGGCGGCGAGGGCCGCGAGAGCGGCCGCGAGCCCGTCGGCGTCCGCGACGCGGTGCGTCGCGCGCGTCCCGCCGGCGCCGACCTTGATCCCGAGGTCGCCGTCGGCGAGGACCGCGAACGCCGTCTCGTCCGTCGTGTCGTCGCCCGCGTACAGCACGCGCGCGCGGCCGCCGGTGCCGACGTCCTGCCCGACGACGTCGCGCAGCCGGTCCACCGCCTCGCCCTTCGACGTCTCGACCACGGCGACCTCGACGACGTCCTTGCCGTGCATGGCGTGCAGCCCGAGGTGCTCGGCGACGGCGTCGGCGGCGGCCACGGCGGCCGCGGTGTCGTCCGCCGTGGCGAGCCGAGTGTGCAGGACGGCGGCGCTCGGCTTGTCCTGCACCCACGCGCCCTCGCGGCCCGCGACGGCGGCGGCGAACCCCGCGCGCAGCTCGTCGAGCTTGCGCTCCTGGTCCGCCGTCAGCTCGAGCGGCACCGCGTCGACCCCGTGCGGGCCGACGTGGCCCGTCTCGGCGCCGTGGCTGCCCACGAGGTACGTCCCGGGCGGGGGCTCGCTGCACCGCGCGAGGTCGCTGAGGTTTCGGCCGGAGACGAGCGCGAGCCGCGTCGTCGTGCCCTCGACGGCCGCGGCGAGCCGGTCGACCGCGGCGCGGGCCGACGGCGCCATGCGCGCGGCCGTGGGGTCGTCCACGAGCGGAGCGAGGGTGCCGTCGAAGTCCAGCGCGACCAGGCTCGCGCCGGGCGCCGTCGCGAAGCCGCGCACCGCGGCGGCGAGCTCGTCGGGCCGCTCTTCGGGGGCGTTCGGGGACCCCGTCGCGCTCACGCCCCGCCCCCCGCGGCGCCGGCGACGGCCGCGGCCGGGTCGGCGGTCCGGCCGTGCGGTCGCGGGACGCGCGACGGCATGGCCGTGAGCACCCCGAGGAACGACTGCGACCACTTCGCGACGTCGTCGTTGAGCACGCGCCGGCGCAGCTTGCGCATGCGCTTGCGCTGCTCGCGGTGATCCATGTGCGAGGCCGCCACGATGATGTCCTTCATCCCGTCGATGTCGTGCGGGTTGACCAGCAGCGCGCCCGAGGCGAGCTCGTCGGCCGCGCCGGTGAACTCCGAGAGGACGAGCACGCCGCGGTCGTCCGAGCGGGCCGCGACGTACTCCTTCGCGACGAGGTTCATGCCGTCGCGCAGCGACGTGACGAGCATGACGTCGGCCGCGAGGTACAGCGCCGCCATCTCCTCGGCCGGGTACGAGTGGTGCAGGTAGTGGATGGCCGCGTGCCCGATCTCGGCGTACTCGCCGTTGATGCGCCCGACGAGGCCCTCGACGTGCTCGCGCAGCTCCTGGTAGGCGTCCACGTTCTCGCGGCTCGGGCTCGCCACCTGGACGAGGGTCGCGTGCTCGACGTCGAGGCGCCCGTCCTGGAGGATCTCGCCGTAGGCCTTGATGCGGTGCCGGATGCCCTTGGTGTAGTCGAGCCGGTCGACGCCGAGCATCATGACGTCCGGGTCGCCGAGGTCGGCGCGGATCTCCTCGGCGCGGCGCTGCACCTCGGGCGTGCGGGCGAGCTCGTCGAAGTGCCGCGAGTCGATCGAGATGGGGAACGCGGCCGCCCGCACGTGGCGGTCGTGGCCGTCGGGGCCCGGGACGGTGATCATCGGGCCGCGCGTGGTGTAGGCGCGCAGCCGGCGCACCGCGCGGATGAAGTTGGCCGCGTCGCCCGCGCGCTGGAAGCCGACCAGGTCGGCACCCAGCAGGCCGTCGAGCACCTGCCGGCGCCACGGGAGCTGCTGGAACAGCTCCAGGGGCGGGAACGGGATGTGGTTGAAGAACCCGATCCGCACGTCCGGGCGCTGCTCGCGGATCATCTGCGGCACGAGCTGGAGCTGGTAGTCGTGCACCCACACGACCGCGCCCTCCGCCGCCTGCGCGACGGCCGCGTCGGCGAAGCGCTGGTTGACCCGGCGGTACACGTCCCACCAGGTGCGGTGGTACGTCGGCGGGGAGATGACGTCGTGGTAGAGCGGCCACAGGGTGTCGTTGGAGAAGCCCTCGTAGTACCGCTCGATCTCGTCCTTGCTCAGCGTCACCGGGACGAGACGCATGTCGTCGGCGTCGAAGGGGTCGCTCGCGAGGTCGGGCGCACCGGACCAGCCGACCCAGGCCCCGTCGGACGCCTGCATCACCGGCGCGAGCGCCGTGACGAGGCCGCCGGGCGACCGGTTCCACCGGACGTCACCCCCGGGCTCGACCGTGAAGTCCACCGGCAGCCTGTTGGCGACGACGACGAGATCGAACCCTTCTTTGCCTGACAATCGACTTCTCCTTGAGCTTCGATGGATCACGCCTGGGTGGTCCCAGGGTAGTCGGCTCGTCGGTCGTCGGAGGCGGCGCCCGCAGTGGGGCCACCGTCCCGGGCCGCCGTGCCGCGCGTCTGCGGATACCTTGTCACCATGGAGGAGTCCACGCAGCGCGTCGCGTCGCCCGACGGTCGCGGACCGGCTCCCGGCAGCGAGGTCGGGGGCTACCTCATCGGAGCGCGCCTCGGCGCCGGGGCGATGGGCACCGTGCACAGCGCGCACGACGGCGGCGGGAACCTCGTCGCCATCAAGCTGCTCCACGCGCACGTCGACCGGGACGCCGCGGCCCAGGGCCGCGAGCGGCTGCGCCGCGAGGCCCTCGCCCTGCAGCGCCTGCGCCACCCCGCGGTCGCCCAGATCCTCGACGTCGAGCTGGACGGCCCCGACGCGTTCATCGTCACCGAGCTGGTCGACGGCCCCACGCTCGAGGACGAGATCGCCGACGGCGGCCCGCTCGACCCGTGGGATCTGTACGAGCTCGCGGACCAGCTCGCCGCCGCCCTCGAGGCGGTCCACGGGGCAGGTGTGGTGCACCGCGACCTCAAGCCGAGCAACGTGCTCATCGCCTCGCGCGGCCCCGTCCTCATCGACTTCGGCATCGCCCAGGCGCTCGAGGACGCGCGCGTGACCTCGACCGGGCTCGTCATGGGCACCCCCGGGTACCTCGCGCCCGAGCTGCTCGAGGGCGCGAGCCCCAGCGCCGACACCGACTGGTGGGGCTGGGCCGCGCTGCTCGCCTACGCCGCGACCGGGCGCGCACCGTTCGGCGTCCGCCCGACCGACGTCGTGCTCGCGCGCGCCCGCAGCGGGCACCCCGACCTCGCCGGGCTCGGACCGGTCACGGCGGCGGCGCTCGCGGGCGCGCTCCAGGCCGACCCGGCGGAGCGCCTCGGCCCGACCGAGGTCGTCGCCGCGCTGCGGCACGCCGCGGACGCCGGCGACGCCGCGACGCAGGTCGTGGGCCTGCCCACGGGGGCGACGCAGGTCGTGGGCCCCGCTGCGGCCGCCGCGGCGTGGGAGGCAGGGCACGGCGCTCCCGTCCAGGTCGTCCCGCCGCCGCTGCCGGTGTCGCAGACGCAGGTCAACGACGGCCGCACCGTCGCGGTGCCCGCCGGCTCCCCGGACCTGCTCGACGACCTCGGCGCCCCGGTGCCGCCGCCGCCGGAGGAGCCGCTGTACGAGCGGCCCGTGCCCGCGCGCCGGCGCGCAGCGCTCGCGCTGCTCGCCGTCCCGCTCGTGCTGCTCGCCGCCGTCGCGCCCGGCGTCGCGTTCGCGGTGCTCGCGGCGTTCGTCGTCGTGGCGCGCGTCGTCGGGGTGACGACCGAGTCCCTGCACACCCGGCGCGAACGGCGCGGGGTCCAGCGCAGCGACACCGCGCGCTCGGCGGCCGCCTCGCCCTGGTACCTCGTCCGGGCGCTCCTCGGCGCGCTGCCCTCGCTGACCGTCGCGGCGTGCGCCGGCGTGCTCGTGGTCGTCGCGGGCTGGTGGCTGCTCGAGGGCGATCGCCTGGTCGTCGTGAGCGGGCCCGACGGCGGCAACGCCCCGGTCGTCACGACCGTCCTGCTGTGCCTGGCGATGCTCGCGGCCGTCGTCCTCGCGTGGGTCGGCCCGCTGACCTACCTGACGCGCTACGGCACGCGGACGGCGCTCGCCCGCGTCGCGCCCGGCCGGACCGGGACCCTCGTGCTCGTGGGAGTCGGTCTCGTGCTCACGGTCGTGGGCGTGGTGCTGCTGGTCACAGGTCAGGGCGTCGAGTGGTGGCCCTTCCCGGGCCCGCCGGACCTCGGCTGAGCCTCGGGACGGGCCGGTCCGCGGTCCTGTGCACGTCCGGACTCGTCGTCCCGGACGCTGTCAGCCCGGTCCCAGGCGGCGTGTGTACGCTGAGCGGCGTGCTCCGGACGACGGTCGAGCGCGGGCTGACCCGCGGCGTGAACCGCGCGTCCGTCGTGCCTGCGGCCGCCCGCCTGGCCGGGCCGGTGCTCCTCGTCCTCGCGCTCGCCGCCGCCTTCGGGACGCACCTCGCAGCGCGGGGGATCGCCGTCGTGCACCAGTGCGCCGACCTCCCGGGCATGTGGGGCGTCGCCGGCATGCGGCTCGCGCTCGTCCACGCCGCGCCCGACTGCCCGTCCGGCACCGCGCTCGGCGGCGAGCCCGCCGCGATGGTCACGGTGCTCGGCGCGCTCGCGCTGCCCGTGCTCGTCGCGCACGCCGCCGCGGCCGTCGTCGCGTGGGGGATGTCGGCACGTGCGCGTCGCGCCCACGCCCGTGCGCGCGACCTGTCCGCCGGCGCCGCCCGCGTGCTGCGCGCCGTCGTCGCCCGGGTCCTGGGCGGTCTCCGCGGCCACGACGGCCCGGTCGCGCGCCCGCTCGCGTCGCGCCTCCCGCGGCCCGACGTCCTGCCCGACCCGCTCCGCCACCTCGCCGACGCGGTGGTGCGCACGCGGCGCGGTCCGCCGGTCGTCGTCCCGGCCTGACGTCTCGCCGCCGCGCGAGCCCGACGGCACGCCGCCCCCGCACCCTGTCGCCCCGGACGGCGACGTCGTACCCGGACCCGAAGGACCACCATGACCAGCAACGCACCCCAGACCAAGGCCCAGCGCCGCGAGGCCGCCCGCGCCGAGGCGCTCGCGATGCGCGAGGCGCAGGCCAAGCGCGACAAGCGCAACCGCTTCATCACGATCGGCGCGCTCGTGGGCGGCCTGCTCGTGCTCGTCGGCGTCTTCCTCGCCATCTGGATCCCGGCGATGAACGACCGCAACGAGACGCTCGACGCCGTCGCCGAGGGCGACCTCAGCCAGGTCGAGAGCCCGGCGAACTCCACCGACGACGGCGGCATCCCCATGGGCGCCGAGGGCGTCGCGGGGACCGACAACGGTGCCGAGGCCGTCGAGATCGGCGTGTACCTCGACTACATGTGCCCGATCTGCGGGACGTTCGAGGAGACGAACGGCGAGACGCTCGACGCGCTGCGGGAGTCCGGCGACGCGACCGTCGTCCTGCACCCGGTCTCGATCCTCGACCGCACGTCGCAGGGCTCCCAGTTCTCGACCCGTGCCGCCGCCGCCGCGGCGTTCGTCGCGGACCAGGCGCCGGAGGCGATGAACGAGTTCAACACGCTCATGTTCGAGAACCAGCCGGCCGAGGGCACCGAGGGCCTCACCGACGAGCAGATCGCGGACCTCGCCGAGCAGGCCGGCGCACCCGCCGACGTCGCCGCGCAGATCGCGGACGGCACCGCCGCGGAGACGTACGCCGACTGGGTGGCGACGGCGACGAGCCTCGTCACGCAGGACGAGGCGCTCAGCAACCCGCAGTCCGGCGGGTTCGGCACGCCGACCATCACGATCGACGGCGAGCGCTGGGACGGCAACTGGCAGGACCCGACCGCCCTGTCGTCGGCCGTGGAGGCCGCGCAGGGCTGACGCGACCCGGGTACGGGGCGCCGGGCGAGCGGGTAGTCTGCTCTCTCGTCCGGCACCCCGGCACGCCGCCTTAGCTCAGTCGGTAGAGCGCTCGCCTTGTAAGCGAACGGTCGTCGGTTCGATTCCGACAGGCGGCTCGGCACGGCGCCCCCGGTTCGTACGGACCGGGGGCGCCGTCGTGCGTCGAGGACGACGTCCGCGGGGCGCTGCCCCGCCGGGGGGCTCAGTCCCGCGCGAGCGGCACGGGCAGGAGCTCGGGCGCCTTCGGCACCCGCCCGTCGCCGGACGACGTGCCTCGCAGGCGGCGCTGCGCCCACGGCAGCAGGTGGGTGCGGACCCACTGCGCGTTCTGCCGCGCCCGGTCGAGCACCGGGGAGGGCGGCAGGGGGGAGAGCGGGTCCTCCCACGCCTCGTCGTCGGGGTCCTGCCCGAGGCCCACGAGCGCGCCCTGCGCGACGCGCCGGTGGCCGTCGGGCGTGAGGTGGATGCGGTCCTCGGACCACATGCGCCAGTCCTGCAGGGCCCGCATGCCCCACAGGTCGAGGACGTAGGCGCCGTGGCGGCGGGCGATCGCCCACACGTGGGCGTTGAAGACGCCGACCCGCGGGCGGGTGAGGCTCACGACGGGGGAGCGCGAGGAGTCGAAGCCCGTCGCCATGAGCACGTCGATCCCGGCGGAGCGCAGGCGCACCACCGCGTGCTCGAGGTCGCGCGCGAGGCGGTCGACGTCGGCGTTCGGGCGCAGGATGTCGTTCCCGCCCCCGACGACGCTCACGAGGTCCGGGCGCAGCTCGAGCGCGGCCGGCACCTGCTCGGCGAGGATGGAGCGCAGCTTGCGCCCGCGGATCGCGAGGTTGGCGTAGCGCAGCGGCTCCGCCCCGGCGGCGACGCGACGGACGGCGAGGTGCTGGGCGAGGAGGTCCGCCCACCCCCGCTGGTGGTCCTCTGTGCCGGGGTACGGGTCCCACAGCCCCTCGCTGAAGGAGTCGCCGACCGCCACGTAGCTGGTCCACCGGGGCGGGCTCTCGGGCGCGGTCGAGGCGTTGCCGGCGTGCGGGGAGGTCGTCGGGTTCTGCGTCGTCACGGGGCCATTGTGCTCCTCGGCGCCGTCAGCGGGCAGGCGCCGCCGGGAGCCACCAGTCGACCGGGGCAGCGCCCTGCTCCTCGAGCAGCGCGTTGACGCGCGAGAACGGGCGCGACCCGAAGAAGCCCCGGCGCGCGCTGAGCGGGCTCGGGTGGGCGCTCGCGACGACGGGCGTGTCCCCGAGCATCGGCCGCAGCGTCGCCGCGTCGCGGCCCCACAGGATCGCGACGAGCGGGGCGTCGCGCGCGACGAGCGCGCGGATGGCCGCCTCCGTGACGGTCTCCCAGCCCTGCCCGCGGTGCGAGCCGGGCTCGCCCGGCCGAACGGTGAGGACCCTGTTGAGCAGCATGACGCCCTGGTCGCTCCACGCCGAGAGGTCGCCGTTCGCGGGAGTGGGGGCGCCGACGTCGTCGGCGAGCTCGGTGAAGACGTTCTGCAGAGATCGCGGCACGGGCCGCACGTGGGGCTGGACGGAGAAGGACAGGCCCATCGGGTGGCCGGGCGTCGGGTACGGGTCCTGCCCGACGACGAGCACCCGTACCTGGGCGAGCGGCCGCGAGAACGCGTTGAGGATCGCGTCGGGTGCGGGGAGGTACTCACGGCCGGCGGCGACCTCGGCGCGCAGGAAGTCGCCCATCGCGTGGATCTGGGGCGCCACGGGCTCCAGCGCGTGCGCCCAGTCCGGGGCCATGACGCTCGCGAGCGGGGGACGGGTCGTTCCGGCGGCGCTCTCCACGGTCCACGAGCCTAGCCCGCACCGGTGGGGCGAATCACAGCGCTGTGGTTCGCTGCGTATATCCTGGGCGCCGGACGGGCGGGTGCGTCGCGAAGACGGCGACGGCAGGCCCGGTGACGAGATCGTGCAGGAGGCGACCGATGGGCGAGGCGGCATACGTGCTCGACGGCCCCGACGCGGCCGAGGGGCCGGACCACGGCGGCGGCGCGGCGTCGGGTCTCAGCGAGCGGGACCGCGAGATCCTCGCGTTCGAGCGGCAGTGGTGGAAGTACGCCGGCGCGAAGGAGCAGGCGGTCCGCGAGCTGTTCGACATGTCGGCGACGCGGTACTACCAGGTGCTCAACGCCCTCATCGACTCCCCGGCGGCCCTCGCCCACGACCCGATGCTGGTCAAGCGGCTGCGGCGCATGCGCTCCAGCCGACAGCGGGCCCGCACGGCGCGTCGACTCGGCGGGATCTGACCCCTCGGCACCGCCCCGGCGGGTGAAAGTCCGGCGAACAGGGCGTTTAGCCATCGGCGTCCACCGGGCTACCCTGTCGCCGTGACGAAGAGCCGCTACCCCTACGCGCCCGACGAGTTCGACGCTCCCGCGCCGCAGGGCGCCCCGGTCGGCGTGCACCGCACGCCGCGCAGCGGGTGGAGCAAGACGTGGCCGTTCCTCCTGGTCGCCGTGGTCTTCGCGGGCCTCGCCTACGGAGGCGTCACGCTGCTGTCCGGCGGGTCCGAGGAGGCGCCGCCGCAGGCGCAGTCCAGCGAGCCGTCGGGCGAGGAGTCGCAGCCGACGACGGAGGAGACGACCGAGCCGCCGGCCGAGACGGAAGCGCCCCCCGCCGAGGAGGAGGCCCCCGTCGAGGAGACGCCCGCGGCGCCGGACGTCGACGCGCTCCTCGAGGTGGCGGACCCGAGCGCCTTCGTCCGCGTGCTCAACGACGGTGGTCCGAACGGGGCGGCCGGCAGCGGGAAGGAAGCCCTCGACGCCCGAGGGTTCACGAACGTCACGGCCGAGGACTTCCCGGGAGACTCGGGCGCCTCGGGCAACGTCATCTGGTACACGGAGAACCGCAGCGACACGGCGGCCGCCGTCGCCGCGATCCTCGGCATCCCCGCGGAGCAGGTCAGCCAGGAGACGCTGCGGTCGGGCGACGTCATGGTCGTCATCACGACGGAGCTCACGCCCGCGGGCTGACCTCCGCGGCGGGGCCCGCTCGTCGGCCCTGACCAGGACGTTCGTCCAGCTGGGCGGGAGCGCCGTCCGGTGCCGTCGCGACCTTCCCCGCGCGCGCCGACGCCGCTAGGCTCGGCGTACCGCAGGGCCGAGGGAGCCCCGTGGGCGACGACGCACGAGGAGACCTCGATGGCTCAGGGCACCGTGAAGTGGTTCAACTCGGAGAAGGGGTACGGGTTCATCACCCCCGTCAGCGGCGGGCAGGACCTGTTCGTCCACTTCAGCGCCATCCAGACCGACGGCTACCGGACGCTGGAGGAGGGGCAGGAGGTCGAGTTCGAGCTCGGGCAGGGCGCCAAGGGCCCGCAGGCCGAGCAGGTGCGGCCTCTCTGACCGCCGTGCAGCGCGGGCGCTGACGCGTGGCGGACAACCTCGACGCGGTCGTCGTGGGGTCGGGACCCAACGGTCTCGCCGCCGCGGTCACGCTCGCGCGCGCCGGGCTCGCCGTCCGCGTGCTGGAGGGTCAGCCGACCGTCGGCGGGGGCTCGCGCACGCTCGACCTGGGCCTCGCCGACGGGATCGTCCAGGACGTGTGCTCGGCGGTGCACCCGCTCGCGTGGGCGTCCCCGTTCTTCGAGGCCTTCGACCTCGGGGCGCGCGGGGTGGAGCTGCTCGCCCCGGACGTCTCGTACGCGCACCCGCTCGACGGCGGGCGCGCCGGGATCGCCTACCAGGACCTCGACCGCACGGCCGAGCGGCTCGGGGACGCCGACGGCGCCGCGTGGCGCGCGCTGCTCGGCCCGCTCGCGCACGGGTGGCGGGACACCGTCGCGCTCGCGCTCGGGGACAAGCGCTCGGTTCCCGCGCGGGTCCTGCGCCCGGCCGGCGCGGCGACCGCGGCCCGGTTCGGGGCGGCGGTCCTCGAGCAGGGCACCGCCGCGTGGGGTCGCCGGTTCGCCACGGAGGAGGCCGCCGCGCTCCTCACCGGCGTCGCGGCGCACGCGATCACCTCGCTGCCCTCGCTCGGCGGGGCCGGGACGGCGCTGCTGCTCGCGGCGCTCGGCCACGGGCCCGGTGGGTGGCCGATCCCGCGCGGCGGGTCGGGCGAGATCGTCCGTGCACTCGTCGACGACCTGCGCGCCCACGGCGGCGACGTCGTGACCGGGCACCGCGTGGCGTCCCGCGCCGACCTGCCGCCGGCGCGCGCCTACGTGTTCGACACGACGCCGCGCGTCGTCGCGGACGTCTTCGCGGACCGGCTCGCCCCGCGCGCGGAGGCCGGTCTGCGCCGGTTCCGCCACGGCGACGCCGCCGCGAAGGTCGATCTCGTGCTCTCCGGTCCCGTGCCCTGGGCCGTGCCGGAGGTGGGCCGTGCGTCGACCGTGCACGTCGGCGGCTCGCGCGCCGAGATGGCGCAGGCGGAGGCCGACGTCGCGTCCGGCCGGCACGCGGGGCGCCCGGTCGTCCTCGTCAGCGACCCGACCGTGGCCGACCCGGGGCGCGCGTCCGGCGGCCTGCGGCCCCTGTGGACGTACGCGCACGTGCCCGCGGGCTCCGACCGTGACGTCACGGAAGACGTCGTGGCGCAGATCGAGCGGTTCGCGCCGGGCTTCCGCGACGTCGTCGTGGTGTCGCGCTGCATCCCCGCCGCCGAGATGAGCCGGCACGACGAGAGCTACGTCGGCGGTGACATCGCCGGTGGCGCCGTGACGATGTGGCAGATGGTGGCGCGCCCCGCGCTCCGCGCCGACCCGTACGCCGTGGGGCTCGAGGGGGTCTACCTGTGCTCGGCGTCCACGCCCCCGGGCCCCGGCGTGCACGGGCTGGGCGGGTGGTACGCGGCGCAGCGGGTGCTGCGCCGGGAGTTCGACGTCCGCCACGACCCGGACCTCGGCACGCTCTCCGGGCCGCGGAAGAGGGACTAGGCCGCCGGGGCGGTGTCGAGCTCGACGATGGCGAGGACCACCAGGGCCGAGCTCCACGACAGCGGTGCGACGGCGGCGGGAGACCCGTCCGCCAGCACCTTCTCGGGGATCGCGCCCGAGGCGGTGCGGTGCTCGTCGACCCAGCGCAGCCACTCGCGCGCGTCGGCGCGGTCCTCGGGGTCGTCCGACGCCGCGCCGGCGAGCGCGTAGAGCGCGGTCTGCGGCGTCCAGGAGATCCCGTCCTCGCGCCACCCGGCGCCGGGAGCGAGGCCGCCCGCGGGCCGGAGCATGTCGGTGACCGACGCGTGCCAGGCGGCGCGTGCGCCGTCGAGCGCCTCCGGCTGGAACGGTGGCAGCACGAACGCGGTGGACGCGTCGCGGTGCCCTCCGGTGACGTGCCGTGGGTACCCCTGCGGGGCGAAGGCCTCCTCGACCGCGCTGCGCAGGCGGTCCGCGGCGCGTGCCGTGGCGCCGGCGCGCGCCCAGGTGCCGGCGAACGAGACGTCCCCGGCGCCGTCGAGGGCGCGGGCCGGCGTCCCGGGAGCGGCGCGACCGGCGGGCGTTCCCGCGACCGCGGCCGCCGCGACGACGGTCGCTTCCTCGTGCGGGGCGCTCGCCCCGGCGAGCCGGTAGAAGTCGGCGGCGGCCTCGAGCCCGGCGAGCAGCGGGCCCGCCGTGCCGAGCGTGAGGGACGTCGGCTCGACCTCCCAGTAGTCGCTCGAGGGCGGCGGCAGTGGGTCGGGGCCCGTGACGAGCGAGAGGGCGTGGTCCGCGGACGCGTCGACGAGCGGGCGCAGCTCGGCGGCGACGGCGGCCCGCTGGTCCGTCGGGGCCGCGGCGAGGACCTCGTCCGCCGCCCACAGCACCCACCCCACGCCGTCGGACTGGAGGCCGCGGTCGTCGGGGACGCCGGACCCGTCCGGCAGGTAGCGCGCGTGGAAGGACCCGTCGTCCTCCTGGACCTGCGCGAGGAAGCCGAGCACGTCGAGCGCGTCGTCGACGTGGCCCGTGCGCGCGAGCGCCGCGGCGGCGAAGGACGCGTCGCGCGGCCACACGTAGCGCCACTTCGGGGACGGCGCCGCGAGCGACGCCCCGTTGTCGAGCACCAGGGAGCGCAGGTCGAGCAGCGCTGCCTCCCCGAGCGCCGCGAACCGGCCGTCCGCGCCGGGGACGACGCCCGAGGCGAGCCACGCGCGCGACGACGCGGCGGCGTCGTGCGCGGCGCCGGGGTCGAGCAGGAGCGCCGCGTCGATCGGGGCGCCGCCGACCTGCGCGAGCCGGTCCGCCTCGCCGTCCGCCGGGTCGACGCCCTCCGCGAGCCCCGCCGGGTCGAGGCTCCCGGGGTCGAGGACCCGGCTGCCGGCGAGGTAGGTCGCGGTCGCACCGGGCGGCAGGCGCAGGAGCGCGTGCCCGGTGACGGCGACGCCGTCCTGGTAGAGGTCGATGTGCTCGCCGCTCGGGGGCGTGGCGGCCGTCGCTCCCGCCAGGCCGAGGGTGGGGACGAGCACGAAGCCGCACACGGCCCGGAGGCGCCACGTCGTTGTTGCGCGGATCACACCGCGCATCCTAGGGGAGGTCGGGACGTGCTCCGGCGTGCGGTTCCGCTCAGGGCGATCAGGGCCTGGGGGCGATGCCTTGCACTCGCCGGGCGCGAGTGCCAATAATGGCGTTAGCACTCTCCGTGCGAGAGTGACAGAAGTGACCAGCGCAGGTGGCCGTCCAGCACGGCCGCGGCGCACAACACCAGGTCGACAGGTGAGGCTCGCCCGGTGGCGTGACATGAACGCCGCCCGGTGGGTCGTCCGTCGCGGGCGCCGGCCGACCGCCACACGCCACCAGCGGAGGATCATTCCCCATGGCCAAGATCATCGCCTTCGACGAGGAGGCTCGTCGGAGCATGGAGCGCGGGCTCAACCAGCTCGCGGACACCGTGAAGGTCACGCTCGGCCCCAAGGGTCGCAACGTCGTGCTCGACAAGAAGTGGGGCGCGCCGACCATCACGAACGACGGCGTCTCCATCGCCAAGGAGATCGAGCTCGAGGACCCGTACGAGAAGATCGGCGCGGAGCTCGTCAAGGAGGTCGCCAAGAAGACGGACGACGTCGCGGGTGACGGCACCACCACCGCCACCGTGCTCGCCCAGGCGCTCGTGCGCGAGGGCCTGCGCGTCGTCGCCGCCGGCGCCAACCCGATCGCCGTCAAGCGCGGCATCGAGAAGGCCGTCGACGCGGTGACCGAGCAGCTGCTCAACGCTGCGGTCGACGTCGAGACCAAGGAGCAGATCGCCGCCACCGCCGCGATCTCCGCCGGTGACGCCGCGATCGGCGAGCTCATCGCCGAGGCCCTCGACAAGGTCGGCAAGGAGGGCGTGATCACGGTCGAGGAGTCCAACACCTTCGGCCTGGAGCTCGAGCTCACCGAGGGCATGCGCTTCGACAAGGGCTTCCTCGCGCGCTACTTCGAGACGGACCCCGAGCGCCAGGAGGCCGTGCTCGAGGACCCGTACGTCCTCATCGTCGAGTCGAAGATCTCGAACGTGAAGGACCTGCTCCCCGTCCTCGACCAGGTCATGAAGCAGGGGCGCTCGCTCCTCATCATCGCCGAGGACGTCGAGGGCGAGGCGCTCGCGACGCTGGTGCTCAACAAGATCCGTGGCACCTTCAAGTCCGTCGCCGTCAAGGCCCCGGGCTTCGGCGACCGCCGCAAGGCCATGCTCCAGGACATCGCGATCCTCACCGGCGGCCAGGTCATCACCGAGACGGTGGGCCTCAAGCTCGAGAACGCGACGCTGGACCTGCTCGGCCAGGCGCGCAAGGTCGTCGTCACGAAGGACGAGACCACGATCGTCGAGGGTGCCGGCGACGCCGACCTCATCGCGGGTCGCGTGAACCAGATCCGTGGCGAGATCGACAAGTCGGACTCCGACTACGACCGCGAGAAGCTCCAGGAGCGCCTCGCGAAGCTCGCCGGCGGCGTGGCCGTCATCAAGGCCGGTGCCGCGACCGAGGTGGAGCTCAAGGAGCGCAAGCACCGCATCGAGGACGCCGTGCGCAACGCGAAGGCCGCCGTCGAGGAGGGCATCGTCGCCGGTGGTGGCGTCGCGCTCATCCAGGCCGGTGCCGCCGCGTTCGAGAAGCTCGAGCTCGAGGGCGACGAGGCGACCGGTGCGCAGATCGTCAACGCGGCGATCTCGTCCCCGCTCAAGCAGATCGCGATCAACGCCGGCCTCGAGGGCGGCGTCGTGGCGGAGAAGGTCAAGAACCTCCCCGCCGGCCAGGGCCTGAACGCCGCGACCGGTGAGTACGAGGACCTCCTCGCCGCCGGCGTGAACGACCCGGTCAAGGTCACGCGCTCCGCGCTGCAGAACGCCGCCTCCATCGCGGCGCTCTTCCTCACCACCGAGGCCGTCGTGGCCGACAAGCCGGAGAAGGCTCCGGCGATGCCGGCGGGCGACGGTGGCATGGGCGGCATGGACTTCTGACGCGGAGCCGGGTGGGGCCAGGGCGAGGTACGAGGTCTCGGTCCCACCCGGTGCAGCGGCAGGAGGACCGTGGTGATGGACTTCTGACGGGTCCGCCGCTGACGGGCCCTCGGGCCTGACGCGCAGCACGAAGGCCGCCGCGCGGGGGTGGGCCCCGGCGGCGGCCGTCGGCGGGGCCGGCCGGCGTCCG
>NZ_JBHUUP010000026.1:0-14969 GCF_042670945.1 Cellulosimicrobium sp. NPDC057127
ACAACCACACCCACCCCCCCCCTCGCCCCCGAGCCCACGCCCCCCCCCCCCCCCCGCGCCCGCCGGCCACAACCCCCCCCCCCCCCCACACCCCCCGCCGCCGGCCGCCGCCCCACGGCCCCGGGGCGGTGCACGACCCCCTGACGCGGCGCCGCCGCCGCGTCGCACGACCACGGAGGCACCACGATGTCCGCCCCTCAGACCACGGCCGACGCCACGGGCGTCGGCGGCCCCGGCGCCCAGGAGCCCCGGGCCGGGCGCGAGCGCCAGCGGGCGCGGGACGCGTCCCACGCCCGCGACTACGGTCCCGGCTTCATCGCGAAGCTCGTGCTCATGGCCGTCGTCGACGCGTTCGGCGTGTACGTCGTGTGGTCGGCGTGGCAGGCCGGGTCGTACGGCGTCCTCGCCGCGACGCTCGCGCTGCTGGCCGCCGCGAACTGGGCGTACTTCTCGCGGCGTGCGCTGCCGCTGAAGTACGTCCTGCCCGGGCTGGTCTTCCTGCTCGTCTACCAGATCTTCGTCGTCGCCTACACCGGGTACGTCGCGTTCACGAACTACGGCACCGGGCACAACACGACGAAGGAGCAGGCCGTCTCGGCGCTCCTGGTGCAGAACGAGCGGCGCGTCGAGGGCTCGCCGTCGGCCCCGCTGACCGTCGTCGAGGACGGCGACGTGCTGGGCTTCGCGATCCTCACGGAGGACGGCGACGTCGAGGTGGGTACCGCGGACAGCCCGCTCGCGGTCGCCGACGGTGCGACCGTCGACGGCGACCGCGTCACCGAGGTGCCGGGATACACCGTCCTGCCGCGCGACCAGGTGCTCCAGCGCCAGGCGGAGGTCACGGGCCTGCGCGTGCCGGTCTCCGACGACCCGGAGGACGGGTCGATCCGCACGACCGACGCCCGGACCGGCTACGTCTACACCTCGACGCTCGAGCACGACGCCGCCGCGGGCACGATGACCGACACGACCACGGGCACCGTGTACACGCCGAACGACGAGGGCCTGTTCGAGGCGCAGGACGGCACGACGCTCGCCGTGGGGTGGCGCGTACCGGTCGGGCTCGACAACTTCGCGACCGCGTTCGGGGACAGCCGGTACGCGCAGCCGTTCCTCAAGATCCTCGTGTGGACATTCGTGTTCGCCGTCGGCTCCGTCGCGACGACGTTCCTGCTCGGCCTGTTCCTCGCGATCACGTTCAACGACACGCGCATGCGCGGCCGCCGGTTCTACCGGACCCTCATGATCCTGCCGTACGCGATCCCCGGGTTCCTCGCCGCGCTCCTGTGGTCCGGCCTGCTCAACACGCGGTTCGGGTTCGTCAACGACGTGCTGCTCGGCGGCGCGGAGATCCCGTGGCTCACCGACCCGTGGCTCGCCAAGCTCGCGGTGCTCGGCGTGAACCTGTGGCTCGGGTTCCCGTACATGTTCCTCATCTGCACCGGTGCGCTGCAGTCGCTGCCGTCGGACGTCATGGAGGCCGCGAAGATCGACGGTGCCGGGCGCTGGCGCACGTGGCGGTCCATCACGCTGCCGCTGCTGCTGGTGGCGACCGCCCCGCTGCTCATCTCGTCGTTCGCCTTCAACTTCAACAACTTCACGCTCATCTACATGCTCACCGGGGGCGGACCGCGCTTCGCCGACGCCTCGGTGCCGCTCGGGCACACCGACATCCTCATCTCGATGGTCTACTCGATCTCCGGCGTCGACGGCTCCGCGCCGAAGGACTTCGGCCTCGCGAGCGCGCTGTCCATCGTCGTGTTCCTCATCGTGGGGACCATCTCCGCCCTCGCGTTCCGCGCCACCCGCAAGTTCGAGGAGATCAGCTGACATGGCCACCACCGCTGCACCTCCCGCCGTCGGGCGACGTCCGGCCGCCGGCCCCGCGGACCGGCGCCGGCTCGGCGCGCGCCGCTGGTTCTCCGAGCTCGGCTGGCGCCACCTCGTGGGCGTCGTCGCGGTCGTCTACGCGGCGTTCCCGCTCGTGTACGTGCTCTCGGCGTCGCTGTCGGAGGGCGGCACGCTCACGGGCTCGAACGCGCTGTTCTCCGACGTCAGCACGGCGAACTACGCCCAGCTCGGCACGACGATGTTCTGGACGTGGACGCTCAACACGCTCGTCATCGCCGTCGCGACGTCGGTAGGCACGGTGCTCATGGGCGCCGCCGCGGCCTACGCGTTCTCCCGGTTCCGGTTCACCGGCCGCCGCGCCGGGCTCACGTCCCTGCTCGTGCTCCAGATGTTCCCGCAGATGCTCGCGTTCGTCGCGATCTTCCTGCTGCTGCTGGGACTCGGCGACGTCGTCCCCGCTCTCGGGCTCGACAGCAAGATCGCGCTCGTCGCGGTGTACCTCGGCGGCGCGCTCGGGGTGAACACGTTCCTCATGTACGGGTTCTTCAACACCGTGCCGCGCGAGCTCGACGAGGCGGCGAAGCTCGACGGCGCCACGCACGCCCAGATCTACTGGACGATCATCCTGCGCCTCGTCGCGCCCATCCTCGCGGTCGTCGCCCTGCTGTCGTTCATCAGCACCTTCGGCGAGTTCATCATCGCGCGCATCGTGCTGTCGTCGGAGAGCCAGTGGACGCTCGCCGTCGGGCTGTACGGGTGGGTGTCGTCGCTGCGCGAGGCGAACTGGGGCCTGTTCACCGCCGGCGCCGTCATCTCCGCACTGCCCGTGCTCGCGCTGTTCCTGTACCTCCAGAAGTACATCGTCGGCGGGCTGACCGCCGGCTCGGTCAAGGGCTGACCGCGATGCCGGACGTCGCTCTGCCAGCCGTCACCACGCCGTCCGCCCACCACGACGGCTCGGCGCTGCACGTCCCCGCGGGCACGCCGTCCCTCGGGGACACCGTCCCCGTCCGGGTGCGGGTGCCGCGCGGCACCGGGGTGCGCGACGTGTGGCTGCGGACCGTCCGCGACGGCGAGCCACGACTCGCGCCCGCACGCCTCGAGCGCTCGGACGAGCACGAGGACTGGTACGTCGCCGACGTGCTGGTGCACAACCCCGTGACGCGCTACCGCTTCTTCCTCGACGTGCCCGGGCGGGACGGCACCAGCGGCTACCGCTGGCTCAACGGGCGCGGCACGTGGGACCGCGACGTGCCCGACGCCGCGGACTTCCGGCTCACCGTGCACGACCCCGCGCCGGCCTGGCTGTCCGACGGCGTGGTCTACCAGGTCTTCCCCGACCGCTTCGCGCGGTCCGCCGGGGCCGACGACCGGCCGCTGCCCGGCTGGGCCGTGCCCGCCCGGTGGGACGACGAGCCCCACGGCTCGGGACCGGACGTCGGCGTCCAGTACTACGGCGGCGACCTCGCCGGCATCGAGGAGCGGCTCGACCACCTCGTCGCTCTCGGCGTCTCCACCCTCTACACGACGCCGGTGTTCCCCGGCCGGTCCAACCACCGGTACGACGCGGGCACGTTCGGCCACGTCGACCCGGTGCTCGGCGGCGACGCGGCGTACGCGTCGCTGATCCGCGCCGCGCACGCCCGGGGGCTGCGCGTCATGGGCGACCTCACCACGAACCACACGGGGGACGGGCACGAGTGGTTCGCCCGGGCGCGCGCGGACGAGCGCGCCCCGGAGCGCGACTTCTACTACTGGACCGACGACGACCCCGGCTACGTCGGGTGGCTCGAGCACGCGTCTCTGCCCAAGCTGTCGTACGGCTCGCGCGAGCTCGCGGAGCGCATGATCTCCGGTCCGGACTCCGTCGTGGGCCGCTACCTGCGCGAGCCGTTCGGCCTGGACGGCTGGCGCATCGACGTCGCGAACATGACCGGCCGGTACGGCGCCGAGGACCGCACGCACGAGGTCGCGCGCACGCTGCGCGCGACGATGCGCGCGATCGACCCCGACGCCGCGCTCGTCGCCGAGCACTTCCACGACGCCACGGGCGACCTCGCGGGCGACGGCTGGCACGCGAACATGAACTACTCGGCGTTCACGCGGCCCGTGTGGACGTGGCTCGCGCCGCAGGACTCGGCCGTGCCGTACCTCGGCCTGCCCGTGCGCACGCCCCGGCGCGGCGGGGGCTCCGTCGTCGAGGCCATGCGCGACTTCGACGCCGCCGTCCCGTGGCGTGTCACCGCGGCGCAGTGGAACATGCTGGGGTCGCACGACACCCCGCGCCTGCGCTCGATCGTCGGGTCGCTCGACCTCGTCGAGGTCGCGGTGACGCTCCTCATGACCTACCCCGGCACGCCCGTCGTGTTCGCGGGCGACGAGGTGGGGCTCACCGGGATCAACGGCGAGCACGCGCGCGCGACCATGCCGTGGGACTCGCCCGAGCGCTGGGACGCGGCGACGTTCGACGTCTACCGGTCGCTGATCGCCGTCCGCCGCGGTTCTGCCGCGCTGCGCCGCGGCGGTCTGCGCTGGGTCCACGTCGACGACGACGCGCTCGTCTACCTGCGCGAGACCCCGGACGAACGCGTCCTCGTCGCCGTCGCCCGCACCCCGTGGCCGGGCGTCCGGCTCCACCCGGCAATCGTGGGCGGCGCCCGCGAGGCCGAGCGGCTGCACGGCGACCTCGGCCTGTCCGTGCACGACGGCGCGTGGCGGCTGGCGGGCGACGGCCCCGCCGTCGGGGTGTGGCGCCTCACCTGAGCGCTGCGTGCACAGGGGCGAGCCCGCGCGCGGGAGGGGCCGCGCTCCTCGCTACGCTGACCCCGTGCAGACCTTCGAGCAAGGCGCGTTCGACTCCTCCGTGGTCGGGACGGTCCCGCGGCCGGCGCCCGGCGAGGAGGGGACGGCGTCGTACACCGACGCCGACACCGAGCGCTGGTACGTCGAGGCGCCCAAGTCCCGTGCCCGCAGCCCCTTCGAGCGCGACCGGGCCCGCATCGTCCACTCCTCGGCGCTGCGGCGCCTCGGGGCGAAGACGCAGGTGCTCGGCCCCGGCAGCGACGACTTCGTGCGCACGCGCCTCACGCACACGCTCGAGGTCGCCCAGGTCGGGCGCGAGATCGGCAAGGCGCTCGGCTGCGACCCCGACATCGTCGACACCGCGTGCCTCGCGCACGACCTCGGGCACCCGCCCTTCGGCCACAACGGCGAGAGGGCGCTCGCGGACCTGTCGGTCGACATCGGCGGCTTCGAGGGCAACGCGCAGACGCTGCGCCTCCTGACCCGTCTCGAGCCGAAGGTCGTGACCGACGACGGCCGCGCAGTCGGCCTCAACCTCACGCGTGCGAGCCTCGACGCGAGCGTGAAGTACCCGTGGGGAGCGGGGGAGGGCCCGACCCGCGCGGACGGTCGCGAGACCCACAAGTTCGGCGTGTACGAGGACGACCGGCCGGCCTTCGACTGGCTGCGCGCGGGCGCGCCCCGGCAGGTCAAGTGCCTGGAGGCGCAGGTCATGGACCTCGCCGACGACGTGTCGTACTCGGTCCACGACGTCGAGGACGCGGTCGTCGGCGGGCGCCTCGAGCTCGCGGTGCTCGACGACGCGGAGGAGCGCGACCGCGTCGTGCGCGCCGTCCACGCCTGGTACGGCACCGCGCAGGACACGGCCGCGCTCGAGGCCGCGATCGACCGCCTCCAGAGGACGGGCCACCTCCTCACCGGCTTCGACGGGTCGCGCCGCGCCCTGTCCGCGCTCAAGGACGCGACGAGCCAGCTCATCGGCCGGTTCACCGGCGCGGCGCAGGAGGCCACGCGCGCCGTCTACGGCGACGGGCCGCTCACCCGGTACGCCGCACGGCTCGTCGTACCGGACGAGACCGTCGCGGAGATCCTCGTGCTCAAGGGCATCGCCGTCGCGTACGTCATGGCGCCGCGCGAGCAGGAGCCGCTGTACCAGCGTCAGCGCGAGCTGATCGCGGACCTCGTGCACGTCCTCGCCGACCGGGCGCCGATCGCCCTGGAGCCGTCGTTCGCGGCGGACTGGGACGCCGCTGCCGACGACGCCGCACGGCTGCGCGTGGTGATCGACCAGGTCGCGTCCCTCACCGACGTGTCGGCGATGCAGCTGCACGCGCGCCTGGTGCGCCCGCCGGCCTGACGCTCAGGCGCCTGCGCGCCCGCTCACCCACGCGTCGCTCGCGCGCTGCACGTCCTCGGCCGTCACCGAGCCCGCGACCGTGACGAGGTACCAGCGGTGGCCGAAGGGGTCGCGGACGGCCGCCTGGCGGAAGCCCTCGAACCAGTCCCCGGGTTCGGCGAGGGACGTCGCCCCCGCGTCGACCGCGCGCCGCCAGGCGGCGTCGGTGTCCGCGACGGGCACCGTGAACGACGCCGACGTGGGCGCCCCCGGCTCGGGTGCCGCCGAGTCCGGCGGGAACGCCTCGGCGACCGTGAACGTCGACGTCCCCGCGGCCGACCGCAGGCGCAGGTCCGAGTGGATCACGGCGTCCCCGGCGGTGATCGTGTCGATCACCTCGGCACCGAGGGCCGCCTCGTAGAACGCGATCGCCTCGCGCGCCCCGCGCACCGTCACGTTGGGGTGCAGCGCCGACATCTCCATGGTGTCCTCCTCCGTGCTCGGTGCCCGGACCGAGCGGTCCGTGCACCCGTCCCCGGGACCGTCCCGGGGGCACCATGCTCGTGTCGGCGACCGGTGGGAGTCTTGGAGGAATGCGACACGTGTTCGAACGGCCGACGACGTCGCTCCGCGGGATCGTGGACCCCGCCGGGGCGAGGCGCGGCTTCGCGCTCGTGCGGCTCGACCCGGCCCCGGACCTCGCGGACCTCGTCGAGCGGCACTGGGTCGTGCGCTGGGACCTGCCGCCGGGGGAGGGCTTCACGCAGGTGGTCGTGCCGCACCCCGCTGCGAACGTCGTCGCCGAGGCGTCGGGGTACGTCGCCCACGGGATCCCGTCGGGCCTGTTCGAGCGCACGCTCACCGGTGCGGGTGCCGTGGTCGGCACGAAGCTGCGCCCGGGCGCGTTCCGCGTCCTGCTCGGCTCGGCCGACGCCGTCCGGCCCGGCGTGCGCGTCGACGCCGCGTCGTTCCTCGGCACGGCGGCGGGCGCGACGGGGCTGCGCGCCGTCGCCCTGGCCGAGCGCGGCGACGAGCACGGTGCGGCCGACCTCGTGGAGGGCCTGCTGCGGGAGCGGGCCGAGTGTGTGCGCACTCCTCGCGCGACCCGTGACCTCGGGCGGGTCCACGCCACCATCGCGGCGCTCGTCGCGGGCGAGCTCGCCCCGGGAGCGGGCGTCGCCGACCTCGCCGCGGTCACGGGCTCGACGCCGCGCTCCCTGCAGCGGCTGTTCGCCGCGTACGTGGGCGTGAGCCCCAAGTGGGTGCTGCAACGACACCGCGTGCACCTCGCCGCGGAGATGCTCGCCGCCGATCCCGACCAGGACCTCGCGGGGCTCGCGACCGCCGTCGGCTACTACGACCAGGCGCACCTCGGCACGGACTTCCTCCGGGCCACGGGCACGACCCCCGGCGCCTACGCGCGCCGCTGCGCCGCCTCCGGGGACGCCCGGCGCGAGGCCCTGCACAGCACGCTCACCGGACGGGCTCCCGGCGCTTAGACTCGCCTCGTGGCTGGCCTGATCCGACGCGAGGACGTGGACGCCGTCCGCGACCGCGCACGGATCGACGAGATCGTCTCCGCGCACGTGACGCTCAAGCCCGCGGGTGTCGGCTCGATGAAGGGCCTGTGCCCCTTCCACGACGAGCGCACCCCGTCCTTCCACGTGCGGCCCGGGGTCGGCCGGTGGCACTGCTTCGGGTGCGGCGAGGGCGGCGACGTCATCTCGTTCGTCCAGAAGGTCGACGGCCTGACGTTCACCGACGCCGTCGAGTACCTCGCGGACCGTGTCGGCGTCCGGCTGCGCTACGAGGAGTCGGGGCGCGGGAACGGCGCCCCGCGGCCGCGCGAGGAGCCCGGCCGGCGCCAGCGGCTGCTCGAGGCGCACCGCGTGGCCGCGCAGTACTTCGCCGAGCAGCTCATGGGTCCGGGGGCGGGCGCGGCGCGCGGGTTCCTCGCCGAGCGCAGCTTCGACCGCTCCGACGCCGAGCGGTTCGGCGTCGGGTACGCGCCCACGGGGTGGGACAACCTCCAGCGGCACCTCCAGGGCCGGGGCTTCACGCAGGCCGAGCTCGTCGCGTCCGGCCTGATGAGCCAGGGGCAGCGCGGGATCTACGACCGCTTCCGCGGCCGGCTCGTGTGGCCGATCCGCGACGTGACGGGCGAGATCGTCGGGTTCGGTGCCCGCCGCCTGTACGAGGAGGACCAGGGGCCGAAGTACCTCAACACCCCCGAGACCCCGCTCTACAAGAAGTCGCAGGTGCTGTACGGGATCGACCAGGCCAAGCGGGAGATCGCCAAGCAGAAGCGGGTCGTCGTCGTCGAGGGCTACACGGACGTCATGGCGGCGCACCTGTCGGGTGTGACGACGGCCGTCGCGACGTGCGGCACGGCGTTCGGCACCGACCACGCGCGCATCGTCCGGCGCCTCCTCGGCGACACCACGGCGGGCGGCGGCATGCAGCTCGCGTCGGGCGCGACGGTCGGCGGCGAGGTCATCTTCACGTTCGACGGCGACGCGGCCGGGCAGAAGGCCGCCGTGCGGGCGTTCGGCGAGGACCAGCGCTTCTACGCCCAGACGTTCGTGGCCGTGGAGCCCGGCGGCATGGACCCGTGCGAGCTGCGCATGGCCCGTGGGCCCGACGCGGTGCGCGCGCTCGTCGACGGCCGCCAGCCCCTGTTCGAGTTCGTGGTCCGCACCACGCTCGCCTCGTTCGACCTCGACACCGCCGAGGGCCGCGTGGGTGCACTGCGTGCCGCGGCACCGATCGTCGCGGGGATCCGCGACGCCGCGCTGCGGCCCGAGTACGCGCGACTGCTCGCAGGCTGGATCGGGATGGACACGGACCGCGTGCGTCAGGAGATCTCGTCCGCGAGCCGCCGCACCACGCCCGGACCCGTCCGCTCGTCGCGCCCCGGTGCCGACGACGCGCGCTCCGGCCAGGCGGGGGACGAGTCCTCCGCCCCCGCGCTGCCCGCGCCCGACCCGCGCGACCCCGTCGCACGGCGTGAGCGCCTCGCGCTCATCGCCGTGCTGCAGTACCCGCAGCACGTGCCTCCCGTGTTCGACACGCTCGGCGACGACGCGTTCGCCGTGCCCGCGTGGCAGGCCGTGCACGCCGCGATCCGCGCCGCCGGGGGAGTGCGCGAGGGGGCCACGCTCGGCGAGGTGCGCTGGGTCGAGGCGGTCGCCGAGCAGGCGGCCGAGCCCGTGCGCGCGCTCGTCACCCAGCTCGCCGTCGCGCCGCTGCCCGAGGACCGCGAGAACGTCGTCGGCGGCTACGTCGCCGGCGTGGTGCGCGGGCTCGTCGACCTCGGCCTCACGCGCCGCATCGCCGACGCCAAGAGTCGGCTCCAGCGTCTCGACCCCTCGGCCGACGGGTACCAGGAGGCGTTCGCGCAGCTCCTCGCGCTGGAGGCCGAGCGTCGCACGCTGCGCGAGGGCGACGTCGCCTGACGCCGAGAGCCACCGGGCTCCAGACGTGCGAAGAGCCCGGAACCAGTGGTTCCGGGCTCTCGACGTGGGCTCCCGCGGTAGGACTTGAACCTACGACCGTCCGATTAACAGTCGGATGCTCTGCCAGCTGAGCTACGCGGGACCGGCCACGGCTTCACCGTGGCGGCGGGGAAAACTCTAGCAGGCTCACAGGGGTAGTCCGGACGCCGACCGCACCCGACCCTCGGCCGCGTCGACCCGCGCGGCGACCTCGGGGTCGTGCAGGTCGACGCCGGGCTCGGCGATCACCTGGGAGAAGAGCGCGCCGTCGTGGTCGCGCCGCACCGCGACGCGAGCGGTCCGTCCTGCGGCGAACGTCACGGTCTCCGCGAGCACCACCGACGACTGCACGCGCTCGCGCAGCGTCTGCGCGAGGCCGCTGCGGCGGGAGTCGACGAGGCGCAGCGCGAGCGGCGGTGCGTCGTCGACCCAGGTGACCGTGATCGTCGACGACTCCGGCGCGTACGCGGCCCGGTCGACGTCGGACCACGGGCGCGCCAGGACGGAACGCCCAGCCCCGTCGCTCGTCACGAGCGACCCGCGCGTGGCCACCGCCCACGAGCCGTCCACGAGCTCTGCCGACGCCAGCACGCGGTCACCGGCAGGCAGGTCGAGAGCCCGGCGGACGTCGTCGGGCAGCGAGGGGCGGCGGAACCAGGACACGGCCCCACCGTAGCCGTTGCGTCGAGAACGATCGGCGTCGTACGCCGAGCAAGACTGAGGACGTGGCCGGAAGGGGACGGCCATGACAGCGCCGAAGCATGCTCGGCCTGGACCCTTGGGACGACGTGCTTTGGACGATGGCTGTGTCAGAGCGGACGAGCGTGCGACGGCGCCGAACGGCAAGAGACCGTGCGGGACGCCTGCAGCGGGCTCACACGCGACGGGCGGGGACCGTCTGCTGGCCGGCGCCGCCCCTTTCTGTCGAACACTTCCGACTCGCCGCTCGGCCCGAGAGCGCTTCTCGTGACCAAGCGGCGATCAGTTCTGATCCGAGTGAGCGAGACACACTCCGGACAAAGCCACCGATCTGGCCATCGCCGCGTGACTTCGTGAACCTACTCTCGTGCCATGACGACTGGCGGCGCGAACTCCAGGCTCTACGCGATCATGACCGGCGCGGCACACAGGGTCCTTGCCCCCCTGAGCATCCCGTACGAGGTCGGTCGTGACGCGGCGACGGAGATAGCTCGTGGAGTGATCGATACCGCTGACCTCGGTGGGCTGGCGTACCGGCTGTGGGCGGAACTGACCGACGTCGCTGATCATCCGCGGGTCAATAACCCTGCACTCTGCGACGAGCGGTCGAGGATGGCCGCTTCCGAGTGGCTCCGCGTCGACATCACCGACGACACAGCGATCATGCGCTACTTCGAGCGCTGGAACGATCCGATCAAACCGAGAGAGGTGCCAGCGTCCCCTCGAGACGACGGTGCGCTTCGCCCGCGCTGGGAGGATGCGCCGTAGTCGGGCACGCCGGCCGACAGGCCGTCGGCTACCGGGCGAGGGGAATCACCTACTCGTTCCTCTTCCCGGTGCAGTGCGGTGCGGTGCGGTGCGGAAGGTGCTGCGCGAGCCACGCGACCAGCTGGACCCAGGCACGCGGCGCTCGCGGCATTCGTTGAAGATTCGCCAAGTCTGGTGCCCCGTGCAGGACTTGAACCCGCGACCGAGAGATTATGAGTCTCCTGCTCTGACCAGCTGAGCTAACGGGGCGCGCCGCGAGCATATCGCCCGGCCGTGTCGCGTTCGGCGCGTCCGCTGTCGAGCTGGTGCGGTCTGCTGCTCGGCGCGGTGTGATGGTCACCATGGACATCCGCACCAAGCGCGTCCACGACGACGCGTCGGACGACGACGGCTACCGCGTGCTGGTGGACCGGCTGTGGCCGCGCGGTGTGAGCAAGGAGCGCGCCCGGGCCGACCTCTGGTTCAAGGACGTCGCGCCGTCGGACGAGCTGCGGCGCTGGTTCCACCACGAGACCCCGCGGTTCGCCGAGTTCGTGCGCCGCTACCGAGCCGAGCTGGACGACAACCCGGCGGTCGCGGAGCTGCGCGAGATCGTGGCCCGGCACGACGTCGTGACGCTCCTGTACGGGGCGCGCGACGCGACGGAGAACCAGGCCGTCGTGCTGCGCGACTACCTGACGGACGAGCCGGCGGGCAGCACGGGCGCGGGGTGAGCGCCACCCGCCGTCGTCCGTGCACCGCGCCGCAGGTCGTGCTCGACCGCCCGGCGCAGCCGGGGCCCGAGCGGACGCTCGACGAGCCGGTGGAGCGCGAGCGCGAGCCCGAGGCACACCGCCGTCGCGACGGCGAGCGTCGCCCAGCCGGGCAGGTACGGGTGCACGGACTCGATGACCCAGCGGCCCCACGAGGAGTGCACGAGGTACAGCGGGTACGTGAGGGCACCGAGCGTCGTCAGCCAGGCCCACGGGACGCGCGCGAGCGGGGTGAGGGTCGCGGCCGCGACCAGGCTGAAGCACACGACCACCGCCGTCCAGTACGTCGCCGGACCGAGCGCGAGATCTGTGCTGTTCTCGATCCGCACCGCCTGGATGCGGCCCGAGTGTGCCGCGGCTAGGGCCATGTTGAGCCCGAGGGCGAGCCACAGGACCGGTGAGCGCGGCTCGCGCGAGAGGAGGAACAGCACCATGCCGCCCGCGAACAGCGGCGCGTCCGCGGCGACGAGCACCGTCGCGAGGAGGTCCGAGCCGGTCTGGGTCGCGACCGCCCCCAGGACCGGCCACAGGGTGACGAACGCGAGCACCCGGCCACGCGTGAGCCCCACCGCGACGAGCACGCCGACGAGCACGTAGAACCGCAGCTCGGACCAGAGCGTCCAGTAGACGGCCTCGACGTCCTCCACGCCGAACGCCCGCTGCACCATCGTGAGGTTCAGGACGGCCTGCGGCACGTCCACCTCGCGCCGGCCGGGGATCACGAGCACCAGCAGCACGAGGGTCAGGAGCACCGACGCCCAGTAGGCGGGCAGCAGCCGGCCGGCTCGGGAGGCGGCGAACGCCCGGACGTCTCGACCCCACGCGGTCAGGAGGATGACGAAGCCGCTGATCACGAAGAAGAGCTGGACGCCGAACGACCCGAAGGCCGCGACCTGCTGCACGCCGGGCATCGCCTCGCCCGTCCGCTGACCCCACGCGTGGTGGTTGACCGCGACGAAGTGGTAGAGGAGGACCGCTGCCGCCGCGGCGAACCGGAGCCCGTCGAGCGCGGCGAGACGTGAGGAGGTGCGGGGCATCTGCGCGACGTTATCAAATCGTGATGTGCTCGCACGGGGCGCCGAGTCCCGACATGCACGCACCCCTGCGGGCTGGCACAGTGACCGGGCCGGAGATCCCGGCGGCGCACGACGGCGTCCCACGACGAAGGAGCACCGATGGCGAACACCGCGAGCTCGGCGGGCAAGGGAGCGGCGCGCAGCGCCCGCACGAGCAGGCCGCTGGAGCTCCTCGCCAGGGCCGGCTACGCGGTGAGCGGGCTGCTGCACCTCGTCGTCGGCGTCATCGCCGTGCAGGTCGCCCTGGGGTCCGCGTCGACGCAGCAGGCCGACCAGACCGGCGCGCTCGCGGCGATCGCCGGGACGCCGGGCGGCACCGCGCTCCTGTGGTTCGCCGTCGTCGCGTTCGCGGCCCTCGGGCTGTGGCAGCTCACGGAGGCGGTCAGCGGCGGCGCCGAGACGTCCGACCGTCTCAAGGCTGCCGGGAAGGCCGTGCTCTACGTCGCGCTCGGTGTCCTCACCCTCCAGGTGGTGACGGGCTCGTCCGGCGGCGGCCAGGAGCAGAGCCTCACCGCGACCCTCATGCAGAACCCGGCGGGCAAGGTGCTCGTCGGCCTCGTGGGCCTGGGCGTCGTCGCGGGCGGCGTCTACCACGTCGTCAAGGGCTGGAAGAAGAAGTTCCTCGAGGACCTCGAGGGTGGCACGAGCGGCCACCTCGGCCGCGCCGTGGTCGTCCTCGGCCGCATCGGCTACGTCGCCAAGGGCGTCGCGCTCGGCGTGCTCGGCGGACTCTTCGTCGTGGCGGCCGTGCAGGCCGACCCGCAGCAGGCAGGCGGCCTCGACGCCGCGTTCGCGACGCTCGCCGCCCAGCCCTACGGAGCGGTGCTGCTCGTCGCCGTGGGCCTCGGCTTCGCCGCGTACGGGCTCTACTCGTTCGCCCGGGCGCGCTTCGCGCGCATGTGACGCGCGCCCCGGCCCGCCCGCGCCCCGTGGACGCCGTTCGACGGGCCGCCCGTGGAAGAATGCGGGCATGGCGATGAGAGAGATCCGCACCATCCCCGACCCCGTGCTCCGTACGCCGTGCGACGAGATCACCACCATCGACGACCGCGTGCGCTCGCTGGTCGCCGACCTCGTCGAGACCGTGGACCACGAGGGCCGGGCGGGCCTCGCCGCCAACCAGATCGGCGTCAACCTCCGCGCCTTCTCGTGGAACATCGACGACGAGATCGGCTACGTGCTCAACCCGCGCATCGTCGAGCTCTCCGAGGACTACCAGGACGGCGACGAGGGGTGCCTGTCCGTGCCGGAGCTGTGGTTCCCGACGCGACGCGCCTGGTACGCGCGCGTCGTGGGCACGGACCTCGACGGCAACGAGGTCGTCGTCGAGGGCACGGAGCTCATGGCTCGCTGCCTGCAGCACGAGTGCGACCACCTCGACGGCATGCTCTACCTCGACCGTCTCGACCGGTCCGTGCGCAAGCGGGCGATGCGCGAGCTGCGCGAGCAGCTCTGACGCCCGTCCACGGCCGGGGCCGACGGCGCGCCGTCGGCAATCCCTCGCGCAACCGTGCGCCGTCGTGCAAGATGGGCACGAGCACGCCGTGACGTCACGGCGCCGCGCCACCGCACCACCCTGGGTGAGGACGTTGGGGAAGACGAAACCTCGACCTAGGGAGGCAGACATGGCCGGTGCCATCACCCGCGGTGTTCTTTTCGTGCACTCAGCACCGCGTGCTCTGTGCCCGCACATCGAGTGGGGCGCGGGCAACGTGCTGGGCGCACGCGTGTCCATGGACTGGACGGAGCAGCCGGCCGCGCGCGGGCTCTTCCGTGCCGAGCACTCGTGGCAGGGCCCGCAGGGAACGGGCGCCCGCCTCGCCTCCGCGCTGCGCGGGTGGTCGCACCTGAGGTACGAGGTGACCGAGGAGCCCAGCCACGGCGTGGACGGGGCACGGTGGTCCCACACGCCCGACCTCGGCATCTTCCACGCCGCGACCGACGTGCACGGCAACATCGTCGTCCCCGAGGACCGCATCCGTGCCGCGCTCGAGCAGTCGCAGGACCCGTGGGCGATGCGGGAGGCCCTGCACCTCGCGCTCGGGCAGGCGTGGGACGACGAGCTCGAGCCGTTCCGGTACGCCGGCGCCGGCGCACCCGTGCGCTGGCTGCACCGCGTCGGCTGACGCGCCCCGGGCGGTGCGCCGCCGCCCCCGTACGCCGCGAGGCCGCCTCCCCGGTGGGAGGCGGC
>NZ_JBHUUP010000027.1:0-11242 GCF_042670945.1 Cellulosimicrobium sp. NPDC057127
GACCGGGTGTGCTCCCGGTCGGCGGCCTTCGTCGTGCCCGGACGGCGTCAGCGTGTCGCGAACAGGCGCGAAGCCTGCGCCTCGGCGTCGGCGTAGGTCTGCGCGGCGGACCCGAGGGCGGCGGTGATGGCGTCGAGCGCCGCCTCGACCTGGGTCTGCGTGCCCTGCCACTGCGCCATGACGCCCGTGAACGCCGTCGCGGCCCCGCCGCGCCACGACGCCTGGAGGTCGGTGAGGTGCCGCATCATGGCCGCGACCTCCGTGCGGATCGCGGTCACGGACCCGTTCACCGCCGTGCTCGCCTGCGCCACGCGTGCACTGTCGACCTCGTACCTGCTCATCTCGTCCTCCGTCGTGTCCTGCGGACCACGCCGGGCCCGCGCCGTCCCGGTCCGGTCGCCGGGCACGTCGGGGACGCTAGCCGCGCCCCCGGGCGTGCACCCACGGCGGGCGCGGGCCCTGTGGACGACGGTTCAGACGGTGCCTGCTGTGGACGCCGAGGCTGCCTGTGCCAGCTTGTTCTGCTCCTTGCGCAGCCGCTGGAGCTCCGCGTCGAGGTTCTGCCTGGCGGGTTCCTCCCAGGCCGCGCCGAGCGGGCTGGAGAACAACGACTGGCGGCCGAGCAGCTTGCTGAGGATCGCGATCCGGGCGCGGACATAGTCCTCGGCAGGCACGTGGGCGTACTCGTCGCGCACGTCCTTGAGGTACTCCTTGTAGCGCTGCGGCTCGGCGGCGAGCATCGCGAGGTCGGCGTCGCACAGCACGGCGCAGTCGAAGTCCGCCGGGTCGGGCGCGTGGCGCACGAGCGCGTTGACGAGCTGGGCGACGCGCCGTGCCGCGTCCTCCGGCACGCCGAGCGCGGTCAGCTCGCCGAGCGCGAGCGCGGCGCTGGCCGACTCGTCCTCGCCGCCCTTGCGCGCGTAGGTGGCCCGGGCCTTCGCGTCGAACACGGCGCCGTGGTACCAGGCGGCGAGCCGCACGAGGTCGGGGTCGTGGGTCTCCTGCGACAGCTCGTCGACGCGGCCGAGCACGTCGGCGAGGTGCCGCAGGTTGTGGAAGTGACGGCCGGGGGTGTCCCAGCGGTCGAGCAGGTCCTGACCCGCGGCGCGGAGGTCGTCGTCCGACGCGGTCGCGCCGGCACCTCGGGCGCTGCGGACGAACGAGGAGAGGAACCACTGCGGTGCGTCGACACTGGTGACGCCCATGAACTCAGCCTTCTTCGACGACGTGGCACGTGCCGGGCCGGCCCGGCGGGGAGTACCGGGCGACAGGCCCACGTCGACCGCGGGCCCAGGCACCAGCCTAGGGCGGTCCGCAGACGACGACGCGCCATGCTAGCCGTCCGCGCGTCACGGTGAGGTCACGAAGGCATCACGGGATCGTCGCGACCCGGTCTGGCGAGCACTCGCTCAGGGCGCGTCGTGCGGCCCGGCCGGCTCCGCGAGCGGCAGCTCCAGCCGGACGGTGAGCCCGCCGCCGTCCGTCGGGCGCACCGCGACGTGACCGTGGTGGGCGGCGACGATCGCCGCGACGATCGCGAGGCCGAGGCCCGAGCCGCCCGACGCGCGGTTGCGCGAGGAGTCGGCCCGGTAGAAGCGTTCGAACAGACGCCCCTCCTGCCCTGCGGAGACCCCGGGGCCGTGGTCGCGCACCTCGAGGACCGCCGTCGCGCCGGCCCGGGCGGGCCCGTCGCCGGCGGGTGCCGCGGCACCGGCCGGCGCGCCGGCACCGCCGGGCCCGGGGAGCGGAGGCGCCTCGACGACGCCGAGCGCGATCTGCGCCGCCGTGCCCGAGGGCGTGTGGCGCGCGACGTTCCCGATGAGGTTGGCGAGCACCTGCCGCAGCCGGTCCTCGTCGCCCACGACGCGCACCGACGCCGGTGGGTCGGCCCCCGGCGCGAGTGCCACGATCCCCACGTCGCGCGACGGGTCGAGCGCGTGCAGGTCCTGCGCCGAGTCGCGGGCGAGCGCGGCCAGGTCGACGGGCTCGTGACGCAGCGGGCGGCCCTCGTCGAGCCGCGCGAGGGCCAGCAGGTCGTTGACGAGCGTCCCCATCCGCGTCGCGGAGTCCTCGATGCGCGTCATGGTGTCCTCGACCTTGTCCGGGCTGTCGAGCGCCCCCATCCGGTACAGCTCGCCGTAGCCGCGGATCGTCGCGAGCGGGGTGCGCAGCTCGTGGCTCGCGTCGGAGACGAAGCGTCGCATCCGCGCCTCGGACGCCTCCTGGGCGGCGAACGCCTCCTCGATCTGGGCGAGCATCGCGTTGAGCGACGCGGCGAGCGAGCCCACCTCCGTCGTCGGAGGTGCGGGTCGCACCCGGCGCGCGAGGTCACCGCCGGCGATGCCCGCCGCGGTCTCCTCGATCTCCCGCAGGGGTCGCAGTGCCCGGTGCACGGCGACGTACGCGACGGCACCGCCGAGGAGAGCGATGCCGAGCGCCGAGAGGGCCAGCGACCGGCCGAGGAACTTGACGGTCTCGTGGATACCGGTGAGCGGGAGCGCGACGAAGGCGGTGCCGTCGCGTGCACCCGTCAGCTCCGAGCCGTAGAAGAACGGGACGACGCGCCACTGCGCGGGATCCGTGCCTCCCTCGGACGACACGGTGAACGGTTCCCCGAGACTCTCCTCGACCTCCGGTTCCGACATCGCGGGGATCTGTGGCGCCCCATACAGGTTGACCGTCTGCGGCCACCGCAGGGGCACCTCCTCGCCCTCCGCGGGGCGGACGAGCACGAAGTAGTCCGACGGCAGCTGCGTCGATGCCCCGAGGCGGTCGTTCAAGGTCACGCGGGCCACGGCGCCGGCCGATCGCTCGAGCTGGCTGTCGACCTGCCTGACCAGGAAGTTCGAGATCACCGTCGTCGTCACGAGGGAGGCGATGCCCAGCCCCGCGGCCAACAGGAGGACGAGGATGGCGACGAGGCGTGCGCGCAGCGGCACGCGCGCGAACCAGCTCCAGTCGCCCGTCGGGACGCGCCGGCCGAACGGTCGCTGCGCCGTCGTGCGCACGGGACCGGTCGTCATGAGGTGCGCGACGTCTCCGCCGGGGGCGGCTGGCGCAGGAGGTAGCCGACGCCGCGCTTGGTGTGGATCAGCGGCGGGAGCGTGACGGGCTCCCCGTCCGGGCCGGGCACGGTGAGGTTGTCGATCTTGCGGCGCAGGTAGGAGATGTAGGACTCGACGATGTTCGCGTCACCGCCCCAGTCGTACTGCCACACGTGGTCGAGGATCTGCGCCTTGGACAGCACGCGACCGGCGTTGAGCATGAGGTAGCGCAGGAGCTTGAACTCGGTGGGGGACAGGTCCACCTCGATCCCGGCGCGGCGCACCTCGTGGGAGTCCTCGTCCATCTCGAGGTCGGCGAAGCGCAGCACGGCCTCGTCGACGGGCTCGGCGTGGGTGCGACGCAGGACCGCGCGGATGCGCGCCACGACCTCCTCGAGGCTGAACGGCTTCGTGACGTAGTCGTCGCCGCCGACGGTCAGGCCCGTGATCTTGTCGCGCGTGTCGTCCTTCGCGGTGAGGAAGACGACGGGCGTGTGCTGCCCCTTCTCCCGCAGCCGGCGCGTGACGGTGAACCCGTCCATGTCGGGGAGCATGACGTCGAGCACCACGAGGTCGGGGTCGACGTCGCGCACGAGCTTGAGCGCGCTCTGCCCGTCCGCGGCCGCGTGCACCTCGAACCCGGCGAAGCGCAGGGACGTCGCCAGGAGCTCGCGGATGTTCGGCTCGTCGTCGACGACGACGAGACGTGCCTCGGGAGTGCTCATGGTCCCAGTGTGCGCGCGTCCTCTGGGAGCCGCCTGGGAGCGGACTCCACCCCGACGAGGCTCCCTCTCCGGCCGCGGGCGGGGCGTCGAGCGTGGGCGGCGTCGGGCAGGATCGGGCCATGCGGATCACCGTGGACCAGCGACGGCGCGCCCTCGTCGCACGGCAGCTCGCGCTCCGCGTCGACCACCCGGGCCTGCCGGCCGCCCGGACGGCGGAGGACGTCGTCGACCGCGTGCTCGCGCTCCACGCCACCGACGCCCCGAGCGTGTACCTGTCGGTCCTCGCGCGGCACCCCGGCCTCGGGATCGCCGACGTGCGCGACGCGCTGTACGACCGCCGCACGCTCGTCAAGGTCCTCGCGATGCGGCGCACGATGTTCGTGGTGCGGCGAGGGCTCGTGCCCGTGGTGCACGCCGCGGCAGGTGCCGCCGTGGGCCGGCGGCTGCGCGCGCGCCTGCTCAAGGAGCTCGCGACGCTGCCGACCGAGCCGCCGGTCGAGGACGCGGGGGCGTTCCTCGCGGAGGCGGAGCGACAGGTGCACGCGGCGCTCGCCGAGCACGGCCCGCTCGACGGCGCGAGCCTGTCCCGGGCGGCGCCCGCGCTGCGCACGGCGTTCCTCCCCACGACCGACAAGTCGTGGGACGTGCGGCGCACCGCGACGAGCCAGCTGCTGTCGATGCTGTCGGCGGAGGGCGAGATCGTCCGCGGCGAGCCCCGGGGATCGTGGTCCTCCAACCGGCACGTGTGGTCGCCGATGGACGACTGGTTCCCCGACGGCGTCCCCGGCCTCGACGAGGCGACGGCCCGCGCCGAGCTCGCGCGCGCCTGGCTCACGGCGTTCGGGCCCGCGACCGAGAAGGACCTGCAGTGGTGGACGGGGTGGAACCTCGGGCACACGCGCGCGGCGCTCGCGGACGTCGGCGTCCGGGAGGTCGAGCTCGAGGTCGGTGCGCCGGAGGGGGTGGGGGAGAGCGCCGTCGTGCCCGGGGTCGTGCTGCCGGCAACGCTGGACGACGGGTCGCTCGACCTGCCCGCCGGCACGGTCGAGGGCCACGTCGCGCTCCTGCCCGCCCTCGACCCGACGACGATGGGCTGGGCCGTGCGCGACTGGTACCTCGGGCCGCACCGGCCCCAGCTCTTCGACACGATCGGCAACGCGGGCGCGACCGTCTGGTGGGAGGGGCGCATCGTCGGCGCGTGGACCGTGCGCCGTGGTGGCGAGCCCGTCCACCGGCTGCTCGAGGACGTCGGCGCGGACGCCGAGGCCGCGGTCGCGGCCGAGGCCGCGCGTCTCGCCGGCCTGCTCGGCGGCGACGGCACGACGGCGTCCTTCCCCACCCCGCTGTACCGCGAGCTGCACGCGTGAGCACGCAGCCGGCGGTCAGAGGTAGCGCAGCGGGTCGAACTCCTCGAGCGGGATGATCCGCACGCGCGGCAGCACCGCGGTGAACGCGCCCGCGTGGTCCTCGAGGTCGAAGATCTCGAGGCCGCGCGCGGTGAGCTCGGACAGGCGCACGTTGACGAACTCCCGGAACGCCAGGACCCCGACGCGGCGGTCCGTGTCCCCGAGCAGCGCCTCGACCTGCGGCAGGAAGTCGCCGTCGTGGCTTGCGAGGAGCACGTCGCCCGGGCGGTCGCGCAACGCGTCGAGCGTGCGCTGGATACCGATGTCGACGACCTTCTCGCTGCTGGACCCGGCGAGCGGGATCGGGCGGTAGCCCATCGCGAGCAGCGCCTGGACGAACGACATGGGCATCTGGCCGGAGGACGCGTTGAGGAAGAACAGCGGCGTCACGTCCTGGCTCCACGCCTGCCGCGCGAAGTCGACGATGCGGTCCCACCGCGGGCGCTCCTCCGGCGCCGGGCGGTGGCCGAGGACGTTCATGCCGAGCGTCGCGTCGATGTTCTCGCCGTCCACGACGAGGTACGTGCGCCGCGGAGGCGTCAGGGCAGCGGCGCTCTGGGGGTCGGACATGGCGCCAGCCTAGCCGCGGCCCGTCACACGAGACGTGCGGAGACGACCGTGTTGTCGGTGTAGTGGCCGGTCACAGGGTCGACCGTCCCGCCGCACGTGATGAGCCGCAGCTCGGGCCCGTCCGTGTTGCCGTACACCGTCAGGGTCGGGAAGTCGTCCTTGCGGAACTGCGCGACCTCCTCGACGACGAACGTCACGGTGGACCCGTCGGCCCGGTCCACGGCGATCTCGTCACCGGCCGAGAGGAGGGCCAGGTCGTGGAAGACCGACGGTCCGTTCTCGGTGTCGACGTGACCCTCGATCACGGCCGGACCGGTGGCGCCGGGCCGCGGCGAGCCGTCGAACCACGCGGCGCGGTCGACGTCGGGCCCCTCCGGCACGGCCATGGTGCCGTCCGCCTGGAGCCCGAGCGTGACCAGCTCGGACTCGACATCCAGCGCCGGGATGCGCACCGTGGTGGGCAGCGGCTGCTCGGCCTCCGCGGCCGGGCTCGGCGGGACGCTCGGCTCCGGCGGCGCCGGCACACCCGTACCTGCCGGACCGGACGGCGACGGTGCGGGCGCGGGGGAGTCGGCGGAGGGCGCCGTCGTGCGGACCTGCGGCGGAGCGGGCTCCTGGCCCGCGACCCCGACCGCCACCGCCGCGCCCCCTCCGAGGAGGAGCACGACGGCGGCGGCCGGGACGACGCCGCGTCGGACGTCGCGGGACATCAGTCCTGCGCCACCGCGCGACGACGACGCAGCACCAGCGCGCCGCCCGCGAGGAGCGCCGCGGCGCCGCCCACGATCAGCCCGGCGTTCTCGACGCCCGCGGTCGAGCCGGTGCCGGTCTGGACGCCGCCCTGCGGCATCTCGGACATCTGCGAGACCGTCATGATCCCGCACAGCGCGGGGTCCGTGGCCTCGGCCGGCAGTGACGGGTCGAGGTCGGACATCGTGTCGCCGTCGTACGCGCCGCTGCCGTCGTGGTCGACGCCGTGCAGCACGACGGCGGCCTGGCCGCCGGCGATCGCGTCGGCGACCTCCTGCGAGACCTCGATCGAGCCGCGCTCGTACATGAGGTTCCCACCCGGGGCGGTGCCGAACCGGTCGACCGCGAGGGCCGAGTCGGCGGACGTGTCGCCCTCGGTGGTGAGGGAGACCTGCACCGACCCGTAGGCCGGCACGCCCTCGCTCGTGGTGAGGGTCCCGCTCCCGTCGGCGTCGTCGCTCGCGGCGGGGCACTCGTGCCGGGCGTCCGGCGCGAAGTGGACGTGGGCCGCGTGCGGGCTGTCCGGCAGCAGGCCCGTGGCCTCGATCTCGACGTTCAGCGTGGTGCCGTCGACCCACACCATGGCGGTCCCGCCGCCCTCGACCCCGTTCAGGGGGACGGGCGACAGCTCGCCCTGCGTGGTGTCGGCGGCGGCCGCCGGGGCGGCCACCGCGAGGGCCGCAGCCAAGGAGAGGGCGGGGACTGCCAGTGCCGTGCGTGCTCGCGTGCGCATGGTTCGTGCTCCCTTCCACGGTCGCGACGGTCGCGGCCGTGGAAGGGGTTCGGTGCCGTCCTCGATCCGGATGGGTGCTCGTCGTCGATCCGTCCCGGCCGCTCCGGGAGCGGCCCTGGCGCGCCCGCGGTTTGCGCCCCACCCGGGGCCAGTGGGTACGGTCCTCCTTCGTGACCACGTTCGACACCACGTCCGACGCCCGCGGCGTCGTGCGGATGACGGTCGTCCAGAGCTCTCCGGACGTCACTCTCGACACCTGGGCGGAGCTTCTCGACCTAGACCTGCGGGTCGTGCGCGCCTACGACGGCGACCCCCTCCCCGCGCTCCACGAGGTCGGGGACGGCCTCGTCGTGCTCGGCGGCCACATGTCGGCCTACGACGACGCCCGCGCGCCGTGGCTGCCGGCGCTGCGCGATTTGCTTCTCGCTGCGGCGACGACCGGCCTGCCGACTCTCGGCATCTGCCTCGGCGCCCAGCTCCTCGCGGTCGCCGGCGGCGGACGCGTGGAGGTCGCGGCCCCGCCCGGGATCGAGGTCGGTGCCACCCGCGTCTTCTGGCGCGGTGAGGCCGCCGACGACCCCGTGCTCGGAGCACTCGCCGGTGGCGACGCGCCCGTCGAGCGGGTCGCGAGCGCCCACGGCGACGCCGTCGTCGACCTGCCGCCGGGCGCCGTGTGGCTCGCGTCGTCGAACATGTACCCCTACCAGGCGTTCCGCCTCGGCTCAGCTCTCGGCGTGCAGTTCCACCCCGAGGCGTCGTGGGCGTCCCTGGCGGGGTGGTGCGACCGGTACGACGACGTCGACACCGCCGCGGTGCTGGCTGCCTACGACGCCCACGCGGCCGAGATCGCCGACGGCGGCCGCCGCCTCGCGGAGTCCTTCGCCACCGAGGTGCGTGGCGCCGTCGCCAGGGGAGCCGTCTCCGCCTGATGCTCCCGGGACGGAGCGGCTGTCGCGTGCCGCCCGAGCACCGGCGACGCCACCACCGCGGGGGTGGCGTCGCCTACTGCGTCGGTGCGTCCTGCGTGCCGGTGCCGATCTCGGGCGTCACCTGGGTCGGCGAGACCTGCGGCGCCGGCGCGGACCCCTGCTTGAGCGCGGCGAGCCGTGCCTCGACCTCGATCTGCTCGCCCGAGGACTCGAGCTCGGCGAACTGCGCGTCGATGCTCGACGCCGCGACCTCGGCCTGGCCCATCGCCATGGCCTCCTCGCGGCGCACCATCTCCTCGTAGCGCGACAGCTCGCTCGTCGGGTCGAGCACGTTGATCGACCCGAGAGCGCCCTGCACGGTCTGCTGCGCCTGCGCCGTCTTCTGCCGCGCGACGAGGGAGTCGCGCCGCGACCGCAGCTGGCCGAGCTTGTCCTTCATCATCGCGAGCCCCGACTTGAGCTTCTCGACGGTCTCGCGCTGGCTCGCGATGAAGGGCTCCGCCTGGCGCACCTCCTGCTCGGCGGCGATCTGGCGGCCGAGCGCGACCTTGGCCAGGGCGTCGAACTTGTCGGCACCCGCGGTGTCGCCGGACTGGCGGAACCGGTCCGCCTGCGCCGACGCCGCGGCCGCCTTCTGGCCCCACTCCTGGATCGCCGCGACGTCCTCGTTGTAGTCCTGCTCCGCGAGGCGCAGGTTGCCGATCGTCTGCGCGACCGCCTGCTCGGCCTCCGCGATGTTGTTCGTGTAGTCGCGCACGAGCTGGTCCAGCATCTTCTGCGGGTCCTCCGCGCTGTCCAGCAGCGCGTTGATGTTCGCCCGCGCGAGCTGGGTGATGCGCCCGAAGATGCTCTGCTTCTCCGCCATCGTGTGTCCTCTCGTGTCGTCCCTGCCGTGCCGTCGTGCGTCGTCTAGAAGCGTCCGCCGCGCCCGCCCCGGCCGCCGGACCGCCCACCGGACCGTCCGCCGGAGCGGCCTCCTGACCGGCCGCCGCCGAAGCCGCCACCACCGAACCCACCGCCGAACGAGCCGCCGCCGAACCCGCCGCTGCGACCCCCTCTGCGCAGGATCGAGTCGAGCAGGATCCCGCCGAGCACCATCCCGCCGACGTCCGCCCCTCCGCGCCGCCCGTAGCCGGCGCCGTACGCGCCGCCGAGGTCGGGGCCCTGCTGGGCGTCCCAGCGCGACGCGTCCTCCTGCGCGAGCCGGGCGGCCGCCTGCGCGAGGGCGTCCGCCTGCTGCGCGCGCTGCAGGGCGGCCACCGGGTCCGTCGGCTGGAGGGCGCGCGCCTCGTCGGCGAGGCGGACCGCCTCGGACAGCCGGGTCCGCGCCTCGGGTCCGACGGCGCCCCGTCGCGTCTGCACGAAGCCGCTCGTCGCCCGGACCTGGGAGTCCACGCGCCCGAGCGTGTCCCGCAGGAGCGCGTTCGCACGCGCCGCCTGCTCCGCACGCTCCCGGAACGGCGCCAGCGCGGCGTCGAGCGCGCCCTCCGCCTCGGTGAGGCGGCGCAGGACGGCGAGGGGGTCGCCGCCGTCGTGCACCGTCTCCGCGGCACGGGCGGCCGCCTGCGCCTCCTCGAGCGCCGGAGCGACGGACGGGTCGGCGGGCGCCAGACGTGCCGCGTCCGCGATGTCGGCGCGGATCGAGGCGAGCCCGCGATCGGTGCGCGTGCCCGCCTCTGCCAGGTCCGTGCCGGCGCGGTCGACGGCGTCCAGGAGCGCGACCGCCTGACCGACCGCGTTCTGCGCGGCGCGTGCCAGGGCCACGGCGGTCCCGCGGTGGCGCGTGCCCAGCGCGTCGCGGCCCCGGCCGACGGACTCGCGGGCGCCCGCGACGAGCGCCTCCGCCTGGTCGGGGTTGCGCGCCACCGAGGCGAGCGCGGTCGCCGGGTACGTCCGGGCGAGGGTGTCGAGCGTCGCGCGCGCCGGACCGACGCGCGCCAGCACCTCGTCCGCGCGCTGCTCCGTCTCGTCGAGCACCTGCGGCGCCCGCGCGTGCAGCTCGCGCAGCTCGTCGAACGCCGCGGAGCGCGCGTCGAGGTCGTCCGCGACCTCGTCGCACAGCGTGATGATGCGTGCCATGGCGGTGCGGGCCTCGGCCGCCGTCTCGGGCCGTTCGTCGTCGAGCTGCTGGCGCAGCGTGAACGCCTCCGTGACGCGGCGCCGTGCCTCCGCGAGCGCCGCCGAGAAGTCGCGCGTCGCCTCGATGCCGAACTGGGCCTGCGCGAAGCCGAGCTCCTGCTCCGACGTCGTGATCGCGTCGTCGATCGACACGAGCGCGGCGCTCGCGCGACGGTCGAGCTCCTCGGTGGGCAGCGCCTCCAGCCCGGTAGCCGTCGTCGGTGCGCCCGCCGCGCCGCGCCGCCGGTTCACGACCGCACGGACCACGAGCACGACGAGCAGGACCAGCAGCCCGCCGACGGCCAGCACGAGGAGCGTGCTCACGCCCCCGCCCCCTGCGGCGGCCTCGCGCGCCGTGTCCGCGGCCGCGATCGCCGCTCCTGCCCAGTCGTCGTCGCGCAGGTGGTCCTCGACGGTGCCGACCACACGGTCGAGGTCCCCGTCGCTCAGCCCGACGTTGTTGTCGTACGACAGCCCGTAGCGACGGTCCTCGGTGCCCACGGCGAGCAGGAGGTCGTTCACGCCGAGGCCTGAGGCCGTCGCCGTCGCGTTCGCCCAGTCGAGGCCGTCCATGCCGTCCAGGTCCGGCACGTACACGACGAAGAGCTGGAGGTCCGTGTCCTCGGCCAGGCGGTCGAGCGCGTCCTGGACCTCGTCCGTGCGGTCGCCCAGCACGCCCTGCGGGTCCGTGATCTCGCCCTCGACCTCCGTCGGCGGCACGGCGTGCGCGCTGCCCGACGGCACGAGCAGCGCCGCGGCGATCACCAGCGCGCCGAGGACCGTGAGGAGCGCCCGGGGGCCGTGACTCGCGACGTCGCGAACACGGGAGGAGGACGCGCGGTCGGGCAGTATCACCTCGCGATCCTGTCCCAGCGGTCCGGTGCCTGCAACGGGACGACACCGGCAGGGGCGTGGCCAACCCGTCGAGAAGTGGATCCGCGCCCCGATATCGCGCGATGTCGGGGCG
>NZ_JBHUUP010000028.1:0-8499 GCF_042670945.1 Cellulosimicrobium sp. NPDC057127
GCCCCTCCACCGGGGGCGCGGGCCGGGCGTCCGTCGTCCCGGGAGTCCCGGGGCACCGGGGGCTCTGCGGGCTGGGCACGACCCGCGTGACGTGGCAGGATGGGCCGCGACTGGACGGTCGTCCAGTCGGGTTCGGGGGGCCCACGGCTGCCCTCCGGGCTCGACGACAAGGTGCACGCGTGACGACCACCCGACGGCTCCTCGCCGCCGCGCTCCTCACCGCCGCGCTCACGGTCCCCGGCACCGCCGCCGGGGCGCAGGGGACCGGTGATCCCGGCCCCTCCGGCGACGGCGTCCGCGTGACGGTCGAGATCGACGAGCGGGACGCGCCCGACCTCCCGCAGGTCGCGGTGGTCACGGGAGCCCGCGCTCTCGTGCCCGGCGGGCCGCTCGTCGTGCGCGGGCGCGGTCACGCACCGGGATCGGGCCACGAGGTCGCCCTGCTCGCGGGCCCCGTCCCGCTCGGGACGGCGACGGCCGGGGCCGACGGCGCGTTCGAGCTCATCACGAGGTTGCCCGCCGACACCGTGCCCGGCGTGCACCGCCTCCGGGTGCGCGCCCTCGCGACCGGCACGGAGGTGCTCTCCGCGCCGTTCACCGTCGTCGCCGGCCCGCCGGCGCTCCCCGGGGACGGCGGGCAGCCCGGTGGCCCCGGGGACGACGAACCCGAGGGGGGCTCGGGCGACGGCGCCGACGGCGCGGGCGCCGGGGGCGGTACCAGCGCCGGCGACGGTACGGGCGCCGGGACCGAGGCCGTGCGGTCAGGGCGTCCGGGCGGCCTCGCGGCGACCGGCGTCGGGCTCACCGCCGCCGCGGCGCTCGCGGGCGTCGCCGTCGCGGCGGGCGTCGCGCTGCGCCGTCGCGCGGCCCGGCCCGCGTAGCGGCCGGTGCCCCGGCGGTCGGTGCGTGGCGGGCGCCTCAGGGTCGCGCGGCGAACCGCTCGAGCAGGTCGGCGTGGCCCGAGCAGATGATCAGGTCGTTCGCGCTGATCCGCGTCTCCGGCGTCGCGTAGACGAAGTCCTCGCCGGGGCTCTTCACGCCGATGACCGTGACGCCGTAGCGTTCCCGGACCTTGGACTGGGCGAGCGTGAAGCCCTGCACCTCCCGCGGGGGGCGCATCTTGACGATCGTGAAGCCGTTCTCGACCTCGATGTAGTCGAGCAGCTTGCCCGACACGAGGTGCGCGACGCGCGACCCGGCGTCCGACTCGGGGAACACCACGTGGTGCGCGCCGATGCGCTGGAGGATGCGGCCGTGCTCGGCCGAGATGGCCTTCGCCCAGATCTGCGGCGTGCCCATGTCCACGAGGTTGCCCGTGATGAGGACGCTCGCCTCGAGCGACGTGCCGACGCCCACGACCGCGACGGGGAAGTCGCGCGCGCCGAGCTGGTCGAGCGCGACCGGGTTCGACGCGTCCGCCTCGACGAGCGGGAGCTGACCGCTCCACTGGGCGACGAGGTCGGGGTCGCGCTCGACGGCGAGCACGTCCTGACCGAGACGGTCGAGCGTCGCCGCGATCGCGGAGCCGAACCGCCCGAGGCCGATGACGAGCACGCCGCCGTCCTTGTGCTGGGCGCGCGCCTCTCCCCGCCGCGCGCGCTCGGCGCGTCCGCGCTCGGCGATGCGCGTCGCGACGGGGTCGGGCGTCTGCGCACGGTCGGGCAGGTTCTCGATCACGGTGTGCCTTCCTGGGGTGGTCGTGGGGTGTCGCGCTCAGCCGATGATCGGCCGCTCCTCCGGGTACCGCACGATACGGCGCCGGTCGCGCAGCGCGAGCGCCGCCGCGAAGGTCATGGTGCCCGTGCGTCCGATGAACATGAGCGCGACGAGCACGTACTTTCCCGCGTCGGGCAGGTCGGGCGTGATGCCCGTGCTCAGGCCCACGGTCGCGAACGCGGAGATCGTCTCGAAGAGGATGACGTCGAGCGTCTCGCCCGTGATCTCGAGGAGCAGGAGGCTCGAGAGCAGCACCGCGGTGGCGCCGATGAAGGAGACCGCGACCGCGAGCCGCAGGGTGTCGCGCGGGATGCGGCGCCCGTACACCTCCATGTCGCGGTCGCCGCGCGCCTCCGAGACGATCGCGACGAGCATGACCGCGAGCGTCGTGACCTTGATGCCGCCCGCGGTGGAGGCCGAGCCGCCGCCGACGAACATCAGCGCGTCGGTGATGAGCCAGCTGGCCTCGCGCATGCCGCCTGTGTCCACGGTCGAGAACCCGCCCGAGCGGGGCATGACGCCCGCGAACAGGGACGCGAGGATCTTGTCGCCGAACGACAGCGGCCCGAGCGTGCGCTCGTTCGCCCACTCGACCGCCCCGTAGAGCACGGTCCCGATGCCGACGAGGGCGGCGCTCATCGTCAGGGTGATCTTGGTGTGCAGGCTCCACCTCGACGCGCGTCGGCGGCTGCGCAGCACGTTGAGGATGACGGGGAAGCCCAGCGACCCGATGAACACGCCGAGGATGATCGGCAGGCACAGCAGCCAGTCGCCGACGTACGGGGCCAGGCCCTCCGGGGTGGGCACGAAGCCGGCGTTGTTGAACGCCGAGATCCCGTAGAAGATCCCGTGCCACGCGGCCTCGCCGACGGTCTCCTCGAGCACGAGGAACCGCGGGAACAGCATGAGGGCGATGAGCAGCTCGAGCGCGGTCGACGTGAGGATGACGACCCGCACGAGCGAGCCGACCTCGCCGAGCCGCGTCGTCTTGGTCTCCGAGGCCGTGAGCAGCCGCTGCGTGAGGCCGATGCGGCGCGAGACGGCCATGCCGAGGATGGACGCCAGGGTCATGATGCCGAGGCCGCCGACCTTGATGCCGACGAGGATGACGACCTGGCCGTAGACGGACCAGTAGGTCCCGGTCGGCACGACGACGAGACCGGTGACGCACACCGCCGACGTCGCGGTGAACAGCGCGTCGACGAACGGCGCCGAACGGCCCGACGCCGTGGCCCACGGCGCGAGGAGCAGCGCGGTGAACAGGGCGACCACCGCGGCGAAGACGGTGACGGCGAGCCGTGCGGGGGACTGGCGTGCCAGGCGGTCGACGACCTCACGCCCCTGGAACAGCCGGCTGGTCAGGCCAGCGGGCATCGGACCTCCCTCGCGGCGCCGGCCGCCGACGCACGTCGTGCCACGGCGCAACTCTGCCACGGGCCCGGTGACCCGTCACGTCACGGCCGACCGGCGCGGCGGCGCACGGACGGCGTTACCGTGAGCCATGCCCATCTCCGCCCCGACGCCCGCCGAGGGCACGCCTGTCGCCGCACCGCTCGACGGGCCGGCCGCCCGGGCGTGCGTGGTCTGGGGCCAGGACCTCCTCGGCTACGACTTCGGCCCGGGGCACCCCATGGCTCCCGCCCGCCTCGACCTGACGATGCGGCTCGCCCAGGAGCTGGGGCTGCTGGACGGCGCGGACGTCGAGCTGGTCGCGCCGCCGCCCGCGGACGACGCCGTGCTCGCCACGGTGCACGACACCGCCTACCTCGCGGCCGTCCGGGCGGCGTCCGACGACGGGACGCCCGACCCGCGGCGCGGGCTCGGCACGGAGGACGACCCGGTGTTCCCGGGGATGCACGAGGCGGCGGCCCGCGTCGTCGCCGGCTCGTGGGAGGCGGCCGGGGCGATCGCCTCGGGCCGTGTGCGCCATGCGGTGAACCTCGCGGGCGGCATGCACCACGCGAAGGCCGGGGCGGCGTCCGGCTTCTGCGTGTACAACGACGCGGCGGTCGCCGTGCGCCGCCTCCTCGACGAGGGCGTGCGGCGCGTGGCGTACGTCGACGTCGACGCCCACCACGGCGACGGCGTCGAGGAGGTGTTCTGGGACGACCCGCGGGTGCTCACCGTGTCCGTCCACCAGAGCGGCGCGACGCTGTTCCCGGGGACCGGGCACCCGACCGACGTCGGAGGTCCCGGCGCCGAGGGCACCGCGGTCAACGTGGCCCTGCCGCCCCGCACCGACGGTGCACGGTGGCTGCGCGCCGTCGACGCCGTCGTGCCGCCGGTGCTGCGGGCGTTCCGTCCGGAGGTGCTCGTCACGCAGCACGGCTGCGACGCGCACGGCGACGACCCGCTGTCCGACCTCGACGTCTCCGTGGGGGCGCAGCGCACCGCCGCGGCGCGGCTGCACGCGCTCGCGCACGAGCTCACCGGGGGGCGGTGGCTCGCGCTCGGCGGGGGCGGGTACGCGATCGCGCGCGTCGTGCCGCTCGCGTGGTCCGCCGTCGTGGGCGAGGTGGTGCACGCACCCGTGGTCGACGGGCAGCCCGTCCCCGCGGCGTTCCGCGACCTCGTCGCCGAGGTCACGGGCGTGGAGGGACCGGGGACCTTCGGCGCGGGCGTCGAGGCACGTCCCTGGAGCGCGGGCTTCGACCCGGACGACGCCGTGGACCGTGCGATCCTCGCGACGCGACGCGCCGTGTTCGGGCACCTGGGCCTCGACGCGCACTTCGACTGACCGTGACGTGAGGATCGTGTCCGCGGCCTGACTCCGGTTCGGGTGATGCGGCGCGAGCGGGTACGCTAAGGGGCGGATTTCTCTCGTGTTGGTCGGCTCGTGGTGCACGAACCCTGATCAACCGTGGACCACACGGCGGTCGCCCCGTACCGGAACGACCCCGCCGACCAGCACCGACAAGCATTGCGAGGACCACCTATGGGCTCCGTCATCAAGAAGCGCCGCAAGCGCATGGCCAAGAAGAAGCACCGCAAGCTGCTGCGCAAGACGCGTCACCAGCGCCGCAACAAGAAGTGACGTCGCGCGCCACGACGCGCGCGCCGACCGCCGAGCCCGGCACCCCGAACGCGGGGTGACCGGGCTCGCTGCGTCGTGGGGACGCGGTGAGGTAGTCGGATGGTAGGTCGGGCGAACATCCCCCACCCCGCCCCGCGAGAGGTCAGAGCCGCGCGAGCCGCCGGTCGACCGCCCGGCGCACGGACCGCAGGACGAGCGCCCCCGCCCACACGGCCCCGGCCCAGCTCGCGGTCCGCACGCCGCTGCGGGTCACGCGCCGTCGTCGCCCGCGGAACTCGCGGATGGGCCAGCCGACGTCCTGCGCGTGCCGGCGCAGCCGTGCGTCGGGGTTGATGGGGCACGGGTGCCCGACCTCGTGCATCATCGCGACGTCGTTGAGCGAGTCGCCGTACGCGTAGGAGGCCTCGAGGTCGATGCCCTCGCGCTCGGCGAGCGCGCTGACGGCGGCGGCCTTCGCGCGTCCGTGCATGAGGTCGCCGACGAGCCGCCCGGTGTAGAAGCCGTCCTCGTGCTCCGCGACGGTGCCGAGCGCTCCGGTCGCGCCGAGGCGGCGCGCGATGAGCTCGCCGATCTCCACGGGGGTCGCGGAGACGAGCCACACCTGGTGACCGGCGGCGAGGTGCTCGTCGAGCAGGCGGCGGGTGCCGGGGTAGATGCGCAGGGACAGGACGGTGTCGTAGACCTCTTCGCCGATGGAGGTGATCTCGGCGACCGAGCGCCCGGCGATGAGGGCGAGCGCGCGCGAGCGGATGCGGTCGATCTGCCGCCGGCTCTCGCCGAGCAGGAGGTACCGCGCCTGGTGCACGGCGAAGCGCACGATGTCCGTCGTCGAGAAGAACTCGCGCTGGTGCAGGGCTCGCGCGAGGTGGAACGACGACGCGCCGCGGATGATCGTGTTGTCGACGTCGAAGAACGCCGCCGTGCGGAGGGCGGGTGGCTGCCCCGGGGACGTCGGCATGCCGCCACTCTAACGGCGCCCGCGCCGCGCGTCCGGGACTGGGCTCTAGCCTGGGACCGTGAGCGCCGCCGATCCCGCCCCGGTCCCGCCCGTCCTGCTGTACGGGCGTGCCGGGTGCCACCTGTGCGACGACGCGCGCGACGTCGTCGCGCGCGTGTGCGGGGAGGCGGGCGTCGCGTGGGCCGAGGTCGACCTCGACGACGCGGGGACGCCGTCGGGCGTCCGCGAGCAGTTCTCCGAGTACGTCCCGGTCGTCACGGTCGGTGGCGTGCAGCAGGCCTTCTGGCGGGTCGACGAGCGTCGGCTCGCGCGCGCGGTGGCGCGGATTTCGGGCGCGCCGCCGGACCTGGGATGATGTCCACCGGGTACGACGAGCACGGTCGGGCGATCGTCGACGAGGACGGTCCGGAGATGGCGGTGGTGGCGAGTGGCTGAGCAGGTCGTCGGTGAGGTGGTGCTCCCGGGAATCCCGAGCGCGACGGTCGCGCGGCTCCCGTTCTACCTGCGCGCGCTGCGCGACCTCGTCGCGCGCGGGGTCTCGACGACGTCGTCCGCGGAGCTGGCCGAGCTGTCGGGCGTGGGGTCGGCGCAGCTGCGCAAGGACCTGTCGTTCCTCGGCTCGTTCGGCACGCGGGGAGTGGGGTACGACGTCGACTCGCTCGCCGGGTACATCACCGAGGCCCTGGGCCTCGCGGACGAGCACCGCATCGCGATCATCGGCATCGGCAGCCTCGGGCACGCGCTCGCCAACTACTCCGGCTACGAGCAGCGCGGGTTTCACGTCGCGGCGCTGCTGGACGCGTCGCCGGACGTGGTCGGCACCCGGGCGGCGGGCATCGTCGTCGAGCACGTCGACGCCCTCGAGGAGGTGGTCGCGCGCGAGGGCGTGTCGATCGTCGTCCTGGCCACGCCGGCGGCGCACGCGCAGGCGGTCACGGACCGCGTCGTCGCGGCGGGCGTGAAGGAGATCCTCAACTTCGCGCCGTGCGCCCTCCAGGTCCCCGCGGACGTGGACGTGCGCGGGGTGGACGTGGGCAGCGAGCTGCAGATCCTCGCGTTCCACTCGCAGGCGCGCGCGCTCGGGGCCCCGACGCCCTGACCGGACGGCTGGGGCGCCCCCCCAGATGCGTGCCCCCGGGGTGCTCCCACGATGGAGGAGTCGGCTCGAGAAGACGGGCCCTCGCCCACCGACTCCGAAGGGCGCATCATCATGATCGAGACCCACCAGATCGACTCCCTGCTCACGAACGGTGGCACCGTCACCGACACCTCCGGGCAGAAGATCGGCAAGATCGGACAGATCTTCCTCGACGACACCACCGGCAGGCCCGAGTGGGTCACCGTCTCGACCGGGTTGTTCGGCACCGGCGAGTCGTTCGTCCCGCTCGCGGACGCGACGGTGCAGGGTGACGACATCCGCGTGCCGTTCGGCAAGGACAAGGTGAAGGACGCGCCCCGCGTCGACGACTCCGAGGGTCACCTGTCGCCGGACGAGGAGGCCGAGCTCTACCGCTACTACGGCCGGAGCGACTACGGGACGCCCGCGGGCACCGGCGGCACGCCGGGCGCCGGCGACCGGACCGGCCTCGCTGACCGGACCGGCACGACGGGCACCGTCGGGCACGACACGTCGGGGCCGGAGACGGACGACGCGATGACCCGGTCCGAGGAGCGCCTGGACGTCGGGACGGAGCGCGTGCAGGCCGGGAAGGCGCGGCTGCGCAAGTACGTCGTCACGGAGAACGTCACCCGGACCGTCCCGGTCTCCCACGAGGAGGTCCGCGTCGAGCGCGAGCCCATCACGGACGCCAACCGGGGAGCCGCGATGTCCGGCGGCAACCTCACCTCCGAGGAGCACGAGGTGGAGCTGCACGCCGAGCGCCCCGTGGTCGACAAGGAGACCGTCCCCACCGAGCGGGTCCGCCTCGGCACCGAGACCGTGACGGAGGACGAGCAGGTCACGGAGCAGGTCCGCAAGGAGCAGATCGAGACGGACCTGCCGGACGGCCCGGAGAGCGGCCGGCGACGCTGATCCCACGGCACGGAGAGGACCCTACCCATGAGCACCAGCTACGGGAGCACGTCGCCCGGCGACGACCGGGCCGCACCGCGGGACCAGCACGTGCCCGAGCACGCGGCGGAGCCGACGGCCGCGCACGTCGGTCGTGAGCGCGAGAGCGTCGTGGAGCGGGAGAAGGAGGAGTACGGCGGCGTGAAGATCGGCGCGGCGTTCTTCGGATGGCTGGCCGCGACCGGCATGGCCGTGATCCTCACGGCGCTCGCCGCTGCGGCAGGCGCCGTCTTCGGCCTGACCACGGCGGAGAGCGCTGCGGACGCGGCCGACCAGGCGACGCAGAACCCCGAGACCATCGGTATCGTCGGCGGCATCATCCTGCTCGCCGTCCTCTTCGTGGCGTACTACTGCGGTGGGTACGTCGCGGGGCGGATGGCGCGCTTCGACGGCGCGAAGCAGGGCGTCGCGGTGTGGGTGTGGGCCGTGGTCGTCGCGATCGTGCTGGCGCTGCTCGGCCTCGTCGCGGGCAGCCAGTTCAACGTGCTGGCCGAGCTCAACAGCTTCCCCCAGATCCCGGTGAGCACGAGAGACCTCACGACCGGCGGTGTCATCGCTCTCGTGGCGGCGGCCGTCGTGACCCTCGGCGGGGCGGTCCTCGGCGGGCTGGCCGGGATGCGGTTCCACCGCAAGGTCGACAGGGCCGGGCTCGGTCACTGAGCGGGCACGGGGCCGGACGAGCCGGTGCAGGACGCGAGAGGCCGCGTGCTCGCCGAGCAC
>NZ_JBHUUP010000029.1:0-3876 GCF_042670945.1 Cellulosimicrobium sp. NPDC057127
GGTGTGTGTCGGTTGTTTGAGAACTCAACAGTGTGCTTGTTAGTCAATGCCAATTTTTGTCCTCGTGGGCATGGCTGGCTGTTGCCTCGTTCGGGGTGGTGGTTGGTTGTGTCTGGGGATTCCTTTGGTTGATTTCGGAGAATGATCGTCGGATTGTTTTTCGTGTAGCCAGTTTTGTGAACCTTTTGGGGTTCGCTTCGTATGGATTGTCTGCTGCCGGCTGTGTGTTGGTGGTGGGCGTTGTTCTTTTACGGAGAGTTTGATCCTGGCTCAGGACGAACGCTGGCGGCGTGCTTAACACATGCAAGTCGAACGATGAAGCCCAGCTTGCTGGGTGGATTAGTGGCGAACGGGTGAGTAACACGTGAGTAACCTGCCCCTGACTTCGGGATAAGCGCTGGAAACGGCGTCTAATACCGGATATGAGCCGTCCTCGCATGGGGGTGGTTGGAAAGTTTTTCGGTCAGGGATGGGCTCGCGGCCTATCAGCTTGTTGGTGGGGTGATGGCCTACCAAGGCGACGACGGGTAGCCGGCCTGAGAGGGCGACCGGCCACACTGGGACTGAGACACGGCCCAGACTCCTACGGGAGGCAGCAGTGGGGAATATTGCACAATGGGCGAAAGCCTGATGCAGCGACGCCGCGTGAGGGATGACGGCCTTCGGGTTGTAAACCTCTTTCAGCAGGGAAGAAGCGCAAGTGACGGTACCTGCAGAAGAAGCGCCGGCTAACTACGTGCCAGCAGCCGCGGTAATACGTAGGGCGCAAGCGTTGTCCGGAATTATTGGGCGTAAAGAGCTCGTAGGCGGTCTGTCGCGTCTGGTGTGAAAACTCGAGGCTCAACCTCGAGCTTGCATCGGGTACGGGCAGACTAGAGTGCGGTAGGGGAGACTGGAATTCCTGGTGTAGCGGTGGAATGCGCAGATATCAGGAGGAACACCGATGGCGAAGGCAGGTCTCTGGGCCGCAACTGACGCTGAGGAGCGAAAGCATGGGGAGCGAACAGGATTAGATACCCTGGTAGTCCATGCCGTAAACGTTGGGCACTAGGTGTGGGGCTCATTCCACGAGTTCCGTGCCGCAGCAAACGCATTAAGTGCCCCGCCTGGGGAGTACGGCCGCAAGGCTAAAACTCAAAGGAATTGACGGGGGCCCGCACAAGCGGCGGAGCATGCGGATTAATTCGATGCAACGCGAAGAACCTTACCAAGGCTTGACATGCACGGGAAGCCGCCAGAGATGGTGGTCTCTTTGGACACTCGTGCACAGGTGGTGCATGGTTGTCGTCAGCTCGTGTCGTGAGATGTTGGGTTAAGTCCCGCAACGAGCGCAACCCTCGTCCCATGTTGCCAGCGGGTTATGCCGGGGACTCATGGGAGACTGCCGGGGTCAACTCGGAGGAAGGTGGGGATGACGTCAAATCATCATGCCCCTTATGTCTTGGGCTTCACGCATGCTACAATGGCCGGTACAAAGGGCTGCGATGCCGTAAGGCGGAGCGAATCCCAAAAAGCCGGTCTCAGTTCGGATTGGGGTCTGCAACTCGACCCCATGAAGTCGGAGTCGCTAGTAATCGCAGATCAGCAACGCTGCGGTGAATACGTTCCCGGGCCTTGTACACACCGCCCGTCAAGTCACGAAAGTCGGTAACACCCGAAGCCCATGGCCCAACCCTTGTGGGGGGAGTGGTCGAAGGTGGGACTGGCGATTGGGACTAAGTCGTAACAAGGTAGCCGTACCGGAAGGTGCGGCTGGATCACCTCCTTTCTAAGGAGCATCACTACATGTGCTGGTGCCTGCGGGTGCTGGTGCGTGGTGGCCACGGCCCACGCCGAACGCGTGTGGGGGTGGTTGCTCATGGGTGGAACATTGACGAAGGAGCTCGGGTCTTCGCGCTGGTGTCAGTACCTGCGCCGGCCGGTCGGTGCCTGTTCGCAGGTGGTGGTCGGTGGGTGTGGTGGAACATCACGGGGTGAGGGGTCGGGTTCGTCGAGCACACTGTTGGGTCCTCAGGTCACCGGCCGCTTCGGTGGTGGTTGCCTGGTACGGGTCGGTCCGTGGATCACGAACCGCTCGCTGTCTGCTCCTGGCGCTCGCGCCGGTCCCTTGGGGGGTCGGGTGTGGCGCGGGGTGTGTGGTGGTGGGTAGGCGGGTCCGGGTGCGGGTCGGGGTCGTTGGTTGTTTGAGAACTGCACAGTGGACGCGAGCATCTTTGAAGTGATCAAGATGCAGATCTTGCCGGCTCTATTGGTCGGTGGGTGATGTTTCTTGGTCTCTGCGAATAATGTAGTTGTGGTTGTGAAGTTTTTAAGGGCACAGGGTGGATGCCTTGGCACTAGGAGCCGAAGAAGGACGTTGTAGCCTGCGATAAGCCTCGGGGAGCTGGCAAACGAGCTGTGATCCGAGGGTTTCCGAATGGGGGAACCCCGCACGAGTCATGTCGTGTGACCCGCACCTGAATATATAGGGTGTGTGGAGGGAACGCCGGGAAGTGAAACATCTCAGTACCGGCAGGAAGAGATATTCCGTGAGTAGTGGCGAGCGAAAGCGGATGAGGCCAAACCGGGCGCGTGGTAAAGCTGTCAGGCGTTGCGTGTCCGGGGTTGTGGGACCCTTCTGGTGGATCTGACAGTCCACCGGGGAGTGAGAAAGCCGTGTCATAGTCGAACCGCATTGAAAGGCGGACCACAGACGGTGCCAGTCCGGTAGACGAAATGGCGTGGCCTCCCGAAGGGGATCCCAAGTAGCACGGGGCCCGTGAAATCCCGTGTGAATCTGGCAAGACCACTTGCTAAGCCTAAATACTACCTAGTGACCGATAGCGGACCAGTACCGTGAGGGAAAGGTGAAAAGTACCCCGGGAGGGGAGTGAAATAGTACCTGAAACCGTGTGCCTACAATCCGTTGGAGCCTCCTTGGTTGGGGTGACAGCGTGCCTTTTGAAGAATGAGCCTGCGAGTTAGTGCTCAGTGGCGAGGTTAACCCGTGCGGGGAAGCCGTAGCGAAAGCGAGTCCGAACAGGGCGCCCATAGTCGCTGGGTCTAGACCCGAAGCGAAGTGATCTAGCCATGGGCAGGTTGAAGCGCGGGTAAGACCGCGTGGAGGACCGAACCCACCAGGGTTGAAAACCTGGGGGATGACCTGTGGTTAGGGGTGAAAGGCCAATCAAACTTCGTGATAGCTGGTTCTCCCCGAAATGCATTTAGGTGCAGCGTCACGCGTTTCTTGCCGGAGGTAGAGCTACTGGATGGCCGATGGGCCCTACAAGGTTACTGACGTCAGCCAAACTCCGAATGCCGGTAAGCCAGAGCGTGGCAGTGAGACTGCGGGGGATAAGCTCCGTAGTCGAGAGGGAAACAGCCCAGACCACCGGCTAAGGCCCCTAAGCGTGTGCTAAGTGGGAAAGGATGTGGAGTTGCACAGACAACCAGGAGGTTGGCTTAGAAGCAGCCACCCTTGAAAGAGTGCGTAATAGCTCACTGGTCAAGTGATTCCGCGCCGACAATGTAGCGGGGCTCAAGTACACCGCCGAAGCCGTGGCACCTGCGCGACACCCAGGCCTTCGTGGTCCAGGGGCGCAGGTGGGTAGGGGAGCGTCGTGTGGCCGGTGAAGCCGCGGGGGAACCCAGCGGTGGAGGCCACACGAGTGAGAATGCAGGCATGAGTAGCGAAAGACGGGTGAGAAACCCGTCCGCCGAATGACCAAGGGTTCCAGGGCCAGGTTAATCCGCCCTGGGTAAGTCGGGACCTAAGGCGAGGCCGACAGGCGTAGTCGATGGACAAGGAGTTGACATTCTCCTACCGGCGAAGAACCGCCCATACCGAGCCCGGTGATGCTAACCGCCCAAACCCGCCCACCGACCCTTCGGGGTCAT
>NZ_JBHUUP010000029.1:3974-5771 GCF_042670945.1 Cellulosimicrobium sp. NPDC057127
CCGGGCGGGGGCGCGTGGGACCCGAACCGGTAGTAGGTAAGCGTATTAACAGGGGTGACGCAGGAAGGTAGCCCGGCGTGGCGATGGTAGACCACGTCCAAGGCCGTAGACCGTCGGGTAGGCAAATCCGCCCGGCACCAGGTCGAGAGCTGATAGTGAGCGCACAAGCGCGAAACGGGTAATCCTATGCTGCCAAGAAAAGCCTCGACGCGAGGTTCTAGCCGCCCGTACCCCAAACCGACTCAGGTGGTCAGGTAGAGAATACCAAGGCGATCGAGCGAATCGTGGTTAAGGAACTCGGCAAAATGCCCCCGTAACTTCGGGAGAAGGGGGGCCCGAAACGTGAACACCCTCGCGGTGGGAGCGTGGACGGCCGCAGAGACCAGGGAGAAGCGACTGTTTACTAAAAACACAGGTCCGTGCGAAGTCGCAAGACGATGTATACGGACTGACGCCTGCCCGGTGCTGGAAGGTTAAGAGGACGGGTCAACCCTCGGGTGAAGCTCAGAATTTAAGCCCCAGTAAACGGCGGTGGTAACTATAACCATCCTAAGGTAGCGAAATTCCTTGTCGGGTAAGTTCCGACCTGCACGAATGGCGTAACGACTTCTCCGCTGTCTCAACCGCGAACTCGGCGAAATTGCACTACGAGTAAAGATGCTCGTTACGCGCAGCAGGACGGAAAGACCCCGGGACCTTTACTATAGCTTGGTATTGATGTTCGGTGCGGCTTGTGTAGGATAGGTGGGAGACTATGAAACCCGCACGCCAGTGCGGGTGGAGTCAACGTTGAAATACCACTCTGGCCGCTTCGGATGTCTAACCTCGGTCCGTGATCCGGACCAGGGACAGTGCCTGGTGGGTAGTTTAACTGGGGCGGTTGCCTCCTAAAATGTAACGGAGGCGCTCAAAGGTTCCCTCAGCCTGGTTGGCAATCAGGTGTCGAGTGCAAGTGCACAAGGGAGCTTGACTGTGAGACTGACAGGTCGAGCAGGGACGAAAGTCGGAACTAGTGATCCGGCGGTGGCTTGTGGAAGCGCCGTCGCTCAACGGATAAAAGGTACCCCGGGGATAACAGGCTGATCTTGCCCAAGAGTCCATATCGACGGCATGGTTTGGCACCTCGATGTCGGCTCGTCGCATCCTGGGGCTGGAGTAGGTCCCAAGGGTTGGGCTGTTCGCCCATTAAAGCGGTACGCGAGCTGGGTTTAGAACGTCGTGAGACAGTTCGGTCCCTATCCGCTGCGCGCGCAGGAAACTTGAGAAGGGCTGTCCCTAGTACGAGAGGACCGGGACGGACGAACCTCTGGTGTGCCAGTTGTTCCGCCAGGAGCACCGCTGGTTGGCTACGTTCGGAAGGGATAACCGCTGAAAGCATCTAAGCGGGAAGCCTGCTTCAAGATGAGGTTTCCACACCCCTTCGAGGGTGGGAGGCACCCAGCAGAACACTGGGTAGATAGGCCGGACGTGGAAACGGGGACCAACGACCCGTGCAGCTGACCGGTACTAATCAGCCGACAACTTCACCACCCCCAACAACTCATGCGACGCGTCCACTGTGCGGTTCCCGAACCACCAACCCCACCACCCCCACACCCAAGGGGGCAGGTGCCCGGAGTTGACAAGGTTCCATACAGTTACGGCGGTCACAGCGAAGGGGAAACGCCCGGTCCCATACCGAACCCGGAAGCTAAGCCCTTCAGCGCCGATGGTACTGCCCTGGAGACGGGGTGGGAGAGTAGGACGCCGCCGGACAACCCTTCACCGAAGGCCCACCCCCACGGGTGGGCCTTCGGC
>NZ_JBHUUP010000030.1:0-4329 GCF_042670945.1 Cellulosimicrobium sp. NPDC057127
GGCGGGCACCCTGCGTGCCCGCCGCCGACCTCGCCCGCCCGCGGCACGCGGACGGGCGCAGACCTACCTGACCACAGGACAGGAGTGCGAGATGGCACAGCGGACCGGCGCACGACAGCCCGCCCCGCGACGGTCGAGGACCGGCACCGGCACGGCGGCGCGCCCCGTGACCCGGACGACGACCGCGTCGTCCGGCCGCTCCCGTCCTGACGACCGGGGCGGTGCCGGCCGTCCCGAGCCTCGGCCACCGGCGCACGTGCGCGTGCGCCGGTGGCTGCAGGCGCTCGGCGCACGCGGACGGATGCTGCTCGTGGGGGCGGCGCTCGCGGCGGTCGTCGTCGCCGCGGTCCTCGTCGTCGCCCTCACGCGCGGCGCAGAGCCCGACCCGGCAGGCGTCGGCTCCGCGGTGGACCCGACTCGCGTCGCGGAGCTCGAGGCCGCCGAGGCCGAGCGCGACGCCGACAACCTCACGGCGTCGATCGAGCACGCCCGCTCGCTGCAGGCGGAGCTCGTCCCGGTGATGCACGCCCTGCACGCGGTGCTCCCGGTCGACGGCACGACGGCAGCGACACCGACCGACGAGGAGGTCGCCGCGTGGCGCGACACCCTCGACACGCTCATGGGCGAGACGGAGGCCCTCCCGAGCGGGTCGTCGGAGCACAACATCGTCCGCAACGGCATGCTCACCTCGCTCGAGCTGCTCGGCGACACGGTCGACGCGGTCGATCTCGCCCGGGCCGCCGACGCGAGCGCGGCGCCAGGTCTGTACGCCCTCGCCGGCGAGCTGCGCACACGCGCGGTCGAGACGTGGGGCCTCGCGGCGATCCAGCTGGACCTCCGGTCGACGTCCGGCGGGCAGGGCCACGTGCACGTCTTCCTGCCGGTCCGCCCGGGCGACTCGCTCGACGGCGGTCTCGACGGGCACGGTGGCGAGGAGGAGCACGCCCACGAGGAGGGCGACGGCCACGACCACTGAGCGCGCCGGGCCGGTCGGTCAGGTGCCGTGCACCATCACCACGTCGCTGTGCCGCTCGCCGCCGACGACGTACGTGCGCTCGCCCACGACCGCGAACCCGTGCTTGCGGTAGAACGCCTGGGCGCGCGCGTTGAGCCCGTTCGTCCCGAGCCAGAGCGTGCGGCCGGGCGCGAGCACGCTCGCCGCGTCGAGCGCCGCGCGCACGAGCTCCGCCGCCACCCCGGTGCCTTGCGCGTCGGGGTGCACGTAGATCTTCGACAGCTCGAGCGACTCGCCGTGCCCCACGACGTCGGCGACGTCCGCGTCGTCCGGCACGCCCAGCGCCAGCAGGGCGTAGCCGAGCGGCTGCGCCCCGGCGGCCGGCGCCTCGACGAGCAGCAGCGCGTGCGCGGCGCTCGTCGCCCACGCGCGGAACCGGTCGGGGGAGAGCTGGGTCGCGACGTGCTCGGCGATCGCGTCCGGGGAGGCTCCCGGCGGGCACGCCAGGGGGAACGTCACCGCGGCGAGGTCGGCGAGCGCCGCGGCGTCGTCGGCCGTCGCCGGGCGGACCCGGGCCGTGGACAGGTCGAGGTGGCTCACGCCCGCGACCCTACGCCGACGCGCCATGATGGGGGAGTGAGTCGCATCGATCTGAACGCGGACCTCGGCGAGGGCTTCGGGCGCTGGACGCTCGCCGACGACCGGGCCCTGCTCGGTCTGGTGACGAGCGCGAACGTGGCGTGCGGGTTCCACGCGGGTGACGCGAGCACCATGCGGTCGGTCGTGCACGACGCGGTCGCGGGCGGCGTGACCGTCGGTGCGCACGTGAGCTACCGCGACCTGGCCGGGTTCGGGCGGCGGTTCCTCGACGTCCCCGCGGCCGAGCTCGCCGACGAGGTCGTGTACCAGGTCGCCGCGCTCGACGGTTTCGCGCGGCTCGCGGGGGACCGTGTGCGCTACGTCAAGCCGCACGGCGCGCTCTACAACGCGGTGGTGCACCACGAGGAGCAGGCGCGCGCCGTCGTCGACGCCGTGCGCGCGTACGACCCGTCGCTCGCGCTCGTGGGACTGCCCGGCTCCATCGTGCTGCGCCGTGCGGAGGAGGCCGGCCTGCCGACGGTGCACGAGGCCTTCGCCGACCGTGGCTACCTCCCGACCGGCGAGCTCGTGCCCCGCGGTCGGCCCGGTGCCGTCCTGCACGACGCGGCCCAGGTCGCCGCCCGTGTCGCCGGGCTCGTCACGAGCGGGACGGTCGTCGCCGTGGACGGCACGCCGGTGCGGGTCGAGGCGGCGTCGGTGTGCGTGCACTCGGACACGCCCGGGGCTGTCGGGCTGCTGACCGCCGTCCGGCGCGCGCTCGAGGAGCTGGGGGTCGCCGTGCAGCCGTTCGCGGGGGCGGGCTCGCCGGCATGACGGCGCGTTCGCCCGCCTCCGGGGCGAGCGTCCGCGCGTACGGCGAGACGGCGTTCCTCGTCGACCTGCCCGGTCTCGACGCCGTCCGGGCGCTGCACCGCGAGCTCCTCGCCGACGTGCCGCACGCGGTCGTCGACGTCGTCCCGGCGGCCCGCACCGTGCTCGTGACCTTCGAGCGGCCACGCGAGTCCGGCGACGTGCGCTCCTGGCTCGTCGCCGCGATCGGACGCGCCCGGGACGCGGGTGCCGCGGCCTCGGCGCACGCGGGCGCGGACGTGCCGCTGGTGGAGATCCCGGTCGTCTACGACGGCGCGGACCTCGCGGACGTCGCCGGCTGGGCCGGCGTCAGCCCCGAGGAGGTCGTCGCGCGGCACTCCGGCCGCGTCTACGAGGCCGCGTTCGGAGGCTTCGCGCCGGGGTTCACGTACCTCGTCGGCGTGGACCCGGTCATCGCCGCGCCGCGGCTGCCCACGCCGCGCACCAGGGTGCCGGCCGGTGCGGTGGCCGTCGCCGGCGACCTGACGGCGGTCTACCCCGCCGCGTCACCGGGCGGGTGGCGGCTCCTGGGGCGGACCGACCGTCTGATGTTCGACGTCGACCGGGACCCTCCGGCGCTCGTCGCCCCGGGCGCGCGGGTCCGCTTCCGCGCCGTCCGGGACGTCGCGGCCGGGCGAGGCGCGGTGCGTCCCCCGCGACGCGGCCGGGTGCTCGAGGCCGACCGTGCGCTCACGGTGCTGTCCCCGGGGCCGCTGACCCTGGTGGAGGACCGTGGCCGTCCGGGGCTCGCGGCGATCGGGGTCGGGCGCTCGGGCGCCGCCGACCGGGGCGCCGCCGCGCTGGCGAACCGTGTCGTGGGGAACCCGCCGGACGCGGCACTGCTGGAGGTGACGCTCGGGGGGCTCGTGCTGCGGACCGAGCGGCCGGCGCTGGTGGCGCTGGCGGGTGCGGTGGCGCCCGCGACGGTCGACGGGACGCCGGTCGGACCGGGCGTCCCGCTGCCCGTGCCGGCCGGCGCGGTGCTACGCCTGGGCTCTCCCGTGCACGGACTGCGGACGTACGTCGCGGTGCGCGGGGGAGTCCTGGTGGAGCCCGTCCTCGGCGCCCGGGCCCACGACTCCTTGGCGGGCCTCGGCCCGCCCCCGGTGCGTGCGGGCGACGGCCTCGGGGTCGGCGTCCCGCCGGCGACGTGGCCCCCGGTCGACGTGGCACCGGTGCGGCTTCCGGCGGGGGAGCGCCGCCCGGGGGAGCGTGAGACGACGCTGCGGGTGCTGCCGGGCCTGCGGCAGGACTGGTTCGTCCCCCAGGCCTGGTACGCCCTCGGGGCATCGCGGACGGTGAGCGCGGACAGCAACCGGGTGGCGCTGCGGCTGGACGGCCCGCCCGTCCCGCGCGTGCGAGGGGACCTGCCGTCCGAGGGGCTCGTGCGCGGGGCGATCCAGGTGCCACCGGACGGGCGGCCGGTCCTCTTCCTCGCCGACCATCCGGTGACGGGTGGGTACCCAGTGATCGGCGTGGTGGTCGCGGAGGACGTCGACCGAGCGGCCCAGCTCCGCCCCGGCGAACGCCTGCGGCTCCGCAGCACGGTGCCCGCCTCCCGGGCGCTCGACCCGTGAGCCGGGTCACCGAGGACCGGCTTGACCCTCCTCCGTCGGGGCGCGTAATGTTCTCGGAGTCGGCCCGGCAGGGAGGAACAGACACCGCGACGGTGGCTGGTCCCGGGGTCGGAACCCTCTTCCGCAGGTGAGGCCTTCGGCCTCTCGTTCGGAGACCTCTCGGCGGAACCTGGCGCTCAGCCGGGTTGGAGAAGCCCCTGAGGCTCTGGTAGAGTGAAGAGGTTGCCCCAAGCGAGGTTGGGCCCTGGTGGTTTGGCTGAGTTGGTGTGTGTCGGTTGTTTGAGAACTCAACAGTGTGCTTGTTAGTCAATGCCAATTTTTGTCCTCGTGGGCATGGCTGGCTGTTGC